>NZ_JBNGGC010000040.1:0-68480 GCF_049974565.1 Streptomyces sp. WG5 | reverse complement strand
AGTTCTCAAGGAACGGACGCTTCCTTTGTACTCACCCGAGAGACTCTCTCAGGCTTTCCTCCGGGCGCTTCCCTTCGATCTTGCGTTTCCGACTCTATCAGATCCTTTTCCGATCCGATTTCCTCGATGCTTTCCAGGTTCCCGCTTTCGCGTTTCCCTTTCCGGCGCTTCCGACTCTATCAGATCCTTTCGGCCCTGATTACCCGTCAGAGGGGGTTGTCCTCGCGGCTGTTGGGCCGTTCCGACGTCTCAAACCTTAGCGGACTCTCCCGGCGATTCCCAATCGGAGTGGACCGGGCCGTCGAGCCTCAATCGGAATTGAATTCGGGCACGCCGAAGTCGTTCCCATTGAGGGGGTCGTGCTGGTGGTTTGGTGCCGCTGCTGCGGCGGGAGGTGCTACCGCAGAACCGTTACGGCCCCGTGGCAACCCGAAGAACCTTACGGATCCTGCGGGGGACTGTCAACCACACCTGTCAAGATCTTTAATCGAGGTCGCTGAGCCTGCCGCCGGCGTCCGGCTGGGCGTGTTCCACCCTGCGCAGGAGACGGGTGAGCACGTCGCCCAGCGCGGTCCGGTCGTCCGGGGAGAGGTCCTGGAGCAGGTCCTCCTCGAAGACCGTGGCGAGGCGCATGGCCTCCAGCCACTTCTCGCGTCCCTCCGCCGTCAGCTCGACGATGACACGGACCCGGTTGGTCTCGTCGCGGTCCCGGGTGACGAGCCCCTCCCCCACCATGCGGTCGATGCGGTGGGTCATCGCGGCCGGGGTCAGGCCGAGCCGCTTGGCGAGGTCCCCGGGGCCCAGCCGGTAGGGAGCGCCGGAGAGGACGAGCGCCTTGAGCACCTCCCAGTCGGTGTTGCTGATGCCGAGCTCGGCGGTCTGCCTGCCGTACGCGACGTTCATACGGCGGTTGAGACGGGAGAGCGCCGAGACGATCTTCTCGACCTGGGGGTCGAGGTCCTGGAACTCGCGCTGGTAGGCGGCGATCTGTTCTTCGAGTGTCGGCTCGCCGGCGCCGGAGGTGTCGCCCATGGCCGCAGTATGGCACGCGGCTTCTTTGCCTTGAAGTCCTTCGCTATGTACTCTTTACCTTCGAACTTTAGCTTCTAAGTCTTCAGCTCTAACGGTTGAAGCGATCGATCCACGAGAGGGTGAACGTGACCAGGGCAATGGGCGCAGCGATGCGCCGGATCCATGTGGGCAACGCACTCAGCGCGTTCGGGCTCGGCTTCACCGTCCCCTACCTGTACGTCTATGTGGCGCAGGTACGGGGACTCGGTTCTGTCACGGCGGGTCTCGTCCTCGCCGTCTTCGCCGTGGCCGCCCTGATCGTGCTGCCGTTCGCCGGGCGGGCCATCGTCCGGCGGGGCCCGCTGCCGGTGCTGCTCGTCGCCCTGGTCACCGCGGCGGTCGGCGCGCTGAGCCTGGGGCTGTCGGCCTCGGCTGCCGCCGTGCTGCTGTCCGCCGCCGCGCTGGGAGCGGGGCAGGCCGTCATGCAGCCGGCGCTCGCGACGATGATCGTGGACTGCTCCACGACGGAGACGCGGTCGCGGGCGTTCGCGATGCAGTTCTTCCTGCAGAACCTCGGGCTCGGCGTCGGCGGACTCATCGGCGGGCATCTGGTCGACACCACGAGCGCGTCCTCCTTCACCCTGCTGTTCGCGATCGAGGCGGCGATGTTCCTGCTGCTGGTCGCGGTGATGGCGACGGTGCGCACGCCGCGCGCGCCCCATGTGGCGCAGGTGCCCGGGCAGGCTGCCGGAAGCAGCTGGAAGCAGCTGCTGGGCAACCGGGCCATGGTGCAGCTGTGCGTGCTGGGCTTCGTGCTGTTCTTCGCCTGCTACGGGCAGTTCGAGTCGGGGCTGAGCGCGTACGGCGTCGAGGCGGCCGGGATCTCCACGTCCGCGCTGGGGACCGCCCTGGCGGCGAACACGCTGATGATCGTGATCGCGCAGTTCGCGGTGCTGAAGTTCGTGGAGCGGCGGAAGCGGTCCCGTGTGATCGCCTCCGTGGGGCTGATCTGGGCCGTCGCGTGGGCGGTGGCCGGGTACGCCGGGCTCGGGCACGGCAGCCAGGCGATGGCGACGGCCGCGTTCATCTCGACGTACGCGCTGTTCGGGCTGGGTGAGGCGCTGCTGTCGCCGACGCTGGCGCCGCTGGTGGCCGATCTGGCGCCGACCGGGCTGGCCGGGCAGTACAACTCCGCCTTCGCCCTGGTGAAGCAGCTCGCGCTGGCGATCGGGCCGGCGGTGGGCGGGCCGCTCGGGGCCTCGCTGCACGCGCCGTACATCGTGACGTTCCTGCTGTTCTCACTGGTCATCACGGTGTTGGCGGTGCGGCTGGGGCGGCAGCTCACGGACGTACAGAACCAGCCGTCGCTCGCCCGGAGCCGGGTGGTCACGCAGGGCCGGGCACCGGCCGACGCGGTGGCGGCCGCGGAGGCGTGAGGCTTGCAGGCCTGATGCCTGGGGAGTGAGGCGTCTGCCGTGACGGGTTCGTACCTGTCGCGGCAGACGCCTCACGCCGTGGCTCACGGGCCGTGGCTCACGGCTTCGGCAGGAGGAACTCGCACCAGACCGCCTTGCCGCCCCCGGGCGTGCGCCTGGACCCCCAGTTGGAGGCGATCGTGGCGACGATGGCGATGCCCCGGCCGGACTCGTCCACCGGTTCCGCGCGGCGGCGTCTGGGCAGGTGGTCGTCGCCGTCGGTGACCTCGACGATCAGCCGGCGGTCGGTGCGGCGCAGACGCAGGCGCATGGGGGGCGTGCCGTGCTGGAGGGAGTTGGCGACCAGTTCACTGGTGGCCAGCACACCCAGGTCGTGCAGTTCGGTGGGGAACCGCCAGCTGGTCAGGACTCCGGACGCGAAGGCACGCGCGCGGGGGGCCGCTTCGACGCCGCCGAGCAGTTCCAGAGCGGCGTTGCGGAAGAGCTCGGCCTGCGCGCCCTTGCGGGCGGGATGCTGGAGGACCAGGACGGCGACGTCGTCGTCGTGGTCCGGGGTGACGCCCGCCGAGCGGACGAGGCGGTCGCAGATCACCTGGGGGCTGCCGGTGGCGCCGGACAGGGCCCGTTCCAGGGCGGCGATGCCGTCGTCCAGGTCCTCGTTGCGGCGCTCCACCAGGCCGTCGGTGTAGAGGACCGCGGTGGAGCCGGGGGTCAGGGCGATCGAGCCGGACGTGTGCATCCAGCCGCCGGTGCCGAGCGGGGGGCCGGTGGGTTCGTCGGCGCGCTGGACGGTGCCGTTCTCGTCGCGGACCAGGAGGGGCAGGTGCCCGGCGGAGGCGTACACCAGCCGGCCCTCGTTCGGGTCGTGGATGGCGTAGACGCAGGTGGCGATCTGGTTGGCGTCGATCTCGGCGGCGAGGCCGTCGAGGAGCTGGAGCACCTCGTGCGGGGGCAGGTCGAGGCGGGCGTAGGCCCGTACCGCCGTGCGGAGCTGTCCCATGACCGCTGCCGCGCGCACGCCGCGGCCCATGACGTCGCCGATGACCAGGGCGGTGCGGCCGCCGCCGAGGGTGATGACGTCGTACCAGTCGCCGCCGACCGCGGCCTCGGTGCCGCCGGGGTGGTAGGTGGCGGCGACGCGCAGGTCGTCGGGTTCCTCCAGTTCCTGCGGGAGCAGGGAGCGCTGGAGGGTGACGGCGGTCTCGCGCTGGCGGCTCTCACTCGCGCGCAGGCGGCCCGCGGCCTCGGCGTGGTCGGTGACGTCGGTCGCGAAGACGAGGACACCGCGGTCGCCCCGGCCGCCGCTGTCGCCCTCGGTGACCGGGGTGCAGGTGAAGGTGTAGGAGCGGCCGTCGGGGGCCTTGCGGGACTTGAGGGTGCGGGGTCTGCCGCTGCGCTGGACCTGGTCGAGGAGCGGGAAGAGGCCGAGCTCGTCGAGTTCGGGGAGGGCCTCGCCGGCTCGTTCGCCCAGGTCGCGCATGCCGAAGGCGGCGACGTAGGCGTCGTTGACGTAGGAGAGGCGGTGGTCGGGGCCGTGGACGAGGGCGACGAGGGCCGGGACGCGGTCGAGGACGTCGCGCACGGGGAGGTCGTCGACGGCGGGGACGGGCGGGGCCTCGTCGGTCAGTTGCTCGGCGCGGGCGGCGGGTACGGTGCCGTCGCCCCGCCGGTCCGGGGAGACCGTCGTGTCGGTCCGCGCTGCGGCGCGGCGCTGCGTTCCGGGGAGTCGGGCGCTCCAGCGCGTGAAGTTCACGAATCCTTGCCTCGTGTAGTTGTCGGCGGCCCGGGTCCGGGACGGGCCGGGGCCCCGGGGGCCGCGCGGGAACGAGCGGCGGCGCGCCCGCTGTGTGGCCCAGTCTGGCAGGGTGCCGACCGGGCCGACATCCGTCAGACGCTGGACCGGCCGGGGGAGTTCCTGGGTCCGGTCAGGACTACTCCTTCGGGTTGCGCGGTGGTTCCTCAGAAGGCTTTCCACCGGCCGCGAGTTCGAACTCCGCTCGCGGATGTTCGAGAGAACCCAGGGAGACGATCTCCCGTTTGAAGAGTCCGGCGAGGGCCCATTCGGCCAGCACGCGCGCCTTTCGGTTGACGGTGGGGACCCGGCTGAGGTGGTAGGCGCGGTGCATGAACCACGCGGGGTAGCCCTTCAGCTTGCGCCCGTAGACGTGCGCGACGCCCTTGTGGAAGCCCAGGGAGGCGACGGAGCCGGCGTACTTGTGCGCGTACGTGTCGAGGGGCTCGTCGCGCAGGGCGTGCGCGATGTTGTCGCCGAGGACCCTGGCCTGGCGGACGGCGTGCTGGGCGTTGGGTGCGCACTCCCGGCCGGGCTCCGCGGCGGTGACGTCGGGGACGGCGGCGGCGTCTCCCGCGGCCCACGCGTGTGGGGCGCCGTCGACGGACAGGTGGGGGGTGCAGGTGAGCCGGCCCCGGTCGTCGAGGGGGAGGCCGGTGGCGGCGAGGAGCGGGTGGGGTCTGACGCCGGCCGTCCAGACGACCGTACGGGTGGGGAGGCGGGTGCCGTCGCTGAGGACGGCGACGCGGTCCGCGCAGGACTCCAGGCGGGTGTCCAGGCGTACGTCGATGTTGCGGCGGCGCAGTTCGGTGACCGTGTAGCGGCCGAGCTCCTCACCCACCTCGGGGAGGATGCGGCCCGAGGCCTCGACGAGGACCCACTTCATGTCGTCCGGTGTGACGTTGTGGTAGTACCGCGTGGCGTAGCGGGCCATGTCCTCCAGTTCGCCGAGGGCCTCCACGCCCGCGTAGCCGCCGCCGACGAAGACGAAGGTGAGGGCGGCGTCGCGGAGGGCGGGGTCGCGGGTGGAGGAGGCGATGTCCATCTGTTCGAGGACGTGGTTGCGCAGGCCGATGGCCTCCTCGACGGTCTTGAATCCGACGCCGTGGTCGGCGAGGCCGGGCACGGGAAGGGTGCGCGAGACCGAGCCGGGCGCGAGGACGAGTTCGTCGTACGTCAGCCGGCGGGCGCCCGTCCTCTCCTCGTCGGTGGCGAGGGTGGTGAGGGTGGCGGTGCGCGTCGTGTGGTCGACGAAGCGTGCCTCACCGATGACGACCTCGCAGTGACCGAGGACGCGGCGCAGCGGCACGACGACGTGCCGCGGGGAGAGGGAACCGGCCGCCGCCTCCGGCAGGAACGGCTGATAGGTCATGTAGGGGTCGGGAGTGACGACCGTGATCTCGGCTTCGCCCCTCCGGAGTTCTCCTCTGAGGTTCCGCTGCAGTCGCAGCGCCGTGTACATCCCGACGTAGCCGCCGCCGACAACGAGAATGCGCGCACGTTCCTTCACCATCCCATGACGCACCCGACGCTTGCGTTTGTCCACAGGCTCGTCGATTTGTGTGACCGGAGACCGCGCGGCCCCGGGGTGCTCCGTACGGCCGCGCTCCGGTGCGGTCGTGCAGGTCAGCGGGGGTGAGCCCGAAGGCGGAAGGTGGCGCGTCCGGGGCGTGTGCGGTCCGTGGTCCGATCGGGGGTTGCTCCGTGCGGAACCTGCCCCTTCTGAATTGACCCTCGCTCAACTATGTTCTTTCCCACGGGGTGTAAGGGGATGTGCTCATCGGGTCCGCGACGGGCGGACCGCGGAGCCGGGCCTGTTCCGCGCACTCCGGCTTTCGATGGCGGGGAGTGTCTCCGGGGGGAGACGCCATTACCGGGGGATTGTCTATGCATGTTCAGGACTCTCATTGGTCGTCCGCGTCCGCTGTCGCGCCGGGTGGCGCGATGAGTGCGACGGCGGGCGGCGCACGCGGGGACGGAGGGCGCACCGCGCCTTTGCGCGTGGACGCCCAGCGCAATCTGGAGCACGTGCTGCGCGCCGCACGCGAGGTGTTCGGGGAGCTGGGGTACGGCGCGCCGATGGAGGACGTGGCGCGGCGCGCGCGGGTCGGGGTCGGCACGGTGTACCGGCGCTTTCCGAGCAAGGACGTCCTGGTCCGGCGGATAGCCGAGGAGGAGACGGCCCGTCTGACCGACCAGGCCCGGACGGCGCTCGGGCAGGAGGACGAGCCGTGGTCGGCGCTGTCGCGCTTCCTGCGGACGTCGGTCGCCTCGGGCGCCGGGCGGCTGCTGCCACCGCAGGTGCTGCGGGTCGGAGTGTCCGACGACGGTGACGGCGGCGCCAGTGGTGGCGGTGGTGTCGTGGGCGGTGAGCCGCGGGTGCCGCAGCAGCGGATGCAGCCGGGCTCCGGCGAGCTGCGCCTGGTGTCCGACGGGTCCGCGCGGGCGGGTTCGCCGGTCGGCGGACCGGTCTCCGGGACGGTTTCCGCGGAAGGTGACGACGGGGCGGCGGAGCTGCTGGACGTCGTGGGCCGGCTCGTGGAGCGGGCGCGGTCGGCGGGTGAGCTGCGACCGGACGTGTCGGTGTCGGACGTCCTGCTGGTGATAGCCACGGCGGCGCCCTCGCTGCCGGACGCGGCGCAGCAGGCGGCGGCCTCGTCCCGGCTGCTGGACATCCTGTTGGAGGGACTGCGGTCGCGCCCGGCGTAGGACCGCGGTGCCGTCGGGTGGGGCGGAACGTGACGGGCTTCCGTACGCTCCTCGTCCCGCTCGCGGCTCCCCTTGCCCCGCTCGCGTCCGCCGGGGCGGGAGGTTCTTCTCCTTCTCCGCACGGCTGAGCGCCGGTACCGCGCCGCGGCACGTGGCACGTCCCCACGGACGAGGGGTGATCGTCGTCGGCGTGCCCTGGACGAAGGGCCCTATGCGCGCCGGCCCGGTGGGCGGGTGGCTGGGCAGGTGGCGAGGGCCACCGGTGAGAGGCTGGTCAGACCCGCCTCGCGACCGCCCCCGCCCCCGCCCCGCCCAGCGCGCCCCTCTGCGGTGTGATGCCCGCCGGTACCGCGCGTTGGCGGGCCGGGGTGCCGGTCCAGCAGGTGCCTCGGCGGGCGAGGAGGCGGCGGAGCCACAGTTCGAGGGAGACGAGGTCGGCCAGCCCGTCCAGGGGCAGGGCCTCGCCCGCGGCCGCCGCGCGCACCGCCTTGCGCACGACCCGTGCCTCCACGAGCCCCGCCTCGGCGAGCAGCGGCGTGTCGAAGAGACCCAGCAGGGAGTCCGCGGCGACCCGCAGCCCCGTCCGCTCGGCGGAGGCCGCCACCACCTGCGTGGGCGCCCCCCAGCCGCTGGGCAGCTCGTTCACCCCCGAGCCCTCCAGCACCGTCCGCAGGATCGCCGCGCGAGCCCCCGGCCGCACCCGCAGTGCCTCCGGCAGCGCACGGCAGGCGCGGACGACCTGGTTGTCGAGGAACGGGGTGTGCAGCCGTTGGAAGCGGATCTCGGCGGCCTGTTCCAGCACCCGCACGTCCGCCGCCCGCCGGGCCAGCGCCGCACGCGCGCGGAAGTCACCGGGCCGCTGCCCCGGCCCGACCCCGGACCGCTGGGAGGACGTCTGCAGACGAACCGATACTTCAGCCAGCGCCTCTCCGGTCAGCCACCGCGCCGCCGGCCCCGGCCCGGCCCAGGTCAGCACGGCGAGCGACGCCTCCATGGCGCCGTCGCCCGGCGTGTCGAAGCGTCGGCGCAGCAGCCGTTCGGAGAGCACCTCGAGCCCGGTGCGGTACGGCGTACGTGCCAGTCGCCGGGCCGCCGCGTACACGCGCGCGGGGACCAGCACCGACCCGTCGGCCTTGGCCAGCGCGGCGACCGGCCGCACGAGATGGCGGCGCTTGCGGTCCATCAGCAGGTCGGCCAGCCGCGCCGGATGGGCGTCCAGCACCTGCCGCGCCCCGTACCCGGTGAAGTGGTCCGCGCTGCCCGCGGCCAGCCGCGCCCGGTGCCGCGCCGACGCGATCAGGGACGAGCCCGGTTCGTCCGTCAGCGGCCCGTCCAGCGCGGCGTACGGCAGCATCTCCTCGCCGCCGGTGACCACCACGTGGTGCAGCCGCGGGTTGGCCGCGAGGGCCCCGGCCCGCTCCATCTCGGCCTCCTGCCCGCCGACGGCGAGGTCGTTGAAGGTGACGGCCAGCAGCCGCTCCCCCGCCCCGGTGCCGTGCCCGAGCACGGTCCCCGGCATCCCGGGCAGTCCGGCGGCCAGCAGGGCCAGCGTTCCCGAGGCCGGGCCCCCGGACAGATCGGCGCCGATTCCCGGAACCGGCATCCCGCGCGCGGCACGCCGTTCGGCGGGCCCCATGCCCGGGACCGGGCCGGGGTCGATGCCGTCCCCCGGGACGTGCCGGGGCGCGGCGAGGCGCGTGCGCACCGCTTCCACCAGGGCGTCCCGCACGCCGTCCACCGCACGGTCGGGGTCGGCGGAGGGCGCCGCGACCGCGAGTGAGGCCACCGGCTCGTACCCGGCGATCTCGCGCGCCCCGGCGCGCAGGATCAGCGCATGCCCCGGCGGTATGCGTTTCACGCCGTCGTACGGGGTGGAGTCGTCCAGCGCGGCCGGTACGTCGGGCGCGGCGAGCAGCGCGGCGAGGTGCCCGAAGTCGAGGTTGGCCTCGATGAGGTCGGCCAGGGGCAGCGCGGCCGTCGCGTACGCCGTGCCGCCCGCCCAGGGGGCGTGGAACACCGGGCGTACGCCCGCGAGGTCACCGCAGACGGTGATCCGCCGGCCCACCTGGACGACGGCCGTGTAGCTGCCGGGCCATGCCGTCAGGTGCCGGAGGGCTCCGCCGCGCGCGGCGAACAGTCCGACGCGCAGCTGCTCGTCGGTCGCGCCGCAGATGCCGAGGACGGCGATCCTGGTCTGCGGGTCGGCCGTGACGACGCGCACCTCGTCGGGGCGCCAGTCGCCGACCGCCCACAAGGGGTCGGGGTCGCCCCACAACAACTGGGAGCCCACGGGCTGCACGGTCTCGCCGTCGTAGCCGGTGGCTCCCGCGGAGCCGCCCGCGCCGGCTGTGCCCGCGGCCCCCACGGCGGTGCTGCTCCACCCCACCAACCACCGCATCGACGCCTCCACAGACTGTGGACAACCAGTGCACCGTACGAACTGGTTCCCCATGCTGCCATGAAGGGCGCGCCGCAGAGCATCGGCGGAGCCGCGAGTGCCCCCGGAAATGCGCCCCCGCGGAGACTCACGCGAGGACGCCGACTCCCTCTCCGGTTCCCCCGGAGGGCGCGAAGACGACGTGAATGCGCCCCCGCAACGCGCTCTTTGGCTACCCAACGCGCCCTCAACTCCCGTGGTGAGGGCGATGGCACCCCGGAATCACCCGGGTTGATTTTCAGCCAAATCGGCGTCGCATGAACGCGTTCGAACACGCTCCGTACAGGCTGTGCACCCCGACCGGCGGCGCGCGGTCCGGGAGGCGAGGCACGCCTCCCGGACCCGTCCGCCGCCCGCGGGGATGTAGGCGGCGGTGTCCCCCAGCCCACTGGATCCAGTACAGCGGGCCGACCCACGCACCGCCCATGGAACCGCTCCCGGTGTGGCCGGAGAAGAGCGCACGGCCGGGCGCACGGCCACACACCGGGAGCACGCGGCAACAGACCGTGCACGCACCGCACTTCCGTACGGACCACAATCCCGCCATCCGGAACAATGCCTCTTAACGCATGGGATCCGGCGAACTACGCTGGGTTTACGAATGCCGCGTGGTTATGCCAGCGCGGCAGCCGTCTGTGTCGAGGGGTGGCGCATGTCCAGGGAGCAACGCGGGCCGAACGAGAAGCTCGGCGCCGTTCTCGCCCTCGCGGGAATCAGCAACGCAGGACTCGCCCGGCGCGTCAACGACCTCGGCGCCCAACGCGGGTTGACTCTTCGCTACGACAAGACGTCGGTGGCACGCTGGGTGTCGAAGGGAATGGTGCCGCAGGGTGCGGCGCCGCACCTCATCGCCGCCGCCATCGGCCAGAAGCTCGGCCGCCCGGTGCCGCTCCACGAGATCGGCCTGGCGGACGCGGATCCCGCCCCCGAAGTGGGCCTCGCCTTCCCCCGGGACGTCGGCCAGGCCGTCAGATCGGCCACCGAGCTGTACCGTCTCGAC
Organism: Streptomyces sp. WG5; assembly: GCF_049974565.1. Lineage (NCBI taxonomy): Bacteria > Bacillati > Actinomycetota > Actinomycetes > Kitasatosporales > Streptomycetaceae > Streptomyces > Streptomyces sp. WG5. The sequence goes on along the minus strand of NZ_JBNGGC010000040.1, from coordinate 58,095 downwards.
CTCGCCGGCCGCCGGTCCGGCGCCGGCGGCATCTGGCAGTCGCTGGCCGGCTCGTTCGCAGTGAGCGCATACGCAACGCCCGCCTCGCGATGGCTGATAACCCCGGCCGACAGCTCGGTGGCGCGTGACGCGAGTCCCGCCGAGGGCTCCGGCGCACCGCTCAAAGTCGGCCACAGTGACGTGCAGAAGCTGCGGGAGGCCGCCGAGGACGCCCGGCGCTGGGACTCCAAGTACGGCGGAGGCGACTGGCGTTCGTCGATGGTCCCCGAGTGCTTACGGGTCGAGGCGGCCCCGCTGCTCCTCGGCTCCTACTCCGACGAGGTCGGCCGCGCCCTGTTCGGCGCCTCGGCCGAACTGACCCGCCTGGCCGGCTGGATGGCCTTCGACACGGGCCAGCAGGAGGCGGCCCAGCGGTACTACATCCAGGCCCTGCGCCTGTCCCGCGCGGCGGCCGACGTGCCGCTGGGCGGCTACGTGCTCGCCTCCATGTCCCTCCAGGCGACCTACCGCGGCTTCGGCGACGAGGGCGTGGACCTCGCGCAGGCCGCGCTGGAACGCAACCGCGGCCTGGCCACGGCCCGCACCATGAGCTTCTTCCGCCTGGTCGAGGCCCGCGCCCACGCGCGCGCGAACGACGCGGCGGCGGCCGGCGCGGCCCTGAAGGCCGCCGAGAGCTGGCTGGAGCGCGCCCGCCCCGGCGACAGCGACCCGACGTGGCTGGGTTTCTACTCCTACGACCGGTTCGCCGCCGACGCGGCCGAGTGCTACCGCGACCTGAAGGCACCACGCCAGGTCCGCCGCTTCACCGAGCAGGCCCTGTCGAAGCCGACGGAGGAGTTCGTACGCTCGCACGGCCTCAGGCTCGTCGTCTCGGCGGTGGCCGAGCTGGAGTCGGGCAATCTGGACGCGGCCTGCGAGCAGGGGGTGCGGGCGGTCGAGGTGGCCGGCCGCATCTCCTCCGCCCGCACCACCGAGTACGTCAAGGACCTCCTCCACCGCCTGGAGCCGTACGGCGACGAACCACGCGTGGTCGAGCTGCGCGAGCGCGCCCGGCCACTGCTGATGACCACGGCCTGATCCGCCCCCGCCTCCCGGGTTTGAAGGCATTGTCAGTGGCGCAGTGCACTATCGAAGCCGGGAGGTGGGCCGGAGATGGAACGAGTGCGGAGCGGGGTCCCGCACGGCATCGCGCGCGGGAGCGCGTACGACTGCGACGTGCTGGTGATCGGCGGCGGAATCGTCGGCCTGTCGACGGCGTACGCGATCACACGCACGGCGCCGGGCACCCGGGTGACGGTGCTGGAGAAGGAGCCGGGACCCGCCCGGCACCAGACGGGCCGCAACAGCGGCGTCATCCACAGCGGCGTCTACTACCGCCCGGGCTCGCTGAAGGCCCGCTACGCGGTCCGGGGCGCGGCGGAGATGGTCAAGTTCTGCTCCGAGTACGGCATCGCCCACGCCGTCACCGGCAAGCTGATCGTCGCCACCGACCGCGCCGAGCTGCCCCGGCTGCACGCCCTCGTCCAGCGCGGCCGGGAGAACGGCATACCGGTACGCGAGCTCGGCGCCGCCCAGATCCCGGAGTACGAGCCCGAGGTGCGCGGCCTCGCCGCCATCCACGTCGGCACGACCGGCATCTGCGACTACACCGCCGTGGCCCGGCAGCTCGCCCGCGCATCCGGCGCGGAGATCCGCTACGGCGCCGAAGTGCGGCACATCGACCGCCGTCCGGGCCTCGGAGTCGCCGCCCGCACCCGCTCCGGGGACGTGCTCCGCGCCCGGGTCCTGGTCAACTGCGCCGGGCTGCACTGCGACGGGATCACCCGCATGACGGGGGACGAGCCCGGCATGCGGATCGTCCCCTTCCGGGGTGAGTACTACGAGCTGGCGCGCCCGGAGCTGGTGCGGGGACTGGTGTATCCGGTGCCGGACCCGGCGTTCCCGTTCCTCGGCGTGCATCTGACCCGCGGCATCGACGGGAGCGTCCACGTCGGGCCGAACGCGGTGCCCGCGCTGGCCCGGGAGGGATACGGCTGGGGCGTGGTGCGCCCCCGGGAGCTGGGCGGGACGCTGACCTGGCCGGGGTCGTGGCGGATAGCCCGGCGGCACTGGAGGTACGGGGCGGGCGAGCTGCGGCGGTCGCTGTCCAAGGGGGCGTTCACCACCGCCGTGCGCAGACTGCTGCCCGCGGTGACGGAGGGGGACCTGGTGGCGGCGCCCGCGGGGGTGCGGGCGCAGGCGGTGCTGGCGGACGGGACGCTGGTGGACGACTTCCTGATCCGCGAGGGCGCCCACGCCGTGCACGTCCTGAACGCGCCCTCGCCCGCGGCGACGGCGTCGCTGCCGATCGGGCGGGAGGTGGGACGGAGGGCGCTGGCGATGCTGGGGGAGGTGCGGTGATCCGGGGTCTGTTCCGTCGCCCGGCGCGGGGGCGGGCAGCTCGAGCGGGGGCAGCCTCCACCACCCCGTGCCGCCCCTGCGGGTACCTCCCGGGCCGTTCAGGTACGGGAGGCGCCACGACTGCCCGCAGCGACGCGGACCGGTGGCCGTAAAATTGAGGCACTGTGTCTGACTTCCACCGTGCCCCCGAAGCCGCCCCCCAGCCCGCCGCACCGCACACCGGCGTCTCCGTCCGGCACACCCGTACCAAGGGTGAGCCCCGGTTTCCCGACGGGCCGAAGGCCGATCCCGCCGGTTCGCACTTCGAGCGGCGGATCCGGAGTTTCCAGCCCCGCCGGAGCCGGGTGACCGCCGGGCAGGCGGACGCGCTGCAGCGGCTGTGGCCCGTGTGGGGGCTGGACATCGACGGGCAGCGGGTCATCGACCTCGGCGAGCTGTTCGGGAACTCCCGCCCCGTCGTCCTGGAGATCGGCTTCGGCATGGGCGAGGCCACCGCCCAGATGGCCGCCGCCGACCAGGACACCAACATCCTCGCCGTGGACGTCCACACCCCCGGCCAGGGCAACCTGCTCGGTCTCGCGGAACGGGACGGACTGGCCAACGTCCGGGTGGCCAACGGCGACGCGATCATCCTCCTGCGCGAGATGCTCGCCCCCGACTCCCTCGCCGGGCTGCGCGTCTACTTCCCCGACCCCTGGCCCAAGAAGCGGCACCACAAGCGGCGCCTGATCCAGCCGGAGTTCCTGACCCTGGCCGCGACCCGGCTCGCGCCGGGCGCCTTCGTGCACTGCGCCACCGACTGGGAGCCGTACGCGGAGCAGATGCTCGAGGTCCTCACCGCACACCCCGACTTCGAGAACAGCGTGCCGGGCGGCGGATTCGCGCCGCGCCCCGCCCACCGCCCGCTGACCCGTTTCGAGGGCCAGGGACTGGACAAGGGGCATGTGGTGAACGACTTGCTCTTCCACCGCGTACAGCACAAGGAGCAGCCCCCCACCGGTTAGGGTCCATGCCGTGGCCACCAGTCCTCCGTACCCGACGCGTCCGCACACGCATCCGCACTGGTGGCAGCGGACCTGGGTCCGGCACGGCGCACTGGTCGCGCTGCTCGTGCTGGCCGGCCTGGTGATCCTGGCCCTGGTGCGCGAACAGACCGGTACGCAGGGGTTCCTGGTGGGGCTGGGTCTCGCGGTGCTGCCCGTGCCGCTGCTCGTGGCCGTGTTCCGCTGGCTGGACCGGGTCGATCCCGGGCCCTGGCGGAACCTGCTGTTCTGCTTCGCCTGGGGTGCCTGCGCGGCGGCGCTGATAGCGATCGTCGCGAACAGCTTCGCGACGAGATGGATAGCGACGGCCACCGCCGACCCGGCCGGCGCGGACACCCTGGGCGCCACGGTCATAGCCCCGGTCGTCGAGGAGTCCGCCAAGGCCGCCGCCGTCCTGCTGGTCTTCCTGTTCCGCCGGCACCACTTCACCGGCATCGTCGACGGCGTGGTCGTCGCCGGTGTCACCGCCACCGGCTTCGCCTTCACCGAGAACATCCTCTACCTCGGCACCGCCTTCGGCACCGACCAGCTCACCGGCGACAGCGGCCTCACGTCCGTCACCGCGGCGACCTTCTTCGTCCGCATCGTGATGTCGCCGTTCGCCCACCCGCTCTTCACCGTGCTCACCGGCATCGGCTTCGGCATCGCCGCGCTCCGGGCGGGCCGTCACCGCCTGCGCCGGGCCCTGCTCCCCCTGTGCGGCCTGCTGCTCGCGATGGGCATGCACGCCCTGTGGAACGGCTCGGCCTCGTTCGGCGAGTACGGCTTCCTCGCCGTGTACACGGCGTTCATGGTGCCCTCCTTCGGCCTGGTGACCTGGCTGGTGATCTGGACCCGGCAGCGCGAACTGGGCACCGTACGGGCCGAACTGCCGGTGTACGTCACGGCCGGGTGGCTGGGGCCGGCCGAACCGTACGCGCTCGGCTCGATGCGCGCCCGGCGCATCGCCCGGCAGCACGCACACCGGCACGGCGGGAAGGAGGCGGCGCGGGCGGTGGCGCGGTACGAGGCGTACGCGACCTCGCTGGCGTTGCTCCGGCAGCGGGGGCGGCGGGGCACGGCGGGCGCCGACTTCACCGTACGGGAGCGGGAACTGCTCGACGCCCTGTGGCACCGGCGCGACGTGGCGCGACCGGCGCTGGACTACGCGGCCCGGGCCACCGCGCCGCCCGTGCCGGTGGCGGTACCGCCCTGGCCGTACTCGTACGGGCCGTACGGCCCCGGCCGTCCCGCGGTGGCCCCGGCACCGTACCCCGCACCGGGCGCATACGCCCCGCACAACCCCTACGCCCCGCCCAGCCCGTACGCCCCCTACCGGCCGTAAGCCCGCAGCCGCCCGGCGCACCGCGTCCGGTCCGCCCGCTCGGTCCGCCCGCCCGCCCGCCGCGAGCGGCCCTCAGGCCGATGCCTCCGTGAGCTTCCCGACCTCGTCCTCCGTCAGGCTCAGCTCCGCCACCCCCAGCAGTGCCGGCAGCTGCTCCACCGTGCGCGCGGACGCGATCGGCGCGGCCACCGTCGGCTGTGCGGCCAGCCAGGCCAGGGCGACCGTGGCGACGGGAGCGTCGTGGGCCTCGGCGATCTCGTCGAGGGCGGTGAGGACCCGCCGGCCGCGCCCGGTCTCCAGGTGCTTCGCGGCGCCGCCCGCCCGAGGACTGTCGACGTCCGCACCGGGCCGGTACTTGCCCGTGAGGAAGCCGGACGCGAGGGCGTAGTACGGCACTGCGGCCAGGCCGGCCTGCTCGGCGAGGTCGCGCAGCTCGCCCTCGTACGTGTCGCGCGAGACCAGGTTGTAGTGGGGCTGGAGGGCCACGTAGCGGGCGAGGCCCTCGCGGTCGGAGAAGGCCAGGGACTCCGCGAGCCGCTCCGCGGAGATGTTGGAGGCGGCGATGTGCCGGACCTTGCCCGCCCTCACCAGCTCGTCGAGCGCGCCGATGATCTCCTCCACCGGCACCTCGGGCTTGTCGAAGTGGGTGTAGTAGAGGTCGATGTGGTCGGTGCGCAGGCGGCGCAGTGAGGCGTCGGCGGCGGCCTTGATGTTCGCGGCGGTCAGTCCCGGGTACTCGGGGTGCTGGCTGACCTTGGTGGCGAGGACGACGTCGCCGCGGTTGCCGCGGGAGGCGAGCCACTCGCCGATGAGCGTTTCGGACTCGCCGCCGCTGTTGCCGTCGACCCACGCCGAGTAGGAGTCGGCGGTGTCGAGGAAGTTGCCGCCGGCCGCGGTGTAGGCGTCCAGGACGGCGAAGGAGCGGTCGCGGTCGGCGGTCCAGCCGAGGACGTTGCCGCCGAGGGCGAGGGGGAAGACCTCGAGGTCGGAGGAGCCGAGCTTGCGCAGAGAAGTCATGTCCTGCGTCAACGAACACACCGGACGATGTGATTCCGGCAGCGGCGCAAAGATCCCGCAAACCGGCAGCCCTGACGTCGGGGGGTTGCCGTCAGGACCGCCGGCGATCAGCGGGGATCAGATGGACGGGGCAGCGCGAGGCACGAGCCCGGCCCTCAGGGGCGAGAGGCCGGTGCTCAGGGGCGCGAGCCCGGCCCTCAGCGGCGAGAGGCCGGTGCTCGTCAGCGGCGCGAGGCCGGTGCTCAGGGGTTGAGGCCCTTGTTCTGCAGCCACGCCATCGGGTCGATACCGGCGCCGTCGGCCGTGTGGACCTCCATGTGGAGGTGGGCGCCGGTGACGTTGCCGGTGGCTCCGACGCGGCCGATGATGTCGCCGGTGGCGACCTTCTGGCCGACGCTGACGCTGATGGAGGACTGGTGGGCGTACCAGATCTCGGTTCCGTCCTCGAGGGTCAGCACGGTCTTGTAGCCGTAGGACCCGTCGTAGCCGGCCGACGTGATGGTGCCGCTGTGGACCGCCTTGAGCAGCGTGCCCGTGGGGGCGGCGAAGTCCAGGCCGGTGTGGTAACCGGAGGACCAGTAGACGCCGGCCTGACCGAAGCTCGAGGAGATCGTGTAGGACGAGGTCGGCAGGGTGTACTGCTTGGCCAGCTTCGCGAGCCGTTCGGCCTCGGCCTTCTTCGCGGCTTCCGCCTCCGCCTTCTTCTTGGCGGCGGCGGCCTTGGCCTGGGCCTCCTTCTCCGCCTTGGCGGCGGCTTCCGCGGCCTTCTTCTCGGCCGCGGCGACGGCTTCGGCGGCGGCCTTGCTCTCCACCTGGGCCTGCTGCTGCTCGGCCTGCGCCATGATCCGGGCCCGCAGCGTCTCACCGGCGTCGGCGGTGCTCTCGCTGCCGGTGTCGGTGCCGGCCGCGACGCCGATGCCACTGAGCGGGGTGGCGGAGCCCTCGGGTTCCGGCTCCTCGTCGTCGGAGATGAGCGAGCCGACGTTCGGCAGGTCCGGCATGGAGATCGACACCGGCGGCTTGCCGGTCTGCGCGCTGGCCATGCCACCCGCGCCGACGGCCGCTATGACACCGACGCCGAGGACGGTGGAGCTGCGGGCGAGTCCGCCGCGCTGCTTGGCGACGCGGTGCCGGCCGCGTACGGGACGGATGGATTCCGCGGTGGGATTCCACTCCTCCCAGGGACCCTCTTCGGCGCGGTAGCCGTCGTAGCCGAAGGTGTCGGCGTCGTGCTGGTTCGGCACGAACGGGGCCTCGGGGGCAGGCCGGTTGGACGCCACGTGGGCGTACTCCTTTCCTTCCTTCTCGCCTACCGGGTTAGCTGACGGGTTCGGAGCAGGAAGGTCTCCTACGCGCGTATATCCGCCGTGTCTCCACGGCGTCGTACGCCCGATTCACCCCAATGTGGTGGTTCCCCGGTTCCCTTGCGGGATTCGGCGCGTGCGCACGGAGCCGCCTTCTGTGACGGCTGGGACGACCGCGCTGCGTTATCGAACGTTAATAGACGCGAGGCTCGGATTCCAAGCGGTTCCTCTTGATCATTAACGATTCCGGCCGGGACGTACGCCTCATGGAGGGCCAAAGCCGGGCGAGTTGACCCCCTCTCAGTATTCCCCCTCGCGTCACAACTTTCTGATGGTGTGTCAGTTGTTATGCGGAGGGCGGTCGGCCGGTCACGTCCCGTGACATCGGTCAGGGCCGTCGTACGGCGAGCAGTGCCATGTCGTCGGCCATGCCGCCCCCGGAGTGCCGGCGCACGTCGTCGGCGAGGGTGCCGAGCAGCTCCGACGGATGCCGGAAGACGCGGCCGGCCAGCCGCGCCTGCGGGTCGTAGAACTCGCCCTGGGCGTCCCGGGCTTCCGAGACTCCGTCCGTGTACAGCAGCAGTGTGGCCCCACCGGGGAAGTCGGCCTCCTCCGCACGGTCGGGCCACACGCCGAGCTCGCCCATGCCGAGCGGCAGCGCCGACTCCCGGGCGGGCAGCGGGCGCAGGGTGCCGTCGGCGTACAGCAGCAGGGGCGGCGGGTGGCCTCGGTTGACGATGCGGACGACCCCGTCGCCGTGGGGGAGTTCGGCGAGCACGGCGGTGGTGAATCCCTCGAAGGCGTCCAGGCCGTCCCGCCGGGAACCCTCGCGGGCCAGCGCCCGCTCCAGCCGCTGCGCCACCGCCTCCAGCGTCGCCTCCTGTTCGGCGGCCTCCCGGAAGGCGCCGATCACGACGGCGACGGCGCCCACCGCGCCCATGCCCTTGCCGCGCACGTCCCCGACGATGAGCCGGATGCCGCGCGCGCTGTCCTGTACGGCGTAGAGGTCGCCGCCGATGAAGGCGTCGGCCTGCGCGGCCTCGTAGCAGGCGGCGATCTCGAAGCCGCCGATCCGCTCGGCGGGCTCGGGCAGCACGGCGCGCTGGGCGGCCTCGGCGATCTCGCGCACGGAGACGAGGCGCTCGCCGGTGCGGCGGACGAAGCCGTTCACGAGGACGGCGAGCACGGCGACCGTCGCGATGGTGATCAGCTCGGTGAGGGAGTCGACGTAGTGGATGACGCCCTTGCTCAGCTGCAGCCCGACGACGGCGGCGACCACGGCGGCACCGGTGAGCGCCGTGCCGCGCCGGGAGTAGATCGGGGCGGCGACCAGGGGCGCGGCCGTGTAGAGGGGGCCTGCGGTGAAGTACCTCGGGGTGAAGAGGTCGTACAGGATGGCGACGACGATCAGCAGTACGGGCAGCAGGCGTACGACGGCCCGCCCGTACGAGGTCCGCCACGCCCGCGGCGGGCCTGCGCCCGGCCGGGGTGGCTCCGGGACGTCTCCGACGCCGGGGTCGGGCACGGGGTCGCCGGGGAGTCGGCCGCCGGCTCTGGCGTACGTCCCCTCGTCGTCCACGTCACCTGGCCGCACCACTGGCCTCCCGCCACCCCGCACGTCTGCGCCGCTTGCCGTCCCTTCGTCCAGGTTTCCCGGAGCGGGGGTGGGGGGCGAGCGGTGAGGGCCGACCGGGTGACGGAGCGGGTGCGTGTGTCGCGAACGCGAACGCGAACGCACCGAAGGCCGGAATCCTCAAGGATTCCGGCCTTCGGTCTTCAGTAGCGGGGACAGGATTTGAACCTGCGACCTCTGGGTTATGAGCCCAGCGAGCTACCGAGCTGCTCCACCCCGCGTCGTTGTGTCTTTACTGTACTTCATCCCGGGGGTGGAATGCACATCCGTACCTCCCCACCCCCCCCAGCTGCCCTCCGCTACCCCTCCAGATGGCGGTTCGGCGCCTTCGCCCGCTCCTCGTACTCCGGCAGTACGACGACGGTGGCGCCCCCGGCCGCGAGCACTCCGCTGCCGTCGGCTCCCGGTACGAAGGTGTCCGGCTCCCGCCAGGCCGTGACCACGCGGCGCACCCCGGCGTCGAGGACGAGCCGGGCGCAGGGCGCGGGCCGGGAGGCGCGGCGGGCGCACGGTTCCAGGCTGCTGTACACGGTGGCGGTCGCCAGCCGCGGGTCGGCGGGGTCCGCCTTCGCGAGCGCGGCCTCCTCGGCGTGCACGACGGGATCGCCGCCCTCCCGCGAGTGCCCGCGCGCCAGCTCCGTCCCGTCGGCGGCGACCACGACCGCCCCGACACTGAACGCCGTCCCGGACGGCGGGCACAGCTCGGCCAGCTCGCAGGTGAGCGCCAGCCAGTGCCGGTCGGCGGCGGTCACGCGGTCGCCGGTGCCGGGTGCGGTGGGCAGGTACCGCGTCAGCACCACGTCCTCGATGCGCCGCGTCTCCACCAGCCGCAGCCGCCCGCCCTGGTACGCGCCGGGCCCGAAGAGCCGGGGCGCGTCCGGGTCACCGACGATCAGCGGGGCGAGGGCGAGCTGCAGTTCGTCGACGAGTTCCTGCTGCAACAGCTGGGTGTGCACGGTCCCTCCGCCCTCGACCATCAGCCGCCGCACACCCCGCCGGTCGTGCAGGTACTCCAGCGCCGCCCGCCAGTCGAGTACCGCCCCGAGCGGCACGACGTCGGCGGCGACACCGAGGGCGCGGGCCCGCCGGGCGCCCTCGTCCGTGGTCAGGAGCGCCTTCTCCCCACCGGTGTGCCAGAACGACGCCGCCGGGTCCAGGTCCCCGGTGGCGCTGACCGTCACCTTGAGCGGGTACTCCGCCTTCCCCGCCGCGACCCGGGCGGCCCGCCGCTCGGCCGAGTTGACCAGCAGCCGCGGATTGTCCGCCCGGATCGTGCCGGCCCCGACCAGCACCGCGTCGACGGACGCCCGCACCTCGTCGACCCGGTCGAAGTCGGCCGGGGAGGAGAGCAGGAGCCGGTCGGGGCCGGTGTCGTCCAGGTAGCCGTCGAGGGAGACGGCGGCGGAGAGGAGGACGTACGGGAGGGGCATCAGGCACTCCGGTGGGACGTGTGGGAGGCGTGGGACGCCTGGGACTGTGGGACGGGCTGACTGACACGGGACGGCGTTACGAGTCGGTGGGACGGACGAACCGCACCGGCTCGGCCAGGACCGTCTCGGCGTTGGTCACGTCCGAGGTGCGGGCGGCGAGTGTCGCCGCCGCGAGTCGGGGCGGCAACGCCTCCCCGAACTTCAGGCCGCGCACCGCCCGCTCGTCGACCTCGGGCGGGCACAGCCCCGAGAGGGCGTCGGCGAGGGCGGCGCGCCACCGTCCTCGGGCGTGCTGGGGTGCGGGATCTCCGGCTTGTTGGAGGGGCCCATCTCCACATCCGTGAAGCGCAGCAGCAGGCTCTTGACCGCGCACTCCGCCGCGAAGCCGTAGAGGTGGTCGGCTGTCGGCAGGCGGCTGTCGCGGTGAACGTAGTCGGCGTCCTCGAAGTGACGCTTCGCCGCCTTGGCGAACTGATCCTCTTGTAAGGTCTCCGGCACATTCGGATCTTATCCATGGACCGGTCCTGACTTTCCGAATCGGCCGCCACTGAACTCGGCTCGTGATGCGGTTCGTTCGCTGCCGTGTCGGGTCAACTCCGGGTACGCGCGGATTCGGGGCAGGACCGTTCCCACAGCTTAGAGACAAAGACTTCCTTGCCCCCCGTACCGTGGATCCGCCGCGCGCCGGTCACCGGAGCGGGGCTGAGTGCCCGCCCGAAGTCCCCCTTCCCTCAACGGAATGAGAAGCGCCGCAGGCCTGGTCGGGTGGCCGGATTCCGTCTGAGTACGAGTACTCAGACGGCATGGTGGCCGATACGGATGATGCGAATGTGACAGGTCGCTACCGTCCGTATCGATCACGGCAGTGTGCGGTCATACGTTTCGACCCGCTTGGCGGCGTAGGACAGGGGAGGGGCCACGCATGGCATGGGACGAATGGGAACAGCTCAAGGCCGCTGCGGCCGAACGGCAGGGCACGCACATGCAGCTGAACCAGTTACCGGCGGAACGTTCCGGGGGCAAGGCCGACCTCATCTCCAACAGGTCGGCCTGGACACAGGCCGGGACGGACATCGGCTCGCTGCGTGAGGACATCAGCAAGGCGATGGCGAAGCTCAAGGACGGCCAGACGGGTTTCGGCAGCGACGCCGGCTGTCTGACCGCTGCTGCTCAGAAGGATGTCCACGAGTCCTGGGCGACCTACGTGGAACGCGTCAGCGGACGCTGCGGAACGCTTTCCGGCCTCCTGGTGAAGGCGGGCACCGACCAGGTGGCGACGGACGAGTCGATCGAAGCAGAAATCGTTGCCCTGACGCTGTCCTACGCGGATACGCCGGCTGTCGGCGGTCAGGGGCAGGGGCAGGGGCGGTAACGAGACATGGATCTCGCGACGCTCAAGGCTCTCAAGCCCACCGAGTACTCCGAAGCGGCCGGCGGTTACCGCAGCACCTCTGACATGGCCAGCGCGGCCAAGGACGCCATCGACAACCGGATCCAGGTGGCGATGAGGACCCAGCTGGAGGGCGAGGCAGCCACCGCGGCAGGCAAGCAGTTGGGGGAACTGAGCCAGAACTTCCACTACATCCAGGTGCAGTGCGGCCTCGCGAGCACCGCGCTCGACGCCTTCTCGTACGAGACGGAAGCGGCCAAGCGGAAGCTCGACGCGGCCCTCGAGAGCGCCAAGGCGGCCGGACTCACCGTGAACGCCGACGGCTCGGTCTCCTACCCGCCGGGAGGCGACAAAGGCGGGGACGGCAAAACCCCGGCGGGCGGCACGGTGAGCGGCTTGACGGACGGCACAGCCTCCGCCGTCGGCCGGCAGGCGGCCAACCTCGACCCGAACCCCAATCACCGCCTCGCTCAGGACTGCGCCGACCTCATCGCCACCGCTCTCAAAGAGGCGACGGAAGCAGACGAGAAATGGGCACCGAAACTGCGGGCGCTGAAGGCGGACGACGACCTCACCGTCTCCGACTCGGACTGGGTCGACGTGAAGGAAGACACCGCTGGTGTCCTCAAGGGAGCAGGTGACTACCTGGACTCGTTCAGGGAGCCACCCAAGCAGGGGACGCCCGAGGAGAATGCCAAGTGGTGGCACGGCCTTACCGAAGAGCAGCAAGCTGCCTACATCTCTGTGCATCCCGACTCAATCGGCTGGATGGACGGGCTTCCCGCCACTGTGCGCGACGAGGCAAATCGGACCGTGCTGGCAGAGGCTCGCGGTGTCGCGCAGACCGACCTGGATTCCTGGATGGCGAAGGAACCCAAACCGGCCTACGTCGACCGCGAGATCATCAACGCCCAGACCGGTGAGCGATGGACGGCAAGAGTTCCCACCGAGGAATGGCGTGAGTGGGAGAAGAAGCGGAAGGAACTGCAGGGCCCTGTCGATGGCATGGATGCGATCCAGAGCCGTTTCGACACCTACGTGGACGAGAATACCCGCCCCTACCTGCTGGGCTTCGACGACAAGAACAACGGCCGTGTCATCGTCTCCGTCGGCAACCCCGACACCGCGGACAACGTCGTGACGTACGTTCCCGGGACTGGCTCCAAGCTGAGCAGCATCGACGGCGACATCAACCGCGCAGAAGTGCTCCACGACCGAGCGAACTCGACCGATCTCGCCCACAGCACCGCATCCATCATGTGGCTCGGTTACGACGCGCCGCAGGGCCTCCTCAGTGATGCGACCGACTCCAAGTACGCCGACAACGCCCGCGAACCGTTGAGTAACTTCCTGACCGGCATTGACACGGTTCACAACGGGAGCGTGAACTCAACTGTTCTTGGCCACAGTTACGGCACCCTGGTAGCCGGGGAGACCATGCGAGACCACCCCGACCTGCCCGTGGACAATGCGATCCTGGTGGGCAGCCCCGGGGTGGGTGTCGACCACGCCAAAGAACTCAACATCGGAGCTGACCGCGTTTTCGCGGCCACCGCCCAGAACGACCTGGTGAACCTGGCCCCGCCACCAGCCGGCACTCTGGCGCCGCTGAACCCGAAGGCGTACATGCGACTCTTCGATGACCACTCGATCATGTACGGGAACGACCCGATATCCGATGAGTTCGGCGGACAAGTATTTCCAGTAGCTGACGGCATGCTGCCGGGTTCGGACGGCTTAATGCCCGCTCACTCTCAGTACTGGGAGGGAAACTCACTGAATCACATGGCGAGAATCGTGACTGGAGGAACTCCGTGAGACAGTCCCAGACGAAGTTTGTCATCGCTGTACTGATCATGACGATCGGGACGACAGCATGTGGATCGGGGCAGACAGGAAGCACCAGCAGCAGGACACCATCGAAACAGGTCGCATTGGACGAGCAGCAGGCAACCCAGCGCGCGGAAGAAGTCATCCACCAAGCCGTGGACATCATGTCGCCCCAGCCGACGCTCAAGCGGACCGGATTGCGGCCAGTCGGTCCCTGTTTGGCCGACGACCACACCCCCGGCGAGCGCGTGCAGGTCCGCATCACGTACCAGCTGACCGATGTGCCGGATGACGCAGCGAAGAAGCTGGTGCGCCAGGCTCGAGACGCCTGGGTGGAGCGCGGATACAAGTTCCAGGGTTCGGATGCCGACTGGTCCGACCCTTTCCCGTCCGTCAGCATGCGCACGGTGCCCGACGACTTCTGGATGACCGCCCTCACTGGGGTCGTGGACCGGGCGGACGGGGTAGGATTGGCGTCCATCAGTGTGACCTCACCGTGCTTCGCCGACGACAGCACCGCCTCCGCCGACCCTGCCTCCTTCCGGACCGTCACCGACGAACAGGCGGAGCGCCGTGTGCTGGAGCACTCCAGTCGCCTCTACGACGCGCTTCGAGTACCCCACGCATCAGCCCGGGACGGCGAAGGTATCGGCACTTACCAAGACGGCAGGGACACGTACTCGCATCACTTCTGGTCGACGCGACCGCTCACGACAGAGGAGACCGCCGTGGTGATGGCACGTGCGCGGGACTTCTTCGAGACCGCAGGATGGACCATGCGCGTCTCATCAGGGGCTGCTGGCCTCTCAATAGTCGCCCGTAATTCCAGGGACGGGAGCATCGTCCAGGTGTCCCCGTCCACCACCGGCGTTGTACGCATTGCGGTGACGACCGGTGCGGTACCCGAGACCGCGGTCTGGCTCAGAGCCGCGGCGGCCCAACGGCACAGTGCGCGCCATGGGGTTGAACTTGAATGGGTGACTCCAGCCTGGAGCGCCACCAGCAGTTCCCGGCCGCCGGCCGCCCAGTAACGGGCGGTGAGCGCGGCCTCGTGGGCGAAGAGCACCGTGCGCGGACCCGACTGTTCCGCGAGGGCGACCGCCCGCTCGGCGACCCGCTCGGTCGCGGCCCGCGCGTAGGAGGCCAGGCCCGCGCCGAGTGTGCCCGAGGTGGCGAACGCGGCGTCCGCGCGCAGCAGTGCCTGCCACTCGACGCCGTTCTCCGCGGCCAGCTCCCGCAGCGCCGTGAGGAACAGGTCGTCCAGCGAGACCGGCACGACGTCGGAGCGCTCCGCCAGCCGTTCCGCGACGCCCGGGAGTTCGGACGCCTTGACGGTGAGCGCCAGGAACCCGCCGCGCCGGCGTGCGGCCTGCAATCGCGCCGTCATGATCCGGCGAGGATCGTTCCCCACGGCCAGCTCGCTCTGCGCGGCCGCGATGAGGGTGCCGGTACTGGTGAGCATGGACACCGAGGGCTCGTAACGACTGCCGTCGGTTTCGCGGACCCGCGGCATGAACCGCTTCCGCTGATGGTCGTAGGTGAGCGGGAAGTCGGTCTGGGCGAGGGCCTCCTCCAACTCCACGTACGTGGAGTCGGCCAGGACGTCCAGCCCCGGGAAACGAGCGCGGATACGGGCGATCAGGTCCCCGACGCCTATGCCGGCGTCGGCGCGTACACCCGCGGGGGCCTGGGAGATACGCAGGTCCAGGTCCAGGTCCAGGTCCAGGTACAGGTACAGGTCCAGGTCCAGTGGGAAGAGTTCCGCTACGTGTTCAACATCAAATCCAGCGGCCCCGGGCATGGCCTGCGCCCGCTGCGCGA
The DNA here is from genome assembly GCF_049974565.1 of Streptomyces sp. WG5. Classification (NCBI taxonomy): domain Bacteria; kingdom Bacillati; phylum Actinomycetota; class Actinomycetes; order Kitasatosporales; family Streptomycetaceae; genus Streptomyces; species Streptomyces sp. WG5. The sequence goes on along the minus strand of NZ_JBNGGC010000040.1, from coordinate 42,903 downwards.
CCGGACACCGCCGAGGACGCCGCCGACGAGTCGTCGTGAGGCGGCCTGCAGGTCAGCGAATGGCCGGGCGGCTACAGGCTCTTTTCTTGAGCGCACGATCCAGATACGTTACGGTGAGGTCATGGCAAGGACCCGGGAGTTCGACACGGAAGCGGCGGTGAGCCGCGCGATGGAGCTGTTCTGGACGCGCGGCTACGAGGCCACCTCGGTGCGCGACCTGACCGGGCACCTGGGGATCGGGCAGGGGTCCTTGTATGCCGCGTTCGGCGACAAGGACGGCCTGTACCGGGCAGCTCTGGAGCACTACCGCACCACCCTCGCGGCGGCTGCCCTGCGCAGTCTGGAGGAAGGGGCGGACGCCCGGTCGGCGATCCGCGCGATGCTGGTCGAGCGGGTCCGGATCGCCGCGCAGGACAACGGCCGGGGGTGCCTGGTGGTCAATGCCGCCTGCGAGCGCCTGCCGGAGGATGCGGCTATCCGGCGCACCGTGCGCGACATGCAGGACGCCAGCCGGGACGCACTCGCCGAAGTGCTGCGGGCCGCGGCGGAGCGGGGCGAGATCGCGGAGCGGCACGACCCGTACGCCCTCGCCGCTTTCCTCGTCACCTTCCTCAACGGACTGCTGGTCTCCGCGAAGATCACGCCCGACGTCCGCGCCCTCGAACCCCTCGTGGAGGTCGCGCTGGCCGCCCTCGACTGACTTTTTCATGGCCGGAATCTGTAACAGGCGATCCAGAAAATCGGCCGATATCGGGTGATCCAGAAAATCGACGGCGTCCGCCCGGGCACGGGATCCGGCACCCCCGCCCCGCTTGCACCCTGATCGAAGACTTCGGAGGACCCATGCCCCGCACATCCATCCCGGATAATCCCGCTCTCGGCGGAAGCCGCTGGAACACCTTCCCCGCGGCCGGCACCACCCTGACCGCCCGCGAGTTCTTCGCCGCCACCGAGCCGCTGCTCCAGGGCATCATCGACGACAACGCCCTCACCAGCGCCGACGGCGAGGTGCTGGAGGGCCAGATCCTCGCGACACTCGCCCTCGGCTCCCGGGAGACCTCCCTCCCGCTGTTCCTCGGCCCGGACAGTGCCCCGGCGGCGCGCGAACTGGGCGCGCAGGCCGAGACGATCGGCCAGGAGCTCGCCTCCTGGGCGACCGAGGCGCTGGAGAGGCTGCTCACCGATCCGGTACCGCTGCCCGCCGGCCCCCTGGTCGTCCGCAGCCACTGCTAGGGCCACCTGCTCACCCCTCCAGCAGCCGATCTGCTCCGCGGACGCCGCGGCGGACCGGTCACGATGCAGCTGGTGAAGCCGCCACGTATGTCGCCGAGGTACAGGACTACTACGCCGCACCCCGCACCCTCGTCGAGGACCTGCCGCCCGCCATCACCACATCCGGCCCGCTCGCCGCCCGTCCCGTCACCGCGCCGGTCGCAGACGGGACCCGCACCGCCCGCATCGAGGTCACCCACGACGGCACCACCGCCCACGTCGACCTCGGCCAGGCCCTGCGCGGCCACCGCTTCACCCAACGTGAGAGCCCCGCCGCAGGCGACGCATCCGGCACCGCCGACGCCTGGTCCGCGCTGCGCGCGCCGGGACTGGTGTGGACGCAGAGCGGCGACGTCACCCTGGACGCCACCGGTCGAGACGACCTCGTCGTACTGGCCCTGCTCGGCCGGCTCTACCCGGAGAACCTCACCCTGCGCCCCGCCGGCCGTCCCGCTGCCCGGACGACCGCGGACGGCACCGGACCGAGCCACCTGACGATCCTCGTCGACCCCGCGCAAGCCCACTGACGCCCGCATCGCCACGCACAACAAGAAGGTTGAAGAAGAACATGATGTTCGACCATGAAGGAACGCCCGTCCGCACGGGCCGAACCGCTGTGAACGGAACGAGTCTGCACTACCGCACAGCCGGGTCCGGCCCCGCGGTGGTGCTCCTGCACGGCGTACCCAAGACCAGCTACCACTGGCGCCACCTCGTTCCCAGGCTGACGCCCCACCACACCGTCGTCGTGCCGGACCTCCGCGGTCTCGGCGACTCCGCCCGACCGCCGGACGGCTACGACTCCGCCACCATGAGCGACGACATCGCCGCGCTGATGAACCACCTCGGACACCGGACATACGCCGTGGTGGGTGAGGACTGGGGAGCGGTGATCGGCTATCAGCTCGCTGCCCGCCACCGGGACCACGTCGCCGCTCTCGTGTTCGCCGAGGCACTGTTCCCCGGATTCGGCTTCGAGGACCACACGGCCCTCACCCCCGAGAACGTCTCCAGCGGCATGCACCTGTGGCATCTGGGCTTCTACTTCCAGCCCGACATACCCGAGATGCTGATCAGCGGACACGAGCGCGAGCTGATCACCTACATGATCAAGTACGAGCGCAGCCGGCCCGACACCGCCACCCCCGACGCGCTCGACGAATACGTGCGCTGCTACTCCATGCCCGGCGGCATCCGCGCGATGCTCTCCATCTACCGGGCCATGCTCATCGACGCCGAACAGAACCGGCAGACCGCACAGAAGAAGCTGGACATCCCGGTCCTGGCGCTGGGCGGATCCGCGTTCATCGGCGACCGCGCCGAGTCCCAGATGCGACTCATGGCTCACGACGTCACCGGGCATGTCTTCGACGCCGGCCACGACCTCGCAGAGGAAGTACCCGACGAGATGGCCGACGTCCTCCTGCCGTTCCTGGCCACGCACCAGTAACCGCACCCGGCCGCCGAGGCCGGCGATCTGAAGCGGCCCGGCACGGCGAGGACCTCGTGCCTGAAACGAACGATCTGGTTCCGCACAGCCACGAGGCCCCCTCGGCCCCACCAGCGCCCGGCGGGCGCTCTCCAAGCACTCCCCAGCGAAACGGCCGCCGGCCGCTGCTCCCCCACCCGTGCCTAAGAGGTCTCGGACTGGGGCGCCTACCGGCAGGCGTTCGTCCGTGCCTGCGCGCCGACCGACGGCCGACCCGTAGTGGTGATCTCCAACCACCGCACCGCAGCTGCGGACGTGGCTCTGGCGCTCCATGCCCGGGTCATCCCGGTTATCCGGCACGTGGTCAGCGCCGACCAGGTGCTCCGGGTGATCGATCCGGGCACCGGCTCCATGGTCGAGCGAACCGTCGACGAGCTGCGGTGGAATCTGTTGTCTCGGCGTGCATCACGAAGCCCTGGTTGGCCGGCGGTGCCGCCGGATCGTCCTCGTAGTCACGCCTGCCCATCGGGCTCCTCCCACACTGGCGTCCCGCGGGCCCACAGCTCCTCTACGTGGGAGTCGAACCTGTCGAACATGCCGTCGTCCTGCTGCCGCCGCAGGTGCAGGGTCAGTGCGTCGTGGCCCACGCTGTGCGTCAGCAGCGGCGTGACGATCATGTCGCCGTCAAAAGAGCAGGCGAGCCCAAGCGGATCATGACCGATTCGCCCACGGGCGCTGGCGAAGTCCTCGTGCTCCGCGGTTACTGCAAGCCCACCCCGCGCCAGACGTACCCGGCGGGGAACGGAGAGGACGTCGGACGCAGGGCAGGGCGGTCATCCCACAGCGGAAGTGACCGCCCGCTCCGTTTCCGCGGCGCCCTGCCCCGCTCACGCACGCTCAGGCCAGCCACGGGCCAGCAAGCGATCACGACGGGGGCAAAAAACGGGCAGGACCCCAGCTCATTCCTACTCTGAGCTGGGGTCCAACGTGTAGGCCCTGTGGGACTCGAACCCACAACCAATGGATTAAAAGTCCACTGCTCTGCCAATTGAGCTAAGGGCCCAGGGGGTGTTGCGCGGTGCTGCGTGATGTTGCCACACCGAGCATAGCCCGACACGGCCGGGACGCCGATCGGGTATCGGGGTCACGGCCGCGTCGGCGGGGGTGCGGGGAAGCGGAGGCTACGGGTCCGCCGGCTCGGGGGCGCTCGCGCGGGCCGCCGCGCGGGCCCGGGTGCGTTCGTGGTCGGGGTCGAGGAACCAGTGGCGGGCCGAGACCAGCCACCAGGTCGCGGCGAAGCCGAGGACGACCAGGACGGCGATGGGCGCGTAGTTGAAGGTCTCCCAGGTGACCGGGGAGACCTGGGGCAGCATGAACAGGACCGTGATGACGCCGACCCACGTCACCGCGACCACGCCCACCACCTGAGACCAGCGGCCCAGGTGCCACGGCCCGCGTTCGAAGGCGGCGCCCTTGCGGACGCGCAGCAGGGTCGGGATGACGTACGCGATGTAGAGGCCGATGACCGCGATGGAGGTGACGGCCGCGTACGCCGTTTCGTTGATCAGGTACGGCAGTCCGAGGACCAGCGCGGCCAGTGCCGCCAGCCAGACCGCCGCGACCGGCGTGCGGGTGCGCGGGTTCACCGTGTGCCAGAGGTGGGAGTAGGGCAGCGCGCCGTCGCGTGAGAAGGCGTAGATCATGCGGCTGTTGGCCGTGACCGACGCCATGCCGCAGAACAGCTGCGCCCCGATGACGACGAGGAGGAGCAGTTTGCCCGCGGTCGCGCCGAGCGCGTCGAGCAGGATCTGCGCGGGCGGCGCGCCGGTCGGGGACGTGAGGGCGCCCTCGTAGGACTGGATGGCGAAGGTGAAGCCGAGGAGGAGGACGAAGCCGGCGATCCAGGAGGTCCAGATCGAGCGGACGATGCCCTTGGGGCCGGCCGTGGACGCGTCGTGCGTCTCCTCGGTCATGTGGGCGGAGGCGTCGTAGCCGGTGAACGTGTACTGGGCCATCAGCAGGCCGATCAGGACGACGTAGACGCCGCTGCCCCAGCCGGTGTTGTTGACGAACTCGCCGAAGACGAAGGACGCCGACTGGTGCTGGTCGGGCGCGAAGGTCAGCGCGCCGACGATGACCGCCACGCCGAGGACGTGCCACCAGACGCTGACGCTGTTCAGCAGGCCGACGATGCGGACGCCGAAGGTGTTGAGCAGGCCGTGGAGGACCAGGATGGCCGCGAAGAGGAGGATCGTGCGGCCCGGCGTCACCTCGAAGCCGAACTGGAGGTTCAGGTAGGCGCCCAGGAAGGACGCGGCGCCGAAGTCGATGCCGGCGGTCACCGCGACCTGGCCCAGCACGTTGAACCAGCCCGTGAACCACGCCCAGGCGGCCGCCGTACGGGGCGGCGCGAGGCGGTGCGCCCAGAAGTACAGGCCGGCCGAGGTGGGGTACGCCGAGCAGATCTCGGCCATCGCCAGGCCGACGAAGAGGGTCATCAGGCCTACGGCGACCCAGCCCCAGGTGATGACGGCGGGGCCGCCCGTGTTCATGCCGAACAGGTAGAGGGTCAGGCAGCCGGAGAGGACCGAGATGATGGTGAAGGAGACCGCGTAGTTGGAGAACGCCGACATGCGGCGGGCCAGAACCTGGGTGTAGCCGAGCTGGGCCAGCCGTTCCTCGTCCGACAGCCCACTCGCCTTGGCGTCATCTGTCATGCCCCCAGCAATTCCCCTGCGGGGAACGTGACATGCGTCACTCCGTGGCCGAAAAGCGGTCCGAAAGACCGGGAGACCGGGAGACCGGGAGACAAAGCACCGTGGCCTCCACCCGGTGGGGTGGAGGCCACGGCGCGTTCAGACGTTCAGACGTTCTGACGTTCAGACTTTCAGGCGTCAGCCGTTGCGCTTCCAGCGCGGCTTGTCGTCACGGCGGCCGAAGGAGGAACCGCGGTGGTCGTCCCGACGGCCGTACGGGCGGTCGTGGCCGCCGGAGCGGAAGCCGGGGCGGTCGCCCTGACGGTCGCGGTTGAACGGACGGTCGCTGCCGGGGCGGTCGCCCTGGCGGTCGCGGTTGAAGGGGCGGTCGCTGCCACGGTGTCCACCGCGGTCACCGCCACGGTCGTCACGGCGGTCGAAGGAACGGCCACCGCGGTCACCGCCACGGTCGTCACGACGCTCGAACGAACGCCCGCCACGGTCACCACCACGGTCGTCACGACGCTCGAACGAACGGCCACCGCGGTCGTCACGGCGGTCGAAGGAACGGCCACCGCGGTCACCGCCACGGTCGTCACGACGCTCGAACGAACGCCCGCCACGGTCACCGCCACGGTCGTCCCGGCGGAAGCCACCACGGTCACCACCGCGGTCGTCCCGGCGGAAGCCACCACGGTCACCACCGCGGTCGTCCCGGCGGAAGCCACCACGGTCGCCACCCCGGTCGTCCCGGCGGTCGTCACGACGCTCGAAGGAACGCCCACCACGGTCACCGCGGTCACCGCGGTCACCGCGGTCGTAGGAACGGTCCCGGCCGTAGCCGCCGCTCCGCTCGGTCTTCTCCACGTCCCGCGCGCCCGGCTGCTCGGGCAGCGAGACCTCGGTGTCGGCCTCGGACGCGGCGGCGGCCACCTCGGCCAGCACCGTCTCCGGGTCCTCGCCGCGCTCCCGCGCGACCCTGGCGACCAGCCGGTCCGCCTCCTCGCGCAGCTCGGTCGCACGCCGCTGGGCCCGCTCCAGCTCCTTGTTGAGCTGGGCGACCTCGCGCTCGGCCTGCTGCGCCGCGTTGCCCGCGGACTCGGCCTGGACCTCGGTCATCGACCGGGCGCCGGTGATCTCGGCGACCTCCGGGTCGAAGGCCGCGCCGCCCTGGATGATGTGGCGCGCGGCGTCGACGCCCGCGTCCTCCATCAGCCGGAAGATCTGGCGCCGCTGGTGCGGCAGGGAGAGGGAGACGACGGTGCCGGTACGGCCGGCGCGCGCCGTACGGCCGGCGCGGTGCAGGTAGTCCTTGTGGTCGCCGGCCGGGTCCACGTTCAGGACCAGGTCGATGCCGTCGACGTGGATACCGCGGGCGGCGACGTCGGTGGCGACCAGGACGTTGACGTACCCGTCCTTGAAGTCGGCCAGCGTGCGCGTACGGGCGCCCTGGGTCATGCCGCCGTGCAGCGCGTCGGCCTTCGCTCCGGCGTCGCGCAGCTGCTCGGCGACGCGGTCGGCGCCGAGCTGGGTGCGGACGAAGATGATGGTGCGGCCCTTGCGGGAGGCGATGGCCGCGGTGACCGGCGCCTTGTCCTTGGGCTTCACGACCAGGATGTGGTGCGACATGGTCGTCACGGCGCCCTGGGCGGCGTCGACCTCGTGGCTGACCGGGTCCTTCAGGTACCGGTCGACGAGGGTCTTGATCTCGTTCTCCATGGTCGCGGAGAACAGCATCCGCTGACCGCCCGCCGGAACCTGGTCGAGGAGCTCGGTGACCTCGGGCATGAAGCCCAGGTCGGACATCTGGTCCGCCTCGTCGAGGACGGCGATCTCCACGTTCTCCAGGGAGCAGGCGCCGCGCTTGATGATGTCGCGCAGACGGCCCGGGGTGGCGACGAGGACGTCGACGCCGCGCTCCAGGGCGTAGATCTGGTTGCCCATGGAGGTGCCGCCGCACACGACCTTCATCTTCAGCCCGAGGACGTCCCCGTACGGCTGGAGCGCGTCCGCGACCTGCATGGCCAGCTCACGGGTCGGCGTCAGGATGACGGCGCGCGGCTTGTGCTTCTCGGTGCGGCCGCCGGCCAGCGTGGCCAGGGTCGGCAGACCGAAGGAGAGGGTCTTGCCGGAGCCGGTGCGGCCCCGGCCGAGGATGTCCTTGCCGGCCAGGGCGTCCGGGATGGTCGCGGCCTGGATCGGGAAGGGGGTGGTCACGCCGTTCTGCGCGAGCTTGCGCACGACGCCCTCGGGCAGGCCGAGCGAGGCGAAGGTGACCTCGGGAGCGGCCTCGACGGCCTCCGCCCCGGTCTCCTCGACGGCCTCCGCCCCGGTCTCCTCGACCGCCTCGGCGATGTCGGGGGTGTCGGCGTTCTCGGGCACGACGACGTGATCAGTACTGATGATGGACATGCGAATGCGAAACCTTCCGGAGTCTCTCAGTCGGCACGCGCCCGTCAACTCCGTGAATCGCGATTCGCAATACGACCGCCTCAATGCGGTCCACCACGGCAAGGGAGAGAGTACGCGCCACACGGCGCGCTCTGCGGTGGCGCCGGGCAAATGGGATCAGACGATCTACTACCATACGCACCCCGCACCTCCGAAGGCAAACCGGATAGCGCATGCCCAGCTCAGCGGGGCTGCCGACCCGCGCGTCCGCCGGCGCCCAGGCCCCCGGACCGCCCCGGCGGCCCTACACCGGCTGCCCCGCCTCGGGGGCCGGCTCCCGCTGTGCCAGCTGGGTCCCCGGAGGCTCGTGCGCCGACGAGGAGGGCTCCGCCACCGTCGGCTCCGGCGTCGGGGAAGCGGGCGGCTCGGCGGTCGGTGTCGGCTGCGGCTCGACCGGCCGGGTGGGCTCCGCGGGCGGCGTCCGGGTGGGCGCCGGTTCGTCGTCCCCGCCCTTCCCCGGCGTGGGCCCGGCCGGGCCCACGGGCGCCGGGTCCGAGGGCTGGGCGTCCTTGCCCTTGCCGCCCTCGTCCTTGCTCCGGCCCTCGTCCTTGCCCTTGCCCTTGCCGTCGTCCTTGCCCTTCTCCCCCTTCCCCCGCCCGCGCCTCTCGTCGGCCGCCGCCGCGCCGTGCCCGGCGGTGCCGCCCGACACCTCGGGGCCGCCCCCGGACGCCTCGCCGTCCCGCTCACCGGCGGAGCGCGACGGCCTGACGCCCCCATCGGACACGTCGTCGCCGACGCTCATGCAGCCGGCGACGGCGGCGACGGCCACGGCCGTGACGGCCAGACGGACGGGTACGTACAAGGGACGCACGGGCGGCCACCTCCGGGGGTCAAGGAGTCGCCGTGCCCAACTCTCTTCACCCACAAGAGGACACGCGCCGCGCGCCGCGGACCTTGACCCGAGCGTGTCCCCCGTACCCGGAGGAGTCGCCCGCGCCCGAGCGCGTCACCCGCTCCCGGAGGCATCCCCGCACCCGAGAAGCACGCCCGAGAGGATCACCCGCACCCGGAAGGCCCACCCGGGAGGCCCCCAGGGCACCGGGTGAGCCCACCCGAGAGGATCACCCGTACCCCAGGGCGTGCAGCCGCTCGTCGTCGATCCCGAAGTGGTGCGCGATCTCGTGGACCACCGTCACCTCGGTCTCCGCGACGACGTCCTCGCGCGACTCGCAGAACCGCAGCGTCGGCCCCCGGTAGATGGTGATCCGGTCCGGCAGCACGCCCGCGTACCACTCGCCGCGCTCGGTGAGCGGCGTCCCCTCGTACAGCCCGAGCAGCTCGGGATCGTCGGCCGGCGGTTCGTCCTCGACGAACACCGCGACGTTGTCCATCAGCCGCGTCAACTCCGGCGGGATCCGGTCCAGGGCCTCGGCGACCAGTTCCTCGAACTCCTCGCGCGTCATCTCCAGCACAGGCCCATTGTCGGGTACGACCGTGGAGTACGACACAGCCGTTCCGCCGGCGCCCCGTCGCGTTCCGCGCCGCGTCGCCACCACCGTCCCGGCAGCCGGAGGCCGCCGCCCGCATACCCGCCCCGGGCCTTGGGCATACGGGACCAATGGCCCGCGTCCCCGCCGCAGCCCTGCACGCCCTGGCCGAGGTGATGAACCCCATCCGCCCCCTTCGCAACGCCTCACGCACCCTCACCCACCGCCACCCGGCCCGCCGGGCGTCCACGGCGGCCGGCCTCACCCCCCGGTCGCGCCCCTGGACCCGCGCCGCCGGTCTCGTCGCCGTCGTCCTGCTCGGCGCCTGGCTGGGCCTGCTGGTCGTGGGCGACGTCCGCGTCCCGGTCGGCCCCATGAACACGACGATGACCCTGCGCCCGTCCGTCGCGGGCGGCACGAAGATCAACGTCTCGCCGCTGGGCGCCCTCCAGCTCGACAGCCACGTCGCCCCGGTCCGCCTCGACGTCAACGTCGACCAGCTCGACCCCGACCGCGCCCAGGCCCTCGTCGATCACCCCGAACGCCTCTCCGGCCTCCAGGACGAGGTCGCGCAGGACGTCGGACGCGGCACCCTCGACCTCGCCGTCCGCTCCTGCGCCGCCGTCGTCACCGGCGCCACCGCCCTCGGCCTCGCCGTCTACCGGCGCCCCCGGCCCGCCCTCGCGGCCGGCGGCCTCGCCCTCACCCTCCTGGTCGCCTCTGGCGGCACCGCGTACGCGACCTGGAACCCCGACTCCGTGCTCGAACCGAGATTCTCCGGACTGCTCTCCTCCGCGCCCTCCCTCGTCGGCAACGCGCGCAGCATCGTCACGGAGTTCGACGTCTACCAGAAGGAGCTGGCCCGCCTGGTCACGAACGTGACCAAGCTCTACGACGCCACCTCCACGCTCCCCGCCTACCAGCCCGACCCGACCACGCTCCGCGTCCTGCACGTGTCGGACATCCATCTGAACCCGGCGAGCTGGAAGATCATCGCCTCGCTGGTGGAGCAGTACAAGGTGAACGTGATCGTCGACTCCGGCGACACGATGGACCACGGCACCGCGGCGGAGAACGGCTTCCTCGACCCCATCGAGGACCTCGGCGCCCCGTATGTCTGGGTCCGCGGCAACCACGACTCCCGCGTCACCCAGGAGTACCTGAAGAACCTGAAGAACGTGCACGTCCTGGACGACGGCCGGGCCCGGACCGTCGCCGGCCTGCGCTTCGCCGGCATCGGCGACCCGCAGTTCACCCCCGACCGCTCCAAGCCGGAGGGTGCCGAGGCCTCCCAGGAGCTCGCCGGCGCCCGGCTGGCCTCCGCCCTGCGCGACCAGCGCGCGGCCGGCACCCCCGTGGACGTCGCCGTCGCCCACGAGCCGTCGGCGGCCCGCGAGGTGGACGGCGAGGTGCCGCTGGTGCTCGCCGGTCACGTCCACCGCGAGGACATGGAGGTCATGAAGTACGGCACCCGCCTGCGCATCGAGGGGTCCACCGGCGGCAGCGGCCTGCGCGCGGTCGAGGGCGAGTACCCCGATCCGATCCAGGCGTCGATCCTCTACTTCGACCGGGGCAGCCGGCGCCTCCAGGCGTGGGACGAGATCAAGCTCGGCGGCCTGGGCCTGTCGACGGCGGAGGTCAGCCGCCACCTGCCCAAGGAGAACCAGCCCGGCGCGACCCCGTCCCCGACGGGCACCAGCCCTTCCCCCACCGGCACGGGCCGCTCCCCCGCCGGCACGGGGCCCGCCGGCAGGGGCTCCGCCGGCGCCGCTTCGACCAGCCCGTCCCCCAGCCCGCCGTAAACCGTTTTGGCGATACCTCTCGCCATCCCATATGCTTCTCACGTCCCCGACGCGCTGAGAAGCGCCCAGGCGGGCCGATAGCCCTCATCGTCTAGCGGCCTAGGACGCCGCCCTTTCAAGGCGGTAGCACGGGTTCGAATCCCGTTGGGGGCACGCAGTACGGTGTGCGACACTGTCGTACACAAGCTTGGTCCTGTGGAGCAGTTTGGAGTGCTCGCCACCCTGTCAAGGTGGAGGCCGCGGGTTCAAATCCCGTCAGGACCGCTGAGGTTTCACGTGAAACCTCTCGGCTGGGTAGCTCAGTTGGTACGAGCGATCGCCTGAAAAGCGATAGGTCGCCGGTTCGACCCCGGCCCCAGCCACATGCAACCCCCGTCGGGATCAACGACGGGGGTTTTGTGTTGCGCGAGGGACGGCCGGCTCGACCGGTCGGAAATCGTTCGCCACGAAATTGGCGGGGATGAGATCCTGGAATCCGTATGTCTACGCACCCCGCCCCCGCCCTCGGCGCCCTCGCACCCCGGCTGACCGAGCTGTCCCTGCGCGACTCGCACCGGCTCGGTCGGAGGCTCGAGGGTGCGCGGAAGATCCGTAAGCCGGAGGCCCGCGCCGCCGTTCTCGCCGAGATCGAGGCGGAGGTGGCCAAGGCCGAGCAGCGCATCGGTGAGCGCCGGGCCCGCGTGCCCGCCGTCAGCTATCCCGAGCAACTGCCCGTCAGCCAGAAGAAGGACGTGATCGCGGAGGCCATCCGTGATCACCAGGTCGTCATCGTCGCCGGTGAGACGGGGTCCGGGAAGACCACCCAGATCCCGAAGATCTGTGTCGAGCTGGGCCGCGGTGTGCGCGGCATGATCGGGCACACCCAGCCGCGGCGGATCGCCGCGCGTACCGTCGCCGAGCGGGTGGCCGACGAGCTGGACACCCCGCTCGGCGAGGCCGTCGGCTGGAAGGTGCGGTTCACCGACCAGGTGAACCCGGACGCCACCTTCATCAAGCTGATGACGGACGGCATCCTGCTCGCCGAGATCCAGACCGACCGCGAGCTGCGCGCCTACGACACGATCATCATCGACGAGGCCCACGAGCGGTCCCTCAACATCGACTTCCTCCTGGGGTACCTGGCGCAGCTGCTGCCGAAGCGGCCGGACCTCAAGGTCGTCATCACCTCGGCGACCATCGACCCCGAGCGCTTCTCCCGGCACTTCGGAGACGCCCCGATCATCGAGGTCAGCGGGCGGACGTATCCCGTGGAGGTCCGGTACCGGCCGCTCCTCGAAGAGGGCGGCGACGACGCCGACCGGGACCAGATCACCGCGATCACCGACGCCGTCGAGGAGCTGATGGGGGAGGGCAAGGGCGACATCCTCGTCTTCCTCTCCGGTGAGCGGGAGATCCGGGACACCGCGGACGCGCTGGAGAAGAAGAAGTACAGATTCACCGAGGTACTGCCGCTGTACGCGCGGCTTTCGCACGCCGAGCAGCACCGCGTCTTCCAGCAGCACACCGGGCGCCGGATCGTGCTGGCGACCAACGTCGCCGAGACCTCCCTCACCGTCCCGGGCATCAAGTACGTCATCGACCCCGGCTTCGCCCGGATCTCCCGGTACAGCCACCGCACCAAGGTGCAGCGGCTGCCGATCGAACCCGTCTCGCAGGCCAGCGCCAACCAGCGCAAGGGCCGTTGCGGGCGGACCAGCGACGGCATCTGCATCCGGCTGTACTCCGAGGACGACTTCGACGCCCGCCCGGAGTTCACGGACGCGGAGATCCTCCGCACCAACCTCGCCTCCGTCATCCTGCAGATGACCGCGGCCGGCCTCGGCGACATCGAGAAGTTCCCCTTCATCGACCCGCCGGACCACCGCAACATCCGTGACGGTGTGCAGCTCCTCCAGGAGCTGGGCGCGCTCGACCCCGCGCAGAAGGACGTACGGAAACGGCTCACGGACACCGGGCGGAAGCTGGCCCAGCTGCCCGTCGACCCGCGGCTGGCCCGGATGGTGCTGGAGGCCGACAAGAACGGCTGCGTCCGCGAGGTCATGGTCATCGCGGCGGCGCTGTCGATCCAGGACCCGCGGGAGCGCCCGGCCGAGAAGCAGGCGCAGGCCGACCAGCAGCACGCCCGTTTCAAGGACGAGACCAGCGACTTCCTGGCATTCCTGAACCTCTGGCGGTACGTCCGGGAGCAGCAGAAGGAGCGGGGCTCGTCGTCCTTCCGCCGGATGTGCAAGCAGGAGTACCTCAACTTCCTGCGGATCCGCGAGTGGCAGGACATCTACACGCAGCTGCGCACGGTCGCCAAGCAGATGGGCCTCCATCTCAACGACGACGACAACGCCGCGCCGGACGACCGTGTGCACGTGTCCCTGCTGGCGGGACTGCTCTCCCACGTCGGCATGAAGGACGTGAAGGAGGGCGCGAAGAACGAGTACCTGGGTGCCCGCAGCGCCAAGTTCGCGATCTTCCCGGGTTCGGCGCTCTTCAAGAAACCACCGCGTTTCGTGATGTCCGCCGAGCTGGTGGAGACCTCCCGCCTCTGGGCCCGTGTCAACGCGAAGATCGAGCCGGAGTGGGTGGAGCCGCTCGCCGGACACCTCCTCAAGCGCACGTACAGCGAGCCGCACTGGGAGAAGGACCAGGCGGCCGTGATGGCCTACGAGAAGGTCACGCTGTACGGCGTACCGATCGTGGCCCAGCGCAAGGTGAACTACGGACGGATCGACCCCGAGACCAGCCGCGAGCTTTTCATCCGCAACGCCCTGGTCGAGGGCGACTGGCGTACGCACCACAAGTTCTTCGCCGACAACCGCCGGCTGCTGACCGAGGTCGAGGAGCTGGAACACCGCGCGCGGCGCCGGGACATCCTGGTCGACGACGAGACGCTGTTCGACTTCTACGACCAGCGGGTACCCGAACACGTCGTCTCGGGCGCGCACTTCGACTCGTGGTGGAAGCACAAGCGGCACGAGCAGCCGGACTTCCTCGACTTCGAGCGCGAGATGCTCATCAACGAGAAGGCGGGGGCGGTCACCAAGGACGACTATCCGGACTCCTGGCGTCAGGGGCCGCTGAAGTTCCGCGTGACCTACCAGTTCGAGCCGGGCGCGGACGCCGACGGCGTGACCGTCCACGTTCCGCTCCACGTGCTCAACCAGGTCACGGACGAGGGCTTCGACTGGCAGATCCCGGGACTGCGGGAGCAGGTCGTCACGGAGCTGATCCGTTCCCTTCCCAAGCCGATCCGCCGCCACTACGTACCCGCCCCGAACTACGCGCAGGCGTTCCTGGAGCGGGCCGTGCCCCTTCAGGAGCCGTTGACGGTGACCATGGCGCGGGAGCTGAAGCGCATGGTGGGGGTGCCGTTCGACGCCGAGGACTTCGACTGGGCCAAGGTGCCCGACCACCTGAAGATCACTTTCCGGATCGTCGACGAGCGGCGCCGCAAGCTGGCGGAGGACAAGGACCTGGAGGTCCTGAAGCTCCGGCTGAAACCGAAGGCGCGCAAGGCCCTTTCCCAGGCAGCGGCGGCCACCGCCGAGCGGAGCGGCGGCGAGTCCCTGGAGCGTGCCGGGCTGACCGACTGGACGATCGGCACGCTGTCCCGGGTCTTCGAGACGCGCCGGGCCGGTCAGCCGGTGAAGGCGTATCCGGCGCTGGTCGACGACGGCGACACGGTTTCCGTACGCCTCTTCGACACCGAGGCCGAGCAGGCGCAGGCGATGTGGAAGGGCACGCGCCGGCTGATCCTGCGCAACATTCCGGTCAATCCAGCGAAGTTCGCATCCGAGAAGCTGACCAACCAGCAGAAGCTGGGTCTGTCGGCGAATCCGCACGGTTCGATCCAGGCCCTGTTCGACGACTGCGCGACGGCGGCGGCGGACCGGCTGATCGCGGACTTCGGCGGGCCGGCGTGGGACGAGGAGTCGTACCGGAAGCTCTACGACAAGGTCCGCGCGGAGATCGTCGACACGACCGTCCGCACCGTGGGCCAGGTGCAGCAGGTACTGGCCGCCTGGCAGGCCTGCGAACGCCGTCTGAAGGCCGTGCGGAGCCCCGCGCTGCTGGCGAACCTCCAGGACGTGCGGGGGCAGTTGGACGCGCTGGTGAAGCCCGGGTTCGTCACGGAGGCGGGGATCGGACGGCTGCCGGACCTGATGCGCTACCTGGTCGCCGCCGACCGCCGGCTGCAGCAGATGCCGACCGGCGTCCAGCGGGACACGTCCCGGATGGAGAAGGTCCACGAGATGCGGGACGAATACGCGTGGCTGCTGGAGCAGATGCCGCAGGGCCGGCCGGTCCCGCAGCAGGTCCTGGACGTCCGCTGGATGATCGAGGAGCTCCGGGTCAGCTATTTCGCGCACGCGTTGGGCACGGCGTACCCCGTCTCCGACAAGCGGATCGTGAAGGCGATCGACGCGCTCGCGCCGTGACGGGACTCGCACGGAGGGTGAGTTCGACCCGGGGGCCCGCCCTCCTGTAGAGTCTCTTCTCGCAGCGCAACGCAGGAAAGCGCGGCAAAACCTGGTCCTGTGGAGCAGTTTGGAGTGCTCGCCACCCTGTCAAGGTGGAGGCCGCGGGTTCAAATCCCGTCAGGACCGCAGCGAAGAAGGCCCGCATCGTCATCGATGCGGGCCTTCTTCTTGCCCCCGGCCCTCCCCCGGCCCCCGAGGCGCCGTCACCGAGTACGGCCTGCCCCGTCAGGACCGCGAGAGAGCCCGCACATCCTCGGTACGAGCCTCCGCACACGCGCCTGGCCCACCGCGGGCACGCCCCCTCCCCCGAAAAGCGCTCAGTGGCCCCCTGGCGGCCTTGACGGCGTCACATTCACTCGGTACTCCAAAGACAGGGCACGTTCTCCGTGTGGCCCCTGGAGGTGGCGTATGGCGGCATCGGTCAGGCACGAGACGCGGGCCCTGCTCCGCGCGCACCTGTCGGCCGCGTCGTCGTACGGCCATCTGACGCGCCACTGCCCGATCTGCCACCGGCTGCTGCGACTGGCGCTGGACTCGCCCGCCACGCAGTCCCCTACGGGCCGTCAGGAGATCGCCGGAGAGGGGGGCACGTCCACCCCGTGAAGGCCGCCGGCCCCAACGCCCTTGCCACGCCGACCCGCTGGGGCCCCCGCCTCCTTTAGCGCACATGGGCCGACGCCAACAAGCATCGCACCGTGTGACGGGTGTCACTGTATGAGATTGTGAAACCGCGGCACTTACGACTCCCCTACAACTGGTCAATTTAATATGTGCAATTGCACCACCCCCCCGCGGTGCGCACACAGCGGATCCGACACCCCTCCCCAGACTCCGACAAGGCCGCTCACAGGACCCGCCCGCAGCCCATCGGCCGGGCACAGGACCGGACACAAAAAGATCGCGCTGGACCCGGCGGAGTCCAGCGCGATCCACGACGCACCCCTGTTGGGGCAGGAACGGCGCCGTTCGAAGCTGCGGTTCCGAGCAGCTCGACAGATTGGGGGATCTGCCGTTTTGCCCGGTTATTCAGTTGTTCAGGCTTCGCTGCGCTGCTGCGGAATGCCCGCGAGCAGAGCACGGACCTCGGCTTCGCGGTAGCGGCGATGCCCGCCGAGCGTGCGGATCGACGTGAGCTTGCCGGCCTTCGCCCAGCGCGTGACCGTCTTCGGGTCGACGCGGAACATGGTGGCGACCTCAGCCGGGGTCAGCAGCGGCTCGGCATCAGGGGTGCGAGCGGTCATGAGCGGCCTCCTCGGGAGAACCGAACCTTCTCGGTTCTTTCCTCTAAATTCTGCACCTTGACCCGCGTTGCCCGAAATGGCGGACGCGAGTCGAGTCGGTTATAGGACGAACGGCTTGTCCTCGGCACTACAACTACACCATCTGTCCAGCCGCGTCGGCCAAACCGATGGAATTGCCCTCCCAGGTGTTCATCAGCGACGGAAGCCGATGGACCATGCCATAGCGGACAGTCACGCCACTGTGACGATCAGTCACAGTGGCGTGCAGGAGTCACCAGACCCCCCAAAGCGTGCAATGCTGAGAATCCACCCACAGTGCACCACAGCAGGACGGAAGGAGCCCTCCCCGGGCTCCTTGTCCTATTTTGGCACGAGGAGGGGGAAGCGGCGCAAGAGTGCCGTACGTGCAGTCCGTCACGCTTGACACATACGCCCGGATCGGGACCTACGTCCCTTGTTGGCAGAACATCAGCCCACACCGGGCGGGTGTCGGATCGGAAGACGAAACCCCACATCGGGCGGTACGTCAAACGTCAGTTCGCCGACCGCCGGTCCCGCACCGCCCGCCAGCGCTCCACGAGCCGCCCGTACGCGGCCCCCGCCGTCACCCCGTCGCCGCGGCGCAGCGCGTCGATGCCCTCGGCCACGTCCGCCGCGGAGTGGTCGTCCTCCAACTCACCGGCCGGCAGGGCGTGCACGAGTCCGCCGTAGTCGAGTTCCACCAGTGAGCGCGGGTGGAACTCCTCCAGCCAGCGCCCGACGTCCACCAGGCCGTCGATGAGCGGCCCCTCGTCCATCGCCTCCTTCAGGGCCCGCAGGCCCCGGGCCACCCTCCGGCGGGCCTGCGCCATCGGTGTCCGGTAGCGCAGCACCGGCGCGGCCGCCCCCTCGCCGTCCCCGCCCTTGCCGTACTCCCGCTCCGCGTCGGAGACCAGCACGAACCAGTTGATCGGGACCTGCCAGGTCGCGGTGCGGATCCAGGGGCGGGCGTCGGGGTTGCGCTCCAGCCAGCGCTCGTAGTCCTGGGCGGTCTGACGGCGTACGACCGGCGGGAGCAGGGCGTCCAGCACCGGTTCCGGGAAGTCCTCGGCCAGTTCCCCCAGGGCCTGCCAGCCGCGCAGCCGGGTCCGCCAGGGGCAGACGCAGACCACGCCGTCGACCTCGGCCACGAAGGCGTCGGCGCTCTCGTGCACCGGCACCGCCACGGGCGGGGTGGGCAGCAGATCGGTCAGGGAGCGGCGGAGTTCGTCCTGGCAGGAGGGCAGGTCGGTGCGGTGGGCGTAGCGGGTCCAGTGGCCCCGCTCCTCCTCCGGGAAGGCGGCCAGCGGCTCGTACACACGCAGGTACGCCGCGTACGGGACGATCACCGAGGACACCTTGGGCACGCCTGCTCCCTCCCCCGCACGCCGCCGCGGAAACCCGCGGGAGCGGATCACGGGCGCGCGAAAACCCTGCGCATCGTCGCACCTCCGTACTCCGTGCGGAGGTGATCCTGGGCACTGTGCGGCGGACGGGCGCCCCCAGGCTCTAATCTCATGCCGAAGTCCCCGCCGCCCCTTTCCGCCACAAGCGGGGGGTGGCCCACGGGGACCGTCACCACCCGCCGCACCTACACAGGAGTCACCACCGTGACCGACGTAACCGGCGCACCTGCTGATGTACTGCACACCCTGTTCCACTCGGACCAGGGGGGACATGAGCAGGTCGTGCTCTGCCAGGACCGTGCCAGCGGCCTCAAGGCCGTCATCGCCCTCCACTCCACCGACCTGGGCCCCGCGCTCGGCGGTACGCGCTTCTACCCGTACGCGAGCGAGGCGGAGGCCGTCGCCGACGCGCTGAACCTCGCGCGCGGGATGTCGTACAAGAACGCCATGGCCGGCCTCGAGCACGGCGGCGGCAAGGCCGTGATCATCGGTGATCCGGAGCAGATCAAGAGCGAGGAGCTGCTCCTCGCCTACGGCCGGTTCGTCGCCTCGCTCGGCGGCCGGTACGTCACCGCCTGCGACGTCGGCACCTATGTCGCCGACATGGACGTCGTGGCGCGCGAGTGCCGCTGGACGACCGGTCGCTCGCCCGAGAACGGCGGCGCGGGCGACTCCTCCGTGCTCACCTCCTTCGGCGTCTACCAGGGCATGCGGGCCGCCGCCCAGCACCTGTGGGGCGACCCGACGCTGCGCGACCGCACCGTCGGCATCGCGGGCGTCGGCAAGGTCGGCCACCACCTGGTCGAGCACCTGCTCGCCGAGGGCGCGCACGTCGTCATCACGGACGTGCGCAAGGACGTCGTGCGGTCCATCACCGAGCGGCACCCGTCGGTGATCGCCGTCTCCGACACCGACGCGCTGATCCGGGTGGAGAACCTGGACATCTACGCGCCCTGCGCGCTCGGCGGCGCGCTGAACGACGACACCGTGCCGGTGCTGACCGCCAAGGTGGTGTGCGGCGCGGCCAACAACCAGCTCGCCCACCCGGGTGTGGAGAAGGACCTCGCCGACCGCGGGATCCTCTACGCGCCGGACTACGTGGTGAACGCCGGCGGTGTCATCCAGGTCGCCGACGAGCTGCACGGTTTCGACTTCGACCGGTGCAAGGCGAAGGCCGCGAAGATCTACGACACCACGCTGGCCATATTCGCACGTGCGAAGGAGGACGGTATTCCGCCGGCCGCCGCGGCCGACCGGATCGCCGAGCAGCGGATGGCGGAGGCACGCGCCCGGCGCTGACCGCACGCGCACCGCGCGGCTGACCGCACGCGCACCGCGCGCCGGCCCGTCGGCGGGCCGTCGGCGGGCCGGCTGCGATCCAGCCACGGCCCGGCGGCGGTCCGGCGCGATCCGGCGGCGATCCGGCAGTGTTCTGCGGTGATCGGGCGCGGGTTCGGCGAAGGTTCTTCGAATGTTTGAGCGGTACCCGCCGGGGGCCAGTTGGAGAGAACTCTCACTTATCCCGGCGGGTCGAGCGTCGAAAGGTGGTTAAAATCGCCGTTGACCAGCGAGGACGGGGCGCCTCGAAGGTCCTGGGCGTGGCCACGTCCTACGGGCGACGTACCGTATGGGCGTGGGCTCAGGTACCGTGGAAGCCCTACGGACCGGTCTCTCCACGGAGAGCCCGTTCCGGACCATGAACGCGTGTCAAGACTCTGGGGCCGTCGAGCCCCGTCGTTGAGGGGGTCGAGCCATGGGGCGCGGCCGGGCCAAGGCCAAGCAGACGAAGGTCGCCCGCCAGCTGAAGTACAACAGCGGTGGGACTGATCTCTCCCGCCTGGCCGAGGAGCTGGGCGCATCGCCGTCGAATCCGCAACCGCCTAACGGCGAGCAATTCGAGGACGATGAGCAGGACGATGACGTGTACGCACGGTACGCCGACCTCTATGAGGACGACGACCAGGACGAGGACGGCCAGTCCCCGCAACAGCGACGCGGCGCTTGACCCTGCACTGAACACTCACCCGGTCGGTGACTCACGTCACCGACCGGGTTCTGTGCTACCACCCGTACGGCCGTCGGGTCCTGTACCGCCCGTGCAGTCGCCGGGTTCTGTACGACCCGTACGGTCGTCGGGTTCTGTGCCATGCGCACGGCCGTGGCCTCAGGCGGCGTAGTCGCCGACGAGGGCCGCGCCCGTCTCGTGGTGGTCGCCGCGGTCGGTGATCTCGCCTGCCACCCAGGCGTCCACGCCGCGGTCGGCCAGGGTCGCCAGGGCCACGTCGGTCGACTCCTCGGGGACGATGGCGATCATGCCCACGCCCATGTTGAGGGTCTTCTCCAGCTCCAGGCGCTCCACCCGGCCCGTCGTGCCGACGAGGTCGAAGATCGCGCCCGGGGTCCAGGTGGAGCGGTCGACGACGGCGTGCAGGCCGTCGGGGATCACTCGGGCCAGGTTGGCGGCGAGTCCGCCACCGGTGACGTGGCTGAAGGCGTGGACCTCGGTGGTGCGCGTGAGGGCCAGGCAGTCCAGGGAGTAGATCTTGGTGGGCTCCAGCAGCTCCTCGCCGAGGGTGCGGCCGAGGCCGTCGAGGTGCGCGTCCAGGGACAGGCCGCCCTCGTTCAGCAGGACGTGGCGGACGAGCGAGTACCCGTTCGAGTGAAGCCCGGAGGCCGCCATGGCGACGACCGCGTCACCCGCGCGGATGCGATCGGCGCCCAGCAGCCGGTCGGCCTCCACGACACCCGTTCCCGCGCCGGCGACGTCGAAGTCGTCCTCGCCGAGCAGGCCGGGGTGCTCTGCCGTCTCGCCGCCCACCAGGGCGCAGCCGGCCAGTACGCAGCCCTCGGCGATGCCCTTGACGATGGCGGCGACACGCTCGGGGTGGACCTTGCCGACGCAGATGTAGTCGGTCATGAAGAGCGGCTCCGCGCCGCACACCACGATGTCGTCCATGACCATGGCGACCAGGTCGTGGCCGATGGTGTCGTAGACGCCGAGCTGCCGGGCGATGTCGACCTTGGTGCCGACGCCGTCCGTGGCGGAGGCGAGCAGGGGGCGCTCGTAGCGCTTGAGGGCGGAGGCGTCGAAGAGGCCGGCGAAGCCGCCGAGGCCGCCGAGGACCTCGGGGCGCCGCGTCTTCTTCACCCACTCCTTCATGAGCTCGACGGCGCGGTCGCCCGCCTCGATGTCGACGCCTGCTGTCTTGTAGGAGGCTGCGGCGTTGCTGGCACCAGTTGTGTCAGGCATGACGATGAGAACCTTCGTGTCGTACGGCGGGGAGGGCCTGGGAGGCGGACGGCTACGGGCGACGGATGGCGTCGGTGGCGGCCGTACCGGCGGGCCCGGCGGCCAGCTCGGTCTCCAGGAGCTGCTTGCCGAGCAGCTCGGGGTCGGGGAGTTCCATCGGGTACTCGCCGTCGAAGCAGGCGCGGCACAGGTTCGGCTTGGCGATGGTGGTCGCCTCGATCATGCCGTCGATGGAGATGTACGCCAGGGAGTCGGCGCCCATGGAGGTGCCGATCTCCTCGACACTCATGCCGTTGGCGATGAGCTCGGCGCGGGTCGCGAAGTCGATGCCGAAGAAGCAGGGCCACTTCACGGGCGGGGACGAGATCCGGATGTGGACCTCGGCGGCGCCGGCCTCGCGGAGCATGCGGACCAGGGCCCGCTGGGTGTTGCCGCGGACGATGGAGTCGTCCACGACGACCAGCCGCTTGCCCTTGATGACTTCCTTCAGGGGATTCAGCTTCAGGCGGATGCCGAGCTGGCGGATGGTCTGCGAGGGCTGGATGAAGGTGCGGCCGACGTAGGCGTTCTTCACCAGGCCGGCGCCGAACGGGATACCGGAGGCCTCGGCGTAGCCAATGGCGGCGGGGGTGCCGGACTCCGGGGTCGCTATGACGAGGTCCGCCTCGGCGGGGGCCTCCTTCGCCAGCTTGCGGCCCATCTCGACGCGCGAGAGGTAGACGTTGCGGCCGGCGATGTCGGTGTCCGGGCGGGCCAGGTACACGTACTCGAAGACACAGCCCTTGGGCTTCGCTTCCGCGAATCGGGACGTACGCAGGCCGTTCTCGTCGATGGCGACGAACTCGCCCGGTTCGATCTCGCGGACGTAGGAGGCGCCGCAGATGTCGAGGGCGGCGGACTCGGAGGCGACGACCCAGCCGCGCTCCAGCCGGCCGAGGACCAGGGGGCGGATGCCCTGCGGGTCACGGGCGGCGTAGAGGGTGTGCTCGTCCATGAAAACGAGGCTGAAGGCGCCGCGCACCTGGGGCAGCACCTTGCCGGCCGCCTCCTCGATGGTCAGCGGCTTGCCGTCGTCGTCGACCTGGGCCGCGAGGAGCGCGGTCAGCAGGTCGGTGTCGTTGGTCGCCGCGACCCGCGTGGAGCGTCCGTCCTGCTTGGGCAGGTCGGCGACCATCTCGGCGAGCTGGGCGGTGTTGACGAGGTTGCCGTTGTGCCCGAGCGCGATGGAGCCCTGGGCGGTGGCACGGAACGTCGGCTGGGCGTTCTCCCACACGGAGGCGCCGGTGGTCGAGTAGCGGGCGTGACCGACCGCGATGTGACCCTGGAGCGAACCGAGAGAGGTTTCGTCGAAGACCTGGGAAACCAGGCCCATGTCCTTGAAGACGAGGATCTGGGAGCCGTTGCTGACCGCGATTCCCGCGGATTCCTGGCCCCGATGCTGGAGGGCGTAGAGCCCGAAGTACGTGAGCTTTGCGACCTCTTCGCCCGGAGCCCAGACACCGAAGACGCCGCAAGCGTCCTGGGGGCCCTTCTCGCCGGGAAGCAGATCGTGATTGAGTCGACCGTCACCACGTGGCACGCCTCCGAGTGTAGGCGAGGTCGACCACTGGTCCGAATTGGGGACAGGGGCTCACGCGTGGCTCACTGCTCGGCGACGGCTCGGAGGGTATCGCCGTCCTTGCTGGTCAGCGTGAGGTTTTCATGATCGATTCGGTAGTCGATCCGGTCGCCGAAGAAGCGCAGTATCCGCTTCTCGGCGTCCATGAGTGAACCTTCGCACATCATTCGGGTGGTGGAGGGGGCGCCGAGGGTGATATGTCCGTCGCGGACAGTGGCCTCGGCGTTGACGTGGTTGCAGGGCAGGCGGCCGGTGACGGTCTTCGCGTCGCGGTCGAAGGTGAGGTGGGTGCCGCCCTCGCGACCGGGCGTCGTGACGGTCCACTTCGTGCCGTGCAGGGGCGCGTCCTCCTGCCTGCTGAGCTCGACGGTGTCACCGCCGGCGGTGGTCAGGGTGAGCCGTTCGCCCCGGGTCCTGGCGGTGAGTTCGGCGTCGAGGGCGCGGCCGAGCGACTTCTCGAAGCCGGCGGGCGTGTCCGCGCAGCCCTTCTCGGTGAACACGGCGTCGCTGAGCCGGATGCGCTCGCCGTCGATGTCGGCGCGGGCGCTGAAGGTGTTGCAGCCGGTGCTGCCGGACGCCTCACCGCGGTCGTCGATCCGGACCCGCGCGGAGGCGGGCGCCTGGTGGGTGGTGCCGTCCACGGTGACGGAGTCGATGCTCCACCGGACGCCGGTGACGGGCTCGCCCGCGCCGACGGAGCCGCTGCCGCCGTCGGCCCGCTCGCTGCCGCAGGCCGCCGCGAGGGGGACGAGCGCGGCGACGGCGGCCACGGTCAGGGACAGGGTCTGGGTCTTGCTGCGCTGCTGCTTCTGCCGGTACATGCCGATCCGACGGAGGAGCGGAGGGTCTGGTTCCCCTCCGCTCGCTCAGCTGAGCAGCGGCAGCAGTTCTCCGAGGTCGGCCCGCTCCCCGCTCGCGCTCACCTTCGCGTCGTCCACGGCGTCCTTCCAGGCCAGCCGCCCGGTCGCCAGGCGGACCCAGGTCAGCGGGTCGGTCTCGACGACGTTGGGCGGGGTACCGCGGGTGTGCCGGGGGCCCTCGACGCACTGCACGACGGCGTACGGCGGGATCCGCACCTCCGTCGAGCCGCCCGGTGCCTTCACGGCGAGCGCGTCGGCCAGCAGCCGGGTCGCGGCGGCCAGCGCCTGCCGGTCGTACGGGATGTCGAGGCCGGGCACGGCGTCGTTCAGGTCGCCGGTGTGGACGACCAGCTCGACGGTGCGGGTGACGACGTAGTCGGCGAGCGGCAGGGCGCCCGCGCCGGTGGGCAGCAGCCTGCTGCCCGGCTGGGCGTCGAGGCGTTCGGTGAAGCGCCGCTCGACGTCGGCGAGGTGGGCGTCGAGGTCCGGGTGCTCCGCCGCCAGTCCGCGGGCGGTCGCGGCGATGGCGTCCGCGTCGGCGGCGATCGCGAACGGCCAGTCGAGCAGCCGCCCGTCCTGCCGCGCGGGCTCGGGCTCGCCGAGCAGCCGGTCCACGGCCGTCAGCGCCGTCCCGACGTGCGCGACGAGCTCCCGCACGGTCCACGCCCCGAGCCGCGTCGGCAGCGCGAGCTGCTCGGGGGTGAGGGTGCGGACGGCCGCCCGTACGTTGCCGAACTGGGCGAGCACGGCGGTGCGGGTGCGGGCGGGATCGTAGGCGCGGGGGCGTTTTCTGGCCGGGGGCATGGGGTGAGCCTATGCGGGTGCGGTCGTCGGCGAAGGCGCGTCGAACACCTCGCCGTTGCGGGGGACCCCGATGCCGCGCCAGGTGAAGGGAACGCCCCGGGCGGTGTCCGGGTCGGGGCCGTCCATCAGCTGGAAGTGGACGTGCGGTTCGGTGGAGTTGCCGGAGTTGCCGCACCGGGCGAGCACCTGCCCGGCCCGCACCCGGTCGCCCTCGCGGACGGCGAACGAACCGCGCCGCACGTGGGCGTACATCGCGTACGTGCCGCCGCCGAGGTCCAGCACCAGATGGTTGCCGACGATCCGGCGGACCCCGCCCATCTCGCGGACCGAGCCCTCGACGAGCATCAGGTACAGCAGCGCGGGCAGTGAGTTGCGGCTCAGGTGGTCGCGCTGGGTGTCGTCGGTCCGGACGACCGTGCCGTCGGCCACCGCGAGCAGGGGTGCGCCGAACGCCGGGAAGTGGTGGTTGCGGCGGGTGAGCGGCCACAGGACGCGGAAGCCGGGACGGGCGCCGGGCTCCGGCTCGGCGACGAGGTCGATGGCGAAGGTCTGGCCGTAGGCGTGGGTGCCGTGGCTCGGGGTGCGGTCTGCGGGGCCGTTCAGCGCGGACCAGCGGCCGGTGACGGGCGGACCCACCTCGACGGGTTCCCGGGCGACCCGCGGGGCGTCGGGGGCGCCGCCGCCCCACCGGTTGACGACGGTGATCAGGACGTAGGCCAGGACGAGCGGCAGGAAGTTCCACCACCACGGGTACCCGAAGCCGAAGACGATGTGGGCGGTCACCAGGGCCAGGAAGCCCAGTTGCAGTGCCCGGAAAGCGATCATGGCCAACTTGCGTGCGGACATGGTTCCCCCTTGGTCGGACCTGGTTCGGACCGGTCAGCCCCGGGCCGCCGACAGCGCCACCAGCAGCGGTACGACCCGCCCCGGCGGCACCTCGTGGCGGCCCCGGCCGGTGGTGTGCAGCCAGCCGGCGCCGGTGAGCTGGCGGAGGTGGTGGTAGATCTGGCCGGTCGTGCCCACCTCGTCCAGCTCGGCCAGCTCGGCGGCGGTGCGCCGGCCGCCGAGGATCTCGCGCAGCAGCCGCAGCCGGACGGGATGGCCGAGCGCCGCGAACGCCTCCGCCGCCTCCGTCCAGTCGGTGGCCAGCAGCCCTTCGGTCAGAGCACCGTGCTGCCACTCGTACCGCTCACCGGTAGGCAGGCGGACGGCGCCGGTGAACAGCACGCCGCCGTCGGCCGCCCCCTCCCCCGCCTCGGCGAGCTGCGCCTTCAGCCCTTCCAGGGCCCAGAAGTCACCCTCCGAGAGGCGGGGCGCGGGGCGGTCGGCGGCTTCCAGGGCGGCGAGGCGCCGTTCGAGGTCGGTTACGCGTCGTTCCAGTTGTTCCACTCGTCCGAGAGTACGTAATTACGTAATCCCATGCAAGAGTGAGACGCACAAGGCCAGTCACCCGTACGTGTGTCCGGCCGGGAAAACCGCACGCGGAGCGCCGCGGGACTCCTGCGCGGTCACGGTGCACAGCTCCCCGGACCGCGGCGGGTCGGCGGCTACCGCGACGTCCGTGTCGCGAAGTTCGGGGGGCGGTCGCCCTCCCCGGCCCGATGGGCATCGAGCTCGACACGGAGATCCTCAGGAACTACGTCCGCTGAAGCGACGAGAACGACGAGGTCCCGCCCGGAACCGACCGGACGGGACCTCGGCTCGTACTCGTACGGACTCCCGCGACCGCTACGCGAGCAGCGCCGGGATCGTCTCCTCGTGCGCCGTGCGCAGTTCGGCCAGGGACAGCGAGAACTCGCCCTGGACCTCCACCGCGTCCCCGTCCACGACACCCACGCGGGTGGCGGGCAGGCCCCGCGCACCGCACATGTCGGTGAAGCGGAGCTCCTCCGAGCGCGGGACGGCGACGACCGCGCGGCCCGCCGACTCCGAGAACAGGAACGTGAAGGCGTCCAGCCCGTCCGGTACGACCAGACGCGCGCCCTTCCCGCCCAGCAGCGCCGACTCGACGACCGCCTGGACCAGACCGCCGTCGGACAGGTCGTGCGCGGAGTCGATCATGCCGTCGCGGGAGGCGGAGACCAGGATCTCGCCGAGGAGGCGCTCCCGTTCCAGGTCGACCTTCGGGGGCAGGCCGCCGAGGTGGTCGTGGATCACCTGGGACCAGGCCGAGCCGCCGAACTCCTCACGCGTGTCGCCGAGGAGGTAGAGCAGCTGGCCGTCCTCCTGGAAGGCGACCGGCGTGCGGCGGGCCACGTCGTCGATGACGCCGAGGACCGCGACCACCGGGGTCGGGTGGATGGCGGCCTCGCCCGTCTGGTTGTAGAGGGAGACGTTGCCGCCGGTCACCGGGGTGCCGAGCTGCTGACAGCCGTCGGCGAGACCGCGCACGGCCTCCGCGAACTGCCACATGACCGCCGGGTCCTCGGGCGAGCCGAAGTTCAGGCAGTCGGAGACCGCGAGGGGCTTCGCGCCGGTCGTCGCGACGTTGCGGTAGGCCTCCGCGAGGGCCAGCTGCGCGCCCGTGTACGGGTCGAGCTTGGCGTAGCGGCCGTTGCCGTCGGTGGCGATGGCGACGCCGAGGCCGGACTCCTCGTCGATGCGGATCATGCCGGAGTCCTCGGGCTGGGCGAGGACCGTGTTGCCCTGCACGAAGTGGTCGTACTGCTGGGTGATCCACTGCTTGGACGCCTGGTTGGGGGAGGCGACCAGCTTGAGGACCTGGTCCTTCAGCTCGTCGGACGTCTCCGGCCGGGGCAGCTTGTTCGCGTCGTCGGCCTGGAGCTCGTCCTGCCAGGACGGGCGGGCGTAGGGGCGCTCGTA
Organism: Streptomyces sp. WG5; assembly: GCF_049974565.1. NCBI lineage: Bacteria > Bacillati > Actinomycetota > Actinomycetes > Kitasatosporales > Streptomycetaceae > Streptomyces > Streptomyces sp. WG5. The sequence continues at coordinate 15,334 of NZ_JBNGGC010000040.1, read as the reverse complement.
GACCGGGCCCTCGTGCGCGACCGTGCGCGGGTCGACGTCGACGATCTTGCCGCCGTGCCAGTAGATCTCCAGGCGGTCGCCGTCGGTCACCTCACCGATGACGGTGGCGATGACGTCCCACTTCTCGCAGATCTCCAGGAAGCGGTCCACCTTGCCCGGCTCGACGACCGCGCACATGCGTTCCTGCGACTCGCTCATGAGGATTTCCTCGGGCGAGAGCGTGGAGTCGCGCAGGGGGACGTCGTCGAGGGTGACGCGCATGCCGCCGGAGCCGTTCGAGGCCAGTTCGCTGGTCGCGCAGGACAGGCCCGCGGCTCCCAGGTCCTGGATGCCGACGACCAGCTTCTCCTTGAACGCCTCCAGGGTGCACTCGATGAGCAGCTTCTCCTGGAAGGGGTCGCCGACCTGGACGGCGGGACGCTTGGAGGGCTTGGCGTCGTCGAAGGTCTCCGAGGCCAGGATCGAGGCGCCGCCGATGCCGTCGCCGCCGGTGCGGGCCCCGTAGAGGATGACCTTGTTGCCCGTGCCGGACGCCTTGGCGAGGTGGATGTCCTCGTGCCGCATGACGCCGATGGCACCGGCGTTGACCAGCGGGTTGCCCTGGTAGCAGGCGTCGAAGACGACCTCGCCGCCGATGTTGGGCAGGCCCAGGCAGTTGCCGTAGCCGCCGATGCCGGCGACGACGCCCGGCAGGACGCGCTTGGTGTCGGGGTGGTCGGCGGCGCCGAAGCGCAGCGGGTCCACGACGGCGACCGGGCGGGCGCCCATCGCGATGATGTCGCGGACGATGCCGCCCACGCCCGTGGCCGCGCCCTGGTAGGGCTCGACGTAGGAGGGGTGGTTGTGCGACTCGACCTTGAAGGTGACCGCGTAGCCCTGGCCGACGTCGACGACACCGGCGTTCTCGCCGATGCCGACGAGCATCGCGTCGGACTCGGGGGCCTTCTCGCCGAACTGGCGCAGGTGGACCTTGCTGCTCTTGTACGAGCAGTGCTCGGACCACATGACGGAGTACATGGCCAGCTCCGCCCCCGTGGGGCGGCGGCCGAGGATCTCCACGACCCTCTCGTACTCGTCCTTCTTCAGGCCCAGCTCGGCCCAGGGCAGCTCGACGTCGGGGGTCGCGGCCGCGTGTTCGACCGTGTCCAGAGGCGTCCGGCTCATGCGTTGACCAGCTTCTTGAGGATCGAGGTGAAGAACGGGAGGCCGTCGGTGCGGCCGGTGCCGATCAGCGGCTCGACGGCGTGCTCGGGGTGCGGCATGAGGCCGACGACGTTCCCGGCGGCGTTGGTGATGCCGGCGATGTCGTTGAGCGAGCCGTTGGGGTTGACGTCGAGGTAGCGGAAGGCGACGCGGCCCTCGGCCTCCAGTTCGTCCAGCGTGCGCCGGTCGGCGACGTAGCGCCCGTCCATGTTCTTCAGCGGGATGTGGATCTCCTGGCCCGCGCTGTAGTCGCTGGTCCAGGACGTGTCCGTGTTCTCCACCCGCAGCTTCTGGTCGCGGCAGATGAAGTGCAGGTGGTCGTTGCCCAGCATGCCGCCGGGGAGCAGGTGCGCCTCGGTGAGGATCTGGAAGCCGTTGCAGATGCCGAGCACCGGGAGGCCGGCCCTGGCCTGGTCGATGACGGTGTCCATCACCGGCGAGAAGCGCGCGATGGCGCCGGCGCGCAGGTAGTCGCCGTAGGAGAAACCACCGCAGAGCACCACGGCGTCGACCTGCTTGAGGTCCTTGTCCTTGTGCCAGAGGGCGACGGGTTCGGCGCCGGCGACGCGGATCGCGCGCTGCGTGTCCCGGTCGTCGAGACTGCCGGGGAAAGTGACGACGCCAATACGAGCGGTCACTTCACGGCCCCCGCGACTACGTCATCGGACTCGACCTTGACGGTGAAGTCCTCGATCACGGTGTTGGCGAGGAAGGATTCCGCAAGATCGTGGATGCGGGCGAGGGCGGCGTCGTCGACCGGCCCGTCCACTTCCAGTTCGAATCGCTTTCCCTGACGTACGTCCGAGATCCCCTCGAAACCCAGCCGCGGCAGTGCGCGCTGCACCGCCTGGCCCTGGGGGTCGAGGATCTCCGGCTTGAGCATGACGTCGACTACGACGCGTGCCACTGGCACTCCCGGTGTGTGGTGCTGAGCAGGTCCCTTCAGACTACCCGTACAAATTTTCTACGCGCGTAGCCTTGGAGGAAAGTACGTGAGCCCTGTCACGATCCGGCATCGGAGGGACGTGGTCACGAAAAGCTTCGGGAAAGATCCCGGATCGATCCTGGACGCCTATTGCGCGGAGGACACGCGGAGAGATTTAGTCGGGCTTCCCAATGCAATGCCGGGCACTGTACAAATGAAATGTCATTAGCCGATACTTTGCCCAATTACAGGCGAACAGTCGGCATCATCGCGGCGTCCTGGCACGTCATGGCGGAGATGCCGCACGAAGGGACCGATATTCGTGGCGCAGCGTGTCGTAGTCACTCTCTTTGACGACATCGACGGCTCGGAAGCGGCGGAGACGATCGCCTTCGGTGTCGACGGCCGGATGTACGAGATCGACCTGAACGAAACCAATGCCCGGGAACTGCGCAAGGCGCTCGAGCCGTACGTCTCGGCCGGCCGCAAGCGGTCGCGTTCCGGCAAGGCGTACCGGCAGACGGAGGTCGCCCCCGACCCGGCGGCGGTCCGGGCCTGGGCACAGGCGAACAAGATGGACGTGCCCGCGCGGGGCCGGATCCCGAAGAAGGTGTACGAGGCGTTCGCCGAGGCGCAGTGAGCCCGCACCCGCGCACTGGACGCGGGGAACCGTACGCGGCCTGCCGCACGCGATGAGCCGTACGCGGCCGGCCGCACCCGGTCGGCCGTACACGATGAGCCGCGCCCCGGTGAGTCCCACACGGTGAGCCGCTCCCAGTGACCGGAGCTCCGACGGCCGGCGGCCGACCGCCGCTGAGCCGTCCAGCCGCCCCTCGCGGCAACCGACTTGCGCAGCACCCCGGGTGATCAGCTAAAGTCTGGAGCACGCCGAGGGGCGGGGCCGGAAAGCCCAGCTCACGGAACATGCGGGTGTAGTTCAGTAGTAGAACATCCTCCTTCCAGGAGGAAGGCGCAGTGTGCAATTCCTGTCACCCGCTCTGCATCGCCATACCGATCACGCAAGTCGATCGGGTAGGCTGGTGCTCGCACCGATCGGTGAAAGCCGGTCGGGGGCAATGCGGACGTAGCTCAGCTGGTAGAGCGCAACCTTGCCAAGGTTGAGGTCGCGAGTTCGAACCTCGTCGTCCGCTCGGGAATCAGACCCCGGTCCTCCGAGGACCGGGGTCTTGTCGTGTGCCCCTGACCGGGACCCGCCCCGGGAGCGCGGGCGCCCGTCTGACATTTGTCATGCCGGGTGATGACGGACCGCACTGCCGTCCGCCCCGGGGCGCCGGAATGCTTGAGGCATGCAATCAAGCGGACACGAACACGTGATTGAGGTCACCGACCTGCGACGTGTGTACGGGGGCGGGTTCGAGGCCGTGCGCGGGATCGACTTCTCCGTGCGCCGCGGAGAGGTATTCGCCCTGCTGGGCACCAACGGCGCCGGCAAGACGTCGACGGTCGAGCTGCTGGAGGGCCTCGCCGCCCCGGCCGGCGGACGGGTACGCGTCCTCGGGCACGACCCGTACACCGAGCGGGACGCCGTACGGCCCCGCACCGGGGTGATGCTCCAGGAGGGCGGCTTCCCGTCCGAGCTGACCGTCGCCGAGACCGCTCGGATGTGGGCGGGATGCGTGAGCGGGGCCCGCCCGCCGATGGACGTACTGGGGGTGGTCGGGCTGGAGTCCAAGGCCGGCACCCGCGTGAAGCAGCTGTCCGGGGGCCAGCGGCGCCGCCTCGACCTGGCGCTCGCACTGCTCGGCGACCCCGAGGTGCTCTTCCTCGACGAGCCCAGCACCGGACTGGACGCCGAAGGCCGCCGGGACACCTGGGAGCTGGTGAGCGCACTGCGCGACGGCGGTACGACCGTACTGCTGACCACGCACTACCTGGAGGAGGCCGAGAACCTCGCGGACCGGCTCGCGATCATGCACGAGGGCCGGATCGCCACCACCGGGACCCCGGCCGAGGTGACCGCCGAACGGCCCTCCCGGATCTCCTTCGAGCTGCCCGACGGCTTCTTCGTGGGCGACCTGCCGCCGCTCGGCGAGCTCGGCGTCAGCGGCCACGAGACCGAGGGCCGGACGGTCAGGCTGCGCACCCACGAACTGCAGCGCGCGGCCACCGGGCTGCTGATGTGGGCCGGACAGGCGGGCGTGGAGCTGCGCCGCCTGGACGTACGGTCGGCGTCCCTGGAGGAGGCCTTCCTGGAGATAGCGAAGGAGGCGTCCGCGGGGAGCACCCGGGGGACGACGACGAAGGAGTACGCGGCATGAGCACCCCGACCACGGAACGCGCCACGGGGCGCGCCACGAACGCCCCGCTCACCACGCCGATGGGGCGCATGACCGCCCTCGCCCGTGCCGAGCTGACCCTGCTCGGGCGGAACAAGGGCACCGTCTTCGCCGCCCTCTTCGTCCCGCTGGTGCTGCCGTTCAGCGTCTGGTCGGCGTCCCAGGAGATGGACCTCGCCGAGGCCGGACTGACCACCGGCACGCTCGTGCTGCCCGCCGCGATCGGCTTCTCCCTGCTGTTCGCCGTCTACTCGGCCCTCGTCGGCGTCTTCGTCGTCCGGCGCGAGGAACTCGTCCTCAAGCGGCTGCGCACCGGCGAACTGCGGGACGTCGAGATCCTCAGCGGGTCCGCGATGCCGGCCGTGCTCAGCGGACTCGTGCAGAGCCTGCTGCTGGCGGCGGGCTGCTTCGCCCTGCTGGACCTGTCCGTGCCGTCCGCGCCCCATCTGGCCGTCCTCGGCCTGCTGCTCGGCCTCGTGATGTGCGCCGCCCTCGCGGCCGTCACCGCGAGCTTCACCCGGACCGGCGAGAGCGCACAGGTCACGCCGCTGCCGTTCACGTTCGTCTCGATGCTCGGCTCCGGCATGTTCGTCCCGCTGGAGCTGCTCCCCGACCAGCTGGCCTCCGTCTGCGAACTGCTGCCGCTGACGCCCGTCGTCACCCTGGTCCGCGGTGGCTGGACCGGTGACCTGCCGGCGTACGAGGTGCTGGGCGCCGTGGCCACGGCGGTGGCCTGGACCGTGGTCTCGGTGTTTGCTGTACGGCGGTGGTTCCGCTGGGAGCCACGGCACTGACGTACGGGAAGACCGGAACCAGGACCAGGACCGGAGTCGGGACCAGGGCCGGGACCGGGCCAGGGAGAGCGGGGCGAGCGAGGGCATGCGCAGGCCAAGGCGCTGGTGGGGGCGGAAGAGTACGCCGGCGAAGGTGGAGACGTACACCCGGTGGTCGTTCCACTTCTTCGGGGTCATCGAGATCCTCACCATCGGGCTGTCGGCCTTCGACAAGGTCGGGCCCCGGCTCGCCACCGGGCTGTCCCTGCTGGTCGTCCTGCACGCCGCGGTCTGCATGCTCTTCTCCTCCCGGGCACTGGACTGGACGCGCGGCCGGCGTGCGCAGCCCCTGCGGCTGATGTGGGTGCTCACCGTGTTCACGGCGGTGATCGCGATCGGCGCGGTCGGGATCGCGGAGCGCGGACCGGGCGGCGACGGGGTGGACACCGCGGCCGGGTCCGTCTTCGGAGGCGCCCTGTGCTTCGGCGCCGGCACCATCACGCTCGGCGTGCGCAACCGGCGGCGCGTGGTGGCCGTCGTCGGCGGCTTCGCGCTGGGGGCCGGTGTCGTCTCGTTCCCGCTGGGCATGCCGGGCATCGCCTCGGCCGCGGTGGCGGGCCTGGTGCTGGTGGGCGGCGGGTTCCTCGCCTTCACCTCGGTCTTCTCCGTCTGGCTGCTCAACGCGGTCTACACGCTCGACGAGGCGAAGGAGACCCGCGCCCGGCTCGCGGTCGCCGAGGAACGGCTGCGGTTCGGCCGGGACCTGCACGACGTGATGGGGCGGAACCTGGCCGTGATCGCGCTCAAGAGCGAGCTGGCCGTCCAGCTGTCCCGGCGCGGACGGCCCGAAGCGGTGGAGCAGATGATCGAAGTGCAGCGCATCGCGCAGGAGTCGCAGCGGGAGGTCCGGGACGTCGTACGCGGCTACCGTGAGGCCGACCTGGAGGTCGAACTCACCGGCGCCCGGGGCGTGCTCACCGCGGCCGGAATCGACTGCGACGTGCGCGGCGAGACGTCCGGGCTGCCCGCCGAGGTGCAGTCGGCGCTCGGCTGGGTGGTGCGGGAGGCGACCACGAACGTGCTGCGGCACGGGGACGCCGAGAAGGTCGCCGTCGTGGTGCGGATGTCGGAGGGACGTGTGGTGCTGACGGTGGAGAACGACGGAGTGGCCGACACGACCGGGACGGATCCCGCCGCCGGCCCGGACGGCCCTGGCGGTACCGCGCCGGCGGGCGGCTCCGGGCTCGCGGGGCTGCGGGAACGGCTGTCCGCCGTGGACGGCACGCTGGAGGCCGGGAGCGCCGGCAAGGGCGTGTTCCGGCTCACGGCCGAGGTGCCGCTGCCGCCGGCCGGGAGCGGCGCCGGGACGGGGACTGAGGCCGGGGCTGGAGCTGGGCCAGAGGCTGGAGCTGGGCCAGAGGCTGGGACTGGGCCAAAGGCTGGGACTGGGCCAAAGGCTGGGACTGGGCCAAAGGCTGGAGCTGGGCCAGAGGCTGGGGCCGTGCTGGAGGTCGCGTCGTGACGGAACCCGTACGCGTGCTGCTCGCCGACGACGAGCACCTCATCCGCGGGGCGCTGGCGGCCCTGCTGTCCCTGGAGGACGACCTCGTCGTGGTCGCAGAGGCGGCCACCGGCCCGGAGGCGCTGGCCATGGCACGGGCGCACACGCCGGACGTCGCCGTACTGGATCTCCAGATGCCCGGCGCGGACGGTGTGAAGGTCGCCACATCACTGCGGACCGCGCTGCCCGCCTGCAGAGTGCTGATCGTGACCAGTCACGGGCGGCCCGGACACCTGAAGCGGGCGCTCGCGGCGGGTGTGCGCGGGTTCGTCCCCAAGACGGTCAGCGCCCAGCGGCTCGCCGAGCTGATCCGCACCGTGCATGCCGGAAACCGTTACGTCGACCCGGAGTTGGCCGCCGACGCGATCTCCGCCGGGGATTCGCCGCTGACCGCGCGCGAGGCCGAGGTGCTGGAGCACGCCGCCGACGGGGCACCCATCGCGGAGATCGCCGACCGCGCCGCGCTCGCGGAGGGGACCGTACGGAACTACCTGTCGTCGGCCGCGAGCAAACTCGGGGCGGAGAACCGGCACGCGGCGGTGCGGCTCGCGCGGGAGCGGGGTTGGGTATAGTGGCTGTCGCGCCACGGCGAAGACCACGTCGCAGTGCGAACGTAGCTCAGTTGGTAGAGCGCAACCTTGCCAAGGTTGAGGTCGCGAGTTCGAACCTCGTCGTTCGCTCCGTACGAGAAAGCCCCCGGTTCCGGCCGGGGGCTTTCCCGTGTTCGCCTCAGCGTGTCTACGACCAGCTCAGGCCGGTCAGGCGCTCGTAGGCCTCCACGTACTTGGCGCGGGTCGCGTCCACGACCTGCTGCGGCAGCGGCGGCGGGGGCTGCTCGCCGCGGCGGTCCCAGCCGGACCCGGCCGAGGTCAGCCAGTCCCGGACGAACTGCTTGTCGTACGACGGCTGCGCGCGGCCCGGCTGCCATTGGTCGGCCGGCCAGAAGCGGGAGGAGTCCGGGGTGAGGACCTCGTCGGCGAGGACCAGGTCCTCGGGGTGCCCGGCCTCGAAGCCGAACTCGAACTTGGTGTCCGCCAGGATGACGCCCCGGTCGCGGGCGATGTCCCGGGCACGCGAGTAGACGGCCAGGGTCGCCTGGCGCAGCGCCGCCGCGGTGTCCGCGCCGACCTGGCGGGCGACCTCCTCGTAGGAGACGTTCTCGTCGTGCTCGCCGACCTCGGCCTTGGTGGCCGGGGTGAAGATCGGGGCGGGCAGCTCCGATCCGTCGACGAGGCCTTCGGGGAGGGCGAGGCCGCAGACGGTACGGCTCTCGTCGTACTCGGCCAGCCCGGAGCCGGTGAGGTAGCCGCGGGCCACGCACTCCACGGGGACCATCCGCAGGGACTTGCAGACCAGCGCGCGGCCCTCCCAGTCGGCGGGGGCGCCGGGGGGCAGCTCGGTGCTCAGGACGTGGTTCGGGGCCAGGTCGGCGAGCTGGTCGAACCACCACAGGGAGAGCTGGGTGAGCACCCGGCCCTTGTCGGGGATCTCGGTCGGCAGCACCCAGTCGTAGGCGGAGATGCGGTCGCTGGCGACCATCACGAGGTCGCCCGCCTCGTTCCGGTACAGCTCGCGCACCTTGCCGGTGTGCAGATGCACCAGACCCGGAACCTGGATCGGCTCGGGCTTTTCAACGAATCCGGACACGGTTCCTCCCCGTGGTTCTGTCCAATGACTCGATTCTCCCGTACGTCCGGAGTGCCGGGGACAGGGGGGCGGGTCCGGAAGCCCGGGCCATCGGGTCCGGGGCACCAGGTCCCGGGCCATCGGGTCCGGGCCGGACGGGGCGGGGCGAGGGTGGCGGGTCGGGAGTGGCGGGCCGGGGGTGGCGGGCCGGAGGTGGCGGGCCGGGGGTGGCGGGTCAGTCACGCTTGCAGATGCGGTCCAGGAGGTTGGCGGTGGCGCGCTGGACACGTGGGTCGACGTGGCCGGGGCGGTCCAGGGCCGGAGACCAGGCGAACGTCCCGGAGGCGAAGACCCAGGCACCCGACGGGGCCCGGTACAGCGACGTCTCCTGGTGCCGCCGGGCGCCGTCGTCGTCGGTGTACGGGCTGTGCGCGAGCAGGACCCGTTCGTCGTGCTCGGGGAGCGCGGCGCGCGGGAAGTAGCGGTCGGCCTCGCCTGCGACCAGGTCCTCGATCTCGTCGCCCTCGTGGGCGCCGGTGGCCTCCCAGAGCCAGTGACCGGCGTTGCGGACGATCATCGGGTGCGGTTCGGGGACGCGGCCGGCGTACTGGATGCCGAGGAGTTGCTGTTCGGCGCGGTCGATCTCCCGCCACAGCACCGGCCGGCCAGGGCCCCGGCGTTTGCGGCAGGTCAGCAGGCGGTCGGGGACGCCGGACGGGGAGGGGGCCAGCTCCACCTGCCAGTACATGGTGTTGGCGGAGAGGAAGACCAGGGAGGTGCCGTGCTCGCGGGCGAGTTCCGTGGTGCGGCGCATGGCGGCGGACCAGTACTCGTCGTGGCCGGGGAAGACCAGCCCCCGGTAGCGGGTCGGGTCGACGCGGCCCGAGTGCAGGTCGCGGGCGTCGGCGTACGCGAGGTCGTAGCCGTAGCGCTCGGCGAAGCGGATGAAGTCGTAGGCGTGGCCGACGTGCAGCGGCAGCCCCGCGCCCGCGTACGGGCGGTCGAAGGAGACGGTCGTCGCGGCGTCCGCCTCGCCCAGCAGCCGGCCGTCCTCGTCCCAGGCGTGGTAGAGGCTGGCGCCGGTGCGGCCGTCCTCCGGGTAGAGGTTGTACGCCTGCCAGGTGATGTCCGGCAGCACGAGGAGCAGGTCGGCCGGGTGGCTGTCGCGGACCGTGAAGGGCACGTGGGAGCGGTAGCCGTCGGCGGTGGTGAGGACGGCTACGTACGCGCCGATGTTCCAGTACGACGGGATCTGCAGCCGCCAGGAGAGCCACCAGTGGTGGCAGGAGACCGTGCGGTCGGCGGTCAGCGGCGCGGGCTGGACGATGCCGGACAGGCGGGGACTGGTGGTGATCTTGGCGGCGCCGTCACCGCCGTAGTGGCCGATCCGGTAGACGTCGACGCTGAATTCCTGGGGAGGGTCGACGGTGATGTGGAAGTCGATGGCCTCGCCGGGGGCGGCGGCTCCGGTCGCGGTGAAGCCCTTGATCTGGCGGCGAACGTCGTCGGCGGCGCGTGGGACGCCGCCGTCGGTGCGCCGCCGCCGGTCCCTCGCACCGGTCCTGCCGTCCGGGTCCGGTACGGCGTCCTGGTCCGCGTACCAGGCGACGACCTGGCCGGTGTCGCCGAAGTACGTCTCGCCGCCGCGCAGCCAGGGGACGGGTCCCTGTCCGAAGGGATCCGTCACGGCGTGCGCGAGCGCTCCCGACTCCCATCGGCGGATCTGCTCGGGCCCCATGGGACAGTCCCCTCCCTCGTGCCCCCGCGGTCGTGCCTATGACGAACGCCCTTGCCATGTGCGCGATCGGTCCCAGCACATCACATTTCGCGCGCGTGCTGTCACGGTTCGTTGCGAAGTGGCCGAAAGTGGAATCACTGGGTCCGATTCGGCGCTCCGATGCGGCTTCGTACGGCGGTGCAGGGACGGGTGGGGCGGAGGGGGCGGGTGGGCCTGGGCCGAGGCCCAGGAACAGGACCGAGCGGGGTCGGGCGGGGCCGGGCAGGGGAGGCGGGAGGGCCGGGCCGGGGAGAGTCAGACCAGGCGCACGGGCTTTTCCGGGCGTATGCCGAGCTCGCTCATCCAGTCGCGCAGGGGCCCCGGGTCGCCGGTCTCGACGAGGCTGCGGACGTGGGGGGCCAGATCCGCGGCGCGGGCGCCGTTGACCAGGAGGGACGGCCCGTCGAGCCAGTCGAGGCCGGGAGCGGCGCCGACGGTGTCCATCGCCGCGCAGCACACCATCGCCGTGATGTGGGCGGTGAGGATCTCGCGGCCGGTGCGCGGGGGTTGCAGGGGGAAGAGGGGGAGCGCGCCATCTGCCCAGAGAGCGGCGTCGGGGCCGGTCGGTCCCGCGGCTGCCCCGGAGGCGGACGGCTGGACTCCGGTCGGCTGCGCCTCCGCCTCCTCGCGGGCCAGCTGGGCACTGAGCCCGGCGGCCAGGGCGGCACCGCGGACGGTGGTGCCGGCGAGGTCGTCGTCGTCCTCGGCAGGGGCGTCGGCGGGGCGGGGGCCCGCGTGGGCGCGGAGGGCGTCCGCGTCGCCCTGGGCCCGGGAGGCGTCCGCGTCACCGTGGGCGCCGAGACGGTTGGTGTGAGCGTCGCGCACGCCGTACGGCGCGTACACGGCCCCGGCATCGTCCCCCGCATCGTCATCGGTGCCGGTGCCGGTGGCGGTGCCGGTGGCGGTGCCGGTGCCGGTGGCGGTGCCGGTGCCGGTGGCGGTGCCGGTGCCGGTGGTCCGGGAGTCGGTGCGACTTCCGGCGTCGGCGCGGGGCCACTCCTCGGTGCCGGTGTCCGTCCAGGGCTCAGCGCCGGTCCCGGCCCCGGCCACCGGGGCGGCCCCCGTACGCCCCTCAGCGGTCCGCGCGTCGGTCGCGCCCCCGGACCCGCGCCCGGCCCAGCCGCCGGGCTCGGTGCGGGGCCCGGTTTCCGGTGCGGGTGCGGCTCCCGTGTCGATCGCGGCGGCCGTCTCCCGTGGGTCCGAGGGGCCGTCGGCGGCCGGGGTGGACGAGGTCGTGAGGTGGTCCAGCACACGGGCCAGGGTGGGGCCGTCGGTGCCCGGCGCTGCGCCTTCGGCAGCGCGACGGACACCCAGGGCGTCCAGGACGCGGTGGAGGCGGGCCGCGTCCGTGCGCCAGGTCCGGTCGACGACCTCCTCGGGGTACTCGTCCCACCCCACCGGCGCCCAGTCCGGGCCCGTCTCGGCAGGCCCTCCGTGGAAGAGGCGCGCGGCGAGGAGGGAGACCGCCTCGTCCATCGCCCCGGGCTCCTCCAGCAGGTCGCAGGCGGGACGCTCACCCAGCCGGGAGGCGAAGCCCTCCGCCAGGCGGTCGCGCCGCGACAGCTCCGTGAGCGCGGCGACGACGCCCACGTCCAGCCGGGCGGGCCAGCGGCCCATCCGCCAGGCGGGCAGCGCGACCCGGGTCAGCAGGCGGTCCCAGCCCGCGTACGCGAGCCCGACCTGCTCCTGCGCGACGATCCGCAGACCGTAGTCCACAGCCTGGGCCCGCTCCGCTGCCGCCGCCGCGACCCCACGTTCCATCTCGGCCGCGTGGACACGGCAGCTGCGCAGCAGGAGCCTGGACACCCAGCCGAGGGCCGCGCGCACCGCGCGGGACAGGGGTCCGCGCCCGCCCGTGGAGGTCACCGCCACCGCGGCGTCCAGCCCGCGTATGAAGCGGCGGGCGGCGGCTATGTCGGGGTGCGCCGAGGGCCCCGTACCCGCGACGACCGGGGCGAGGACTGCCCGCAGCTCACCGACGCGCATCCACCACAGGAAGGGTGAGCCGATGACGAGGACGGGTGCGGCGGCGGTCCGGCGGTGGACGGGTCCGCCCGTACCGGCCACGTCGTCGTGCTCCTCCTCGGGCGGCGGGCCGTGCGCCCGGTGGGTCCGGTCCTCCAGCCAGCTGTCGCAGTCCGGCGTGAGCGCTATCGCGGAGGGGGCGGGGACGTCGAGCCGGTCGGCCAGGTCACGCACCATCCGGTAGAGGTCCGGCGCCGACTCCTCGGCGATCGTGACCGTCGGGGTGACGGCGGGCCGGGACCGGGCGACGACCAGGGCGACCGAGGCGCCGGCGGCCAGCACGAGAAGCGCCAGCGCGGACACGGTCCAGCGGACGACGTCCCAGCCCCCGCCCGCGAGGTGCCCGGTGGAGCCGCCCACGAGCAGGATCACGGCCGCGGCGGCGGGCAACAGGGCGACGGCCAGCGCCCGGCTGCGGATGCGCAGCACGGCCAGCGCCCGGGAGCGCGCGGCCTGCGCGCCCATCTCCACACCACCGATACCGGTCACGGCCGGACCTCACCCCCTCCTTGCTGCCCTGGACGTTCGCGCTGCTCTCCGGCTCTCGTTCATTCCCCCACTGTGGCACCCGCCACTGACATCGCAATGCCGGTGGGCCAAGTGCCGGAACGCTTGCGCGGCACCCTAGTTGGGGCCTTCGCGCCCGTCAGCCGTATGGCACATCGGTCACTCGATGGAATGGCTTTGGGGAAAGGTGGACGGCTGACAGCAAGGATCAGGCCCCGGCTCCTGAGACGGAGCCGGGGCCTGTCGGGTTCGGTGCGCGCGGGTGTCCCGCGGAGCCGGGTCAGGCTCCCGCGGCTGCCTTCGCCGCGATGTCCGTACGGTACTGGGAGCCGTCGAGACCGATGCGGGCGACGGCCCGGTAGGCGCGGTCGCGGGCCTCGGTGAGGTCCGCGCCGGTGGCCGTGACGGACAGGACGCGGCCCCCGGCGCTGACCACGGCGTCGCCCTCGGCGCGGGTGCCGGCGTGCAGGACGTAGGCGTGCGGGGCGTCCTCTGCGGCCACCTCGTCGAGGCCGGTGATCGGGTCGCCGGTGCGCGGGGTGCCGGGGTAGTTGTGGGAGGCGACGACCACGGTGACGGCCGCCTCGTCGCTCCAGCGCAGGGGCTCCAGGTCGGCGAGGTTGCCGGTGGCGGCGGCCATCAGCAGACCGGCGAGCGGCGTCTTCAGGCGGGCCAGTACGACCTGGGTCTCGGGGTCGCCGAAACGGGCGTTGAACTCGATCACGCGGACGCCGCGCGAGGTGATCGCGAGACCGGCGTAGAGCAGGCCGGAGAACGGGGTGCCGCGGCGGCGCATCTCGTCGACGGTCGGCTGGAGGACGCTGTGCACGACCTCGTCGACCAGCTTGGGGTCGGCCCAGGGCAGCGGCGAGTACGCGCCCATACCGCCGGTGTTCGGGCCCTCGTCGCCGTCGAGCGCCCGCTTGAAGTCCTGGGCGGGCTGGAGCGGGCGTACGTTCTCGCCGTCCGTGACGGCGAAGAGGGAGACCTCGGGGCCGTCCAGGAACTCCTCGATGACGACGCGGTCGCACGCGTTCGCGTGCGCGCGGGCCGCCTCGATGTCGTCGGTGACGACGACGCCCTTTCCGGCGGCCAGCCCGTCGTCCTTGACGACGTAGGGGGCGCCGAAGGCGTCGAGGGCGGCGTCGACCTCGGCCGGGTCGGTACAGACGTAGGAGCGGGCGGTGGGGACGTCGGCGCCAGCCATGACGTCCTTGGCGAAGGCCTTGGAGCCCTCCAGCCGCGCCGCCTGCCCGGAGGGGCCGAAGACCGGGATGCCCGCCTCGCGCACGGCGTCGGCGACCCCGGCGACGAGGGGCGCCTCGGGCCCGACCACGACCAGTTCGGCGCCGAGCCGCGTGGCCAGCGCGGTGACGGCCGCGCCGTCGAGGGCGTCGACCTGGTGCAGTTCGGCGACCTCGGCGATACCGGCGTTGCCGGGTGCGCAGTGCAGCGCGGTGACGTCGGGGTCGAGGGACAGGGAACGGCACAGGGCGTGTTCGCGGGCGCCGCCGCCGATGACAAGGACCTTCACGGGGCCAGCCTAATGGGAACGCGCCGGAGCGGTTTGTGCGGGCTTCCGAAAGGGCGGGGCGCGGAGGCTTGTGTCTTCCTCCAGCGCAGCGGGCACGGAGCCGGGGCCTCCGGTCCCGCACTCCGCCTCCTACTCGTGCGGGATCTCCTCGACCACCGACGCGCCCAGCTCCCGTACCAGCAGTTCCTTGCCGGACAGGGCCGACTCGTCGAGGTCGGGATCGTCGTCCTCGGGAACGTCGTCCTCCGGGGACACCGGGCGCGGCTCGGGCGCCGGGGGCCGGGGGGCGGGGGCGGACGCCGGGCCGGACGCCGGCCCCGGCGCGGTGGGCGCGGACGGCGCGGGAGCCGGCGGCGGGGCCGCGGGCGACGGCGCCGGCGGGCGCTGTACGGGCGCGCCGCCCCCGAAGCCGCCACCGCCACCGCCACCGAAGCCACCGCCACCGAAGCCGCCGCCACCGGCACCGGAACCGCCGTAGCCGCCGGAGGGCCCGGCGGGGGGCGGGGGTGCCGAGCCGCCGGAGGGGTCGACGACCGCCTCGACCTTCCACTGCACGTGGAACTGTTCGGCCAGGGCCTGCCGCAGCACGTCCTCGCTGCCACTGCTCAGGAAGTTGTCGCGGGCGCCGGCGTTGACGAACCCGATCTGGAGGGATGTGCCGTCGAAGCCGGTCACCTGGGCGTTCTGGCTGAGCAGGATCCAGGTGAACCGGCGGCGGTTCTTGACCGCCTCCAGGATGTTGGGCCAGATCGTGCGGGGGTCGACTCCGGCACCCGGCGCCGGAGAGGCAGGGGCTGGCGCGGGGGCGGGCGCGGCGGTCGGCTCGGCTGCCGGTGCCGGCGCTGGTGCCGAGGCCGCGACAGGACCGGGGCCGGCTGGTGACCGGGGTGGCTGACCGCCGCCCGCCGGTGCCGCCGTGGGCCACCCTCCGGGGCGCCGCCCGCCACCGGCGGGAGCCGCGGTCGGCCAGGCGCCGGGCGCGGGCGCCGTTGGGGACGCCGCGGCGGGAGCGGCGGGGGGCGAGGCGGGAGCGGCGGCGTCCTGGGGCTGCCCGCCTCCCGTGGGTGCGCCTGCGTGCGGAGCGGGCCCCGTGCCGGCACCGGCCG
>NZ_JBNGGC010000039.1:0-69632 GCF_049974565.1 Streptomyces sp. WG5 | reverse complement strand
GTCGCGCTCCCCGGCCCCCGCCGCGTCGCGCTCCCCGGCCCCCGCCGCGTCGCGCTCCCCGGCCCCCGCCGGACCGGGTTCCCCGGCCTCCGCCGGACCGCGCTCCCCGGCCCCCGCCGCGTCGCGCTCCCCGGCCCCCGCCGGACCGGGTTCCCCGGCCTCCGCCGGACCGGGTTCCCCGGCCTCCGCCGGACCGGGTTCCCCGGCCCCCGCCGGGTCGCGCTCCCCCGCTCCCGTCACGTCGATCAGCCGGCACACCGTCTCGATGTCCACCCTCACCTGGGCGATGGAGGCGCGGCCGGAGAGCCAGGTGATCAGCGCCGAGAGCCAGGTGTGCTCGACGACGCGGACCGCGGAGAGCTGTTCGGGGGTGGGGTTGTCCAGGCCGCCCATCGCGTCCAGGATGATCGCCGTGGTCCGGCGGGAGACCTGGTCGACCTCCGGGGAGACGCTTCGGTCGGCGAAGGTCAGGGCGCGGGCCATTGCCTCGGCCAGCCGGGGTTCGCGCTGGAGCGCGCCGAAGGCCCGCATCAGGGTCTGCGCCACCCGGTCCGCCGCCGTCTCACCGGCCGGCGGGCTCTTGCGCAGCGTCCCGTGCAGCTGCTCCAACTGGTCCTGCATGGTCGCGACCAGCAGATGGACCTTGGACGGGAAGTAGCGGTACAGCGTGCCCAGGGCGACCTGCGACGACTCCGCGACCTCGCGCATCTGTACCGCCTCGAAGCCGCCCCGGCAGGCCAGCCGGGCGGTCGCGTGCAGAATGCGGCGTCGGCGCTCCCGCTGCCGTGCGGTGAGGGGCGGGGCGGCGACGGGGCGCGCGGACCCGGACGTACGGGCGGCTTCCGCTTCCGGGTTGTCCGCCTCCGGCTTGTCCACCTTGGTCGCCTTCTCCCCCATGTCCGGTCCGGCACGGTGTCCGGCAGTGTCCGGCACCGTGCCGCGCCGTGGCGTGAATCACCTGATCCACTCATCACAGCTTCCTTACCTGCCGGTAGATTCGGATCCTCCGGACGATCAAGTCTGAAACTTGTTCTAGATTAACGTCCCGGCATAGTGTCGCGGGACAGCGCAGTGAGAAGGGGGCCCAGGGTGACCGCCGAGGCCAGTCAGACGGGTCCCCGTCCGGAGCCCGCCGCCGACGGCATGCGACCGCTCCGCATCGCACTCCTCACCTACAAGGGAAACCCGTTCTGCGGCGGCCAGGGCGTCTACGTCCGCCACCTCTCGCGCGAACTGGCCCGCCTCGGCCACCGGGTCGAGGTGATCGGAGCCCAGCCCTACCCCGTCCTCGACGACGGCCCGGACCTCGGCCTCGGGAACCGGCTGTCCCTCACCGAGCTCCCCAGCCTCGACCTCTACCGCCAGCCCGACCCCTTCCGCACCCCGAAGCGCGACGAGTACCGCGACTGGGTCGACGCGCTGGAGGTCGGCACGATGTGGACCGGCGGCTTCCCCGAGCCGCTGACGTTCTCCCTGCGGGCCCGCCGCCATCTGCGCGCCCGCCGCGGGGACTTCGACGTCGTCCACGACAACCAGACCCTCGGCTACGGGCTGCTGGGCGACGTCGGCGCCCCCCTCGTCACCACCGTCCACCACCCCATCACCGTCGACCGGCAGCTCGAACTCGACGCCGCCGAGGGCTGGAAGCGCCGGTACTCGGTGCGCCGCTGGTACGCGTTCACCCGCATGCAGAAGCGCGTCGCGCGCCGCCTGCCGTCCGTGCTCACCGTCTCCGGCACCTCCCGCCAGGAGATCGTCGACCACCTCGGCGTACGGGCCGACCGCATCCACGTCGTCCACATCGGCGCCGACACCGACCTGTTCTCGCCCGACCCCTCGGTGCCGCGCATACCGGGCCGGATCGTGACGACGTCCAGCGCGGACGTGCCGCTCAAGGGCCTCGTCTTCCTCGTCGAGGCGCTGGCGAAGGCACGCACCGAGCACCCCCGGGCCCACCTCGTCGTCGTCGGCAAGCGGCCCGCCGAAGGCCCCGTCGCACAGGCGATCGAGCGGTACGGCCTCGAAGGCGCCGTCGAGTTCGTCAAGGGCATCTCGGACACCGAACTGGTCGGCCTCGTGCGCTCCGCCGAGGTCGCGTGCGTGCCGTCGCTGTACGAGGGGTTCTCGCTGCCGGCCGCCGAGGCCATGGCGGCGGGCACCGCGCTGCTCGCCACCACCGGAGGAGCCGTCCCCGAGGTCGCCGGACCCGACGGGGAGACCTGCCTCGCGGTGCCGCCGGGGGACGCGGACGCGCTGGCCGCCGGGCTGAACCGGCTGCTCGGCGACCGCGAACTGCGCGCCCGGCTCGGCGCGGCCGGACGCGAACGCGTCCTGCGGCACTTCACCTGGGCCCGCGCCGCCGAGGGCACGGCCGCCCGCTACCGCGAGGCCATCGGCCCCTCCGCGGCGACCCCGCGGACCGTGCCCGCGACCCCGACCACCCGTGACACCGGTGTCTACCCCGAAAGCAGGGCCACGTGCTGACCGTCGACTTCTCCCGGTTCCCGCTCGCCCCGGGCGACCGCGTCCTGGACCTCGGCTGCGGCGCCGGCCGGCACGCGTTCGAGTGCTACCGGCGCGGTGCCCGGGTCGTCGCGCTGGACCGGAACGCCGAGGAAATCCGCGAGGTCGCCAAGTGGTTCGCGGCGATGGAGGAGGCCGGCGAGGCACCGGCCGGCGCCACCGCCACCGCCATGGAGGGCGACGCGCTCGCGCTGCCCTTCCCGGACGAGTCCTTCGACGTCGTCATCATCTCCGAGGTGATGGAGCACATCCACGACGACAAGGGCGTCCTCGCCGAGATGGTCCGCGTCCTCAGGCCCGGCGGACGCATCGCGATCACCGTGCCGCGCTACGGCCCCGAGAAGGTCTGCTGGACCCTCTCCGACGCCTACCACGAGGTCGAGGGCGGCCACATCCGCATCTACAAGGCCGACCAGCTCCTCGCCCGCATCCGCGAGGCCGGCCTCAAGCCCTACGGCACCCACCACGCGCACGCGCTGCACTCGCCGTACTGGTGGCTGAAGTGCGCCTTCGGCGTCGACAACGACAAGGCGCTGCCGGTGCGGGCGTACCACAAGCTGCTGGTCTGGGACATCATGAAGAAGCCACTGGCGACACGCGTCGCCGAGCAGGCGCTGAACCCGCTGATCGGCAAGAGCTTCGTGGCGTACGCCACCAAGCCGCACCTGCCGCCGGTGGACGCCGCGTGACCACGCCCCGCACCGAGCACCTCGTCCTGCCCGGAGTCCTCACCGACGCCGAGGCCGCCGAGACCGTCCGCGGCATCCTCGCCGAGCAGCGGGAGGACGGCGCGATCCCGTGGTTCCGCGGGCACCACCTCGACCCCTGGGACCACATCGAGGCGGCGATGGCCCTCGACGCGGCCGGTGAGCACGAGGCCGCCGAGCGGGCGTACGAGTGGCTGGCCCGGCACCAGAACCCGGACGGTTCCTGGTACGCGGCCTACGCCGACGGCGACTTCGCCGACGTCACCGACCGCGGCCGGGAGACCAACTTCGTCGCCTACGTCGCCGTCGGCGTCTGGCACCACCACCTCGCCACCGGCGACGACACGTTCCTCGACCGGATGTGGCCCGTCGTCCACGCGGCGGTCGAGTTCGTGCTGCGCCTCCAGCAGCCCGGCGGGCAGATCGGCTGGCGCCGCGACGACGACGGCACGGACACCACCGACGCGCTGCTGACCGGCAGCTCCTCCGTCCACCACGCGCTGCGCTGCGCGCTCGCCATCGCCGAGCAGCGCGAAGAGCCCCAGCCCGACTGGGAGTTGGCGGCGGGCGCGCTCAGGCACGCCATCCGCCGCCACCCGGAGCGGTTCCTGGACAAGGACCGCTACTCGATGGACTGGTACTACCCGGTGCTGGGCGGCGCGCTGACCGGCACCGAGGCCAGGTCCCGCATCGCGGAGAGCTGGGACCGCTTCGTGGTCCCGGGCCTCGGCGTGCGCTGCGTCGTCCCCAACCCGTGGGTCACGGGCGGCGAGTCGGCCGAACTCGCGCTCGCCCTGTGGGCGGTGGGCGAGTCCGACCACGCCCTGGAGATCCTCCAGTCGATCCAGCACCTGCGCGACCCGGACAGCGGCCTGTACTGGACGGGCTACGTCTTCGAGGACGAGGCGGTCTGGCCGCGCGAGCTGACCACCTGGACGGCCGGCTCCCTGCTCCTCGCCGTCGCCGCACTGGGCGGACACGAGGCCACCTGCCAGGTCTTCTCCGGCGACCGCCTGCCGCGGGGACTCGACCCGGACTGCTGCGTGTGAACGCCGGTCGGCGTCAGTGAGTCAGTGCCGGTGCAGGCGGTTGGCGATGGCGTGGCCGACGAAGAGGTAGACGACGGCGGCCAGTCCGTAGCCGGCGACCACGCGGGCCCAGGCCTCGTCGAAGGTGAAGAGGTCCCGTGACCAGCCGGCCAGCCAGTTGGCCGCGTCATGGACGAACCGCACCAGGTCGTTGGCCCGGTTGGCGTCCAGCAGGTACATCAGGATCCACAGTCCGAGGATGACGGCCATGATGTCCGCGATCACCGCGACGGCCGTCCCGGCGGAGTGGGAGCCACTGCGACTGCGACTTCGAGGGGACATGCCGGTCGGGTTGCCGCCCCGCACGGTTCGAAACCGCATACGGTCATTTGCTCGCCGTTTGCCTGGAGTTGAGGGTTCCGGGTGTGCTCGTTCCCCGCCGTCGCCGATGATCCTGCTCCCTGAGTGGCAGGAGGGCAGGCCGTTGTCCGACGACAGAGCTCCCACCATCGAGGAGCCCCGGCTCACCACCCGGCGCACCGACCGCCGCAGAGTGCCCCGGTACGTGCTCGCCGTGCTGCCCCTCGCCGTGGCCGGACTGATCTCCCTGCTGGTGTCGGGCAACACCCTGCGCCCCTTGGAGCACATCACCACCATCGACGCCAGAATGGCCTCCAAGTCCGACTACTTCCGGGACCCGGAGGTACAGCGGCTGTTACTCCGGCACGGCATCCGCGTCGACATCCACCGCCTCGGCTCCCGAGGCATCGCCACCCAGTCCCTGCGGGACATGGACGCCGTCTTCCCGTCCGGCCAGCCCGCCGCCAAGCTCGTCCTCGACCGCCAGGACCGCTCGGTCCGCTCGGTGCGCCCCTTCGTCAGCCCGCTCGTCCTCGGCACCTTCCGCGACTACGCCGAGACCCTGGTGAGGGCGGGCGTCGCCACCCCGCAGCCGGCCCCCGACGGCAGCGACGAAACTCTCTACTACAACCTGGACATGGCCCGCTTCACCGGCCTCCTCGACGGCGTCGACGACCGGCGGAACCCCAAGGACGGCGAGGGCCGCACCGCCGACACCTGGAACGGCGTCGGCTACGACGAGGTCACCCGCGACGATCGCAGCAACAGCGGCCGCGTCCTGGTCCGCACCTCCAACGTCTGCGAGTCCAACTCGGCGGGCACCTACCTGAGCATCCTCGCCTTCGTCGCCAACGGAAACCGCACCCCCGGCACCCGGAACAGCAACGACACCCCGCTCGCGGCGAACGCCGTCCAGCGCCTCGCCGCCGAGATCAAGCCGCTCATCGACCTCCAGGGCATGTGGGCCGACGAGCAGGCCGACAGCTACTTCTCCGCCCTCGGCGAGTCCATCGCACCGATCTCCGTGATCTACGAGCACCAGTACCTGGCCCACCAGATCGCCCACCACGGCCGCGAGGACCGCCAGGACACCAGCCGCGTCCTGCTCTACCCCACGCCCTACGCCCTCACCGAACCCCAGCTGATCTCCCTCACCGACCGGGGCGACCGGCTCGTCGAGGTGATCCAGGAGGACGAGGAACTGCGCCGCCGCGCCGTCGAACTCGGCTTCCGCGTCCGCTTCTCCGGCGCGGCCGGCACCAGCGACCAGCTGAACGCCCACCTCGCCGAGCACGACATCCAGGTGCCGCAGGAGAACAGCGACCGGACCAAGGTCTACGAACCCGACCTCGAGGTCCTGGAGGAGATCATCGAATACGTCGGCGACTGCCCGCCTCCTGTCCAGGACACACCATGAGGGCCGCCGCCCGCGCCCTGCTCGGGCTCGTCCTGCTCGGCGCCACGCTCACCGCCTGCACCTCCGACGACGGCCCCACCACCCTCCGGGTCCTCGCCAGCCCCGAACTCGCCGACGTGGAGCCTCTGCTGGCCGACCTCGCCGAGGACACGGGCGTGGAGCTGGACATCGACTACCGGGCCAACGCCGACCTCACCGGGCAGTACCCGCCCTCGCGCGGCACCCCCGGCTACGATCTCGCCTGGCTCGCCTCCGACCGCTCCTTCCTGCTGCGCGTCCAGCACTCCGACGGCAGGCTCACCCGCCCCGAGTCCACACCGATCATGCGCTCCCCGGTCGTCGTCGGCCTCACCCCCGCCACCGTCCGGAGCCTGCGCGCGAACGCCCCCGGCGGCCGGGTCTCCTGGGCCGGCATCGCGGACGCCGCCGCCGACGGCACCGTACGGTTCGGGATGGCCGATCCGCGGCGCAGCGACACCGGCCGCGCCGCGCTCGTCGGCGTCGCCACCGCCGCCGCCGGCACCGGCAGCGCCCTGCGTGAACAGGACGTCTCCTGCGACCGGCTGCGCGGCTTCCGCTCCGGCCAGACCCTCAACGCCGCCAGCTCCCGCGACCTCGTCGCCCGCTACCCCGCACGGCAGGACGACACCAACGCGCTCATCGCCCACGAGGCGGAACTCCTCGCCCTGAACGCCTCCGGCGAGCTGCGCACCCCGCTGGAGATCGTCCACCCCGACGACGGCATGGTCCTGTCCGACTTCCCGCTGCTCCTGCTGGACGCCACCGAACTGCCCGCCTACCGCAAGGTCGTCGACCGGCTGCTCGCCGAGGACACCCAGCGCGCCCTGATGGAACGGACGTACCGCCGCCCCGTCAACCAGGACGTCACTCCCGACGGCGCCCTGCGCACACCCGTCGGCAACGCGCTCTCCTTCCCCGACCGCCTCTCCGTCGTCCAACGGCTGATCACCGACTACGGCGACCCCGACCACCGCACCGCCGACCAGGTCGTCTTCGTCCTCGACTTCTCCACCTCCATGCGCGGCGCCCGCATGGCCGGTCTGCGCGCCGCCTTCGCCGGGCTCAGCGGCGCCGACTCCTCCGCCACCGGCAAGTTCACCCGCTTCTACCGGGGCGAACGGCTGACCGTGATCCGCTTCGGCGGCGAGGTCCTGGAGGAACGCACCATCACGGTGCGCGGCGACGCCGACCTCCGCGACCTCAACGCCACGGTCGCGGGCGGCGGTTACGACGACGCCACCGCCCTGTGGTCCGCCCTCGACCACGGCTACCGTGTCGCCGCCGACGCCGTACGCGACGATCCGGACCGCCCCGTCGCCGTCGTCCTGATGACCGACGGCGAGAACAACGCGGGCATCACCTACGAGGAGTTCCTGCGCCGCCACCGCGCCCTCGGCGCCGAGGCCGAGGCGGTGCCCACCTTCCCCGTCCACCTGGGAGAAGCCGACGCGGACGCCCTGCGGCGGGTCGCCGACGCCACCGGCGGCCGCGTCGTCGACGCCGGACTCACCTCCCTCCCCGACGCGTTCAAGGAGATCCGTGGGTGTCATCGACAGTGAGTGGTGGGCCCTGTGGTGGTGGCCCTGGCTGGTCGTCTGGGCGGGCACCGCGGTCTGCTGGGCCGTCCTGCTGCGCTACGGCCTGATCCGCCTCGGCTGGCTGCGCAGACGCCGCCGACAGGGCGGCCGTACGGTCCACGGCATGTGCTTCTTCCTGCACGAGCAGCGCGTGATGGACCTCTACCAGCAGGGCGGATTCTCCGACGCCCTCGAACAGGAGGTCGCCGACCGGATCAACGTCACCAGCGGCGTCGGCCTGCGCGCCAAGTTCGGCTGGGGCGACGGCAGCGCCAACAGGGACGTCACCAAGGAACGCGTCACCGCCTATATCCAGGAGAGCACCCCGATCACCGTGATACGGCTGCTCATGGACACCATGCGCAAGGAGGACGTGATCGTCCACACCGACCTCACCACCGGCCTGATCGTCCCCAACCGCCGGCTCTCCGACGCCCTCGCCGACCGCGGCGACCGCATCCCGCTCACCTCGGTGGAGGTCATGTCGGCGTTCGTCTCGGTCACCGGCCGCTTCACGGCCAGCCGCACCTCGGACAGCGGCGACATCGTGCTGCGCGCCCCCTACGGCGACGGCCCCCGGCCCGCCCACGTCCGCATCACCTGCGAGGCCGCCGGGGTGCGGGAGGGCTTCCAGAACGCGGAGTACTTCACCGGCGAGTTCCAGGCGCGCTGCCTCGGCAAGGTCCAGATCTGGAACAGAGAGACGGGCGAGCTGTCGTTCAACCCGGTCGCGATCTTCCTCTGACGCGTCAGGCGTTCAGCTTGGCGGGCGTGCGCAGCGTCGGGAGGGCCGGTGACAGGGCCAGCAGATCGGTCACCGGCCCCTACCGCCGCTCCGCCGGCCGCTCGGCGATCCGCTCCCGCGGCCCGGCCAGCGAAACCTCGTCGACGTACTCCCGGGGCGCGGCCGGCGGCGAGCACGGGTACGGCCGCCCGTTCCAGCCCTCCACCACCCGCGGCCCGGACAGCCCGAGCCGGGCAGCAAAGGGCCGCCGGGGAGACGGCCGAGGGTGGCGGCGTGCAGTGCGGTGGCGACGGGGGAGCGGGCGGCCATCTGCGCGACAGCCGTGCCCAGTTCGATGGTGCAGGTGTGGGCGGCGATCCAGGTGAGCGGGGTGAAGGCGTCGGAGCCCCCGGGACTCGGCGGTCCACACACCGTGGACGACTCCTCCTGGCGGTCCGTCAGTGCTCTGTGGAGGCGGCGGCTGTACGCCAACGGCCCCGCACCCGGAAGGGCGAGGGGCCGTGCGGGTGCGTGCGGCGAAGCTCAGCCGCGCTGGATGCCGCTCGTGTCCTGCAGGACACCCCGGCGGCCGTCCTGCGTCTGGGCGACCAGGTTCGCGCCGCGCTGCTCGACGGCCAGGTACCAGGTGCCCGGCGCCAGCTCGGCGATCGGCGTGGGGGAGCCGTCCTCCGCGAACAGCGGACGCGGCACCGGCACGGCGAACCAGAACGGCGAGAAGTCCGCGGCCGGGGCCGGCTGCGCCTGCGCCGGCTGCGGCTGCGGGGCGTGCGGCTGGCCCGGCTGCGGCTGGCCGCCGAAGGACTGACCCGGCTGGCCCGGCTGTCCGGGGCCGGGCTGGCCCGGCTGTCCGCCGTACGGCGGCTGCTGCGCGCCCGGGTAGCCGTAACCACCCTGGGGCTGGCCGCCGTAGGGCTGCGGCGCGGCCGGACGGGCGGCCGGGATCAGGGAGCCCTTGAGGGCGGGGACCAGCGCGGTGGCGACGGCCGCGACGGCCATGATCAGCGTGGCGACGAGCGCGAGGATCAGACCCGTGCCCGCACCGAGCTCGCTGGTGAAGCCCCCGTCGCCGTCGAAGGCGCCCGCGGGGTCGAAGATGTTGCCGAGCGCGCACCACGCGGCGAAGATCGTGAACGCGACGCCGAACTGACCGAGGTCGAGCCCCGCCACCTTCTTGGGCTGCGGCAGAGCGCGGGCCACGATGATGAGTGCGGTGCCGATGATGCCCGCGAGGACGACACCGAGCACGACCGCCCCACTGCCCCACAGGCTGGGAATGTCGGCGTCGTCCGGGGCGCCGTCGATCGAGTAGATGTCGAGGAACGACGCGATGAACAGCAATACCGCTGCTCCGATCACCACGCCGTCGCCTCGAGTGAGGGAGCGGATATTCACTTCAGGTCCTTCGTAGGTCGTCTCGTCGTCGGTAGAGGCGTCGCTGTCACCGTGCCGCCGTCAGGTTCGGGTTCCGGTGTGAAGCGCGGGGGTGGCCCCTCATCGTACGGATGACACTATCGTCCGTACGTCGGAGCTGTCCGCAGGGATGAGTGCGCTGATCGCTACCCGCGCAGGAAACCCACGATTCCCTCAGACATCCCTTGCGCCGCCTTCTGGCGCCAGGTCCCGCTGGTCAGCAGGGCCGCGTCCGCGCTGTCGCGCATGTTGCCGCACTCGACGAACACCTTGGGAACCGTTGACAGATTGAGACCGCCCAGGTCCGTGCGCGTGACGAGACCGGTGCCGCCACCGACGTAGTTGGAGGGCGCGCTGCCCGTGGCGCGGACGAAGTTGCCCGCGATGCGCCGGCCGAGTTCGGCGGACGGGGCGACGATGGCGCGGGTGTCGGCGGCGCCGTCGTGCACCGGGCCCGGCAGGATGACGTGGAAGCCGCGGTTGCCGGCCCCGGACCCGTCGGCGTGGATCGAGATCGCGGCGTCCGCCTCCGCCTCGTTGCCGATCCGGGCCCGCTCGTCCACGCAGGGCCCGTACGGACGGTCGGCGTCCTGCGTCAGTCTCACCGTGGCGCCCTGCTCCTCCAGGAGCGTGCGCAGCCGGTGGGCCACGTCGAGGGTGAACTTCGCCTCCGGCCAGCCCGCGTCGGTGGCCGTGCCCGTCGTGTCGCACTCCTTCCAGTGCGTACCGACGTTCACCTTGCGGTTGATCTCGGAGGCGTGCCGGAAGTTGCCGGGGTTGTGCCCCGGGTCGATGACGACGACCTTGCCCTTGAGGGGGCCGGAGGCCGCGGCGGGCGCGGACGTCGACTCCGAGGGGGAGGGCTCGGCCGTCGTCGCCGACGGGGAGGTGCCCGCGGGCGACGTGGCGTCGTCGGTGGGTGACGCGGGGCCGGCGGGACCACCGGAGGAAGGTGCCGGGGACGACGTCCGCACGCTGCCCGCGCGGTCCGCACCGCCCCCGCCCCCGTCGTCCGGGCCGCCGACCGCCGCGTACACCCCCCACCCGAGCAGCGCCCCGGGCACGAGCGCCGCGATCGCCACGGTCAGCGGGCGGCGCAGCGGGGAACGGCGGGGCTGGGGAGGATCGAAGTCCGGGCCTGTGTACGACACGCAGCGACTCTAGACCGGGCCCTCAGATCCCCGCGCCCGTTCGCCGCAGGACGCGCAGCGAGTCGGTCACGGAGACCTCGGTGAACGCGCCGGACGCGAGAGCCCTGAGGTGAACGCGGTACGGGGCCTGCCCGGTGAACTCGTCGGCCGGGTCCGGGAAGACGTCGTGGATGACCAGGAGGCCGCCGTCGGCCACGTGCGGCGCCCAGCCCTCGTAGTCGGCGTTCGCGTGCTCGTCGGTGTGGCCGCCGTCGACGAAGACGAGGCCGAGGGGGGAGTTCCACAGAGCCGCCACCTGGGGCGAACGGCCGACGAGGGCCACCACGTGCTCCTCCAGCCCGGCCCGGTGGAGGGTGCGGCGGAAGGCGGGAAGGGTGTCCATCACGCCCAGCTCCGGATCGACCGTCTCCGGGTCGTGGTACTCCCAGCCCGGCTGCTGCTCCTCGCTGCCCCGGTGGTGGTCGACGGTCAGCGCCGTGACGCCGGCCCCGCGGGCGGCGTCGGCGAGCAGGATCGTGGAGCGCCCGCAGTACGTGCCGACCTCCAGCAGCGGCAGCCCGAGCCCGCCGGCCTCCACGGCCGCCGCGTACAGGGCGAGGCCCTCGTGCGTGGGCATGAACCCCTTCGCGGCCTCGAAGGCGGCCAGGGCGTCGGGGGTGGGTGCCGCGGACATGGGGGTCCTTCCGGTGGTACGGGCGTGTCGGCGCCCCATGCTGCCGCACCCCCCGCCGCGCGATGCGGACCGGGGGTGCGGGTGCGCCGACGGCACGGGCCGGGCGGAGACCGTCTCGTCCGCTGGGGACCGGGTTCCCGGGCAGAGGGGCGTTGTGTCGGGAAGTGGCGGTCGCACCCGTGATGACTGCCGTGTCGGGCGGAGGAGTTGTGTCAGGCGGAGGCTTCGTGCCAGGGAGGTGTTGGGGCAGCACGGTGACCGTTGGTCAGGCGGCGGCTGCGGGTCAGGCGGAGACCGTCTCGCCCGGCAGGGACAGGTCCAGGTCGACGGGGCTGTCGTCGCCGGCGTGTGTCGCCGAGTGGGCGAGCGGGCCGTGGCCCGCGGCGCGGGCGGCCAGCACGTACGGGCCCCGGGCGGGGACGGCGAGCGTGTAGCCGCCGTCCGCGGCGGAGAGGGCCGCGCCCGCCTGGCGGCCGTGCCGGTCGATCAGCGTGACCTTGGCGTGGGCGACGGGTGTGCCGTCCGCGGCCAGGACCCGGCCGCGGAAGCCGCGCAGCGGCTCGCCGGCCACGGCCGCCCCGGTGCCGGGAGCCCCGGCCAGTGCCTGTTCGGCGCGGGCCAGGTTCGCGTCCTCCTCGCTGCTCGCACGCAGCCGGGTGGTCGTGGCCGGGCGGCGGCGGGGGAGGAAGAAGGCCAGCGCCAGGCCGACGGCGACCGCTCCCGTCGCGATCAGGAAGGAGACGCGGAAGCCCTGCATGGTGGGGACGGCGACGCCGCCGACGTCGTCCGCGGTGTTGGCGAGCACCATGCCGATGACGGCGCTCGACACCGACGTACCGATGGACCGCATCAGGGTGTTGAGGCCGTTGGCCGCGCCCGTCTCCGAGGCCGGGACGGCGCCGATGATCAGCGCGGGCAGCGAGGAGTAGGCGAGACCGATACCGGCGCCGAGCAGCACCGAGGTGACGACGGTCTGCCAGGCGGCGCTCATCAGGCCGAGGCCGCCGCCGTAGCCGATCGCGATGACCAGCAGGCCGATGAGCAGGGTCGTCCGGGGGCCGTAGCGGGCGGACAGGCGGGCGTACACCGGCGCCGTGAACATCATCGTCAGGCCGAGCGGGGCCACGCACAGGCCCGCGACGACCATCGACTGCCCGAGGCCGTAGCCGGTCTCGGAGGGCAGCTGGAGGAGCTGGGGCAGGACCAGGGAGACGACGTAGAAGGCGACGCCGACCATGATCGAGGCGAGGTTGGTGAGGAGGACCTCGCGGCGGGCCGTGGTGCGCAGGTCGACCAGCGGGGCCGCGACGCGCAGCTCCATCAGGCCCCACAGGAGCAGGACCACGACGGCGGCGGCGAACAGGCCGAGCGTGGTGGGCGACGACCAGCCCCAGTCGCTGCCCTTCGTGATCGGCAGGAGGAAGAGGACCAGACCGGCGGTCAGACCGAGCGCGCCCGGCAGGTCGAAGGAGCCCTTGGCGCGCAGCGGGGACTCCGGTACGACGGCGAGGGTCAGGGCGATGGCGAGGACGCCGAGGCCGGCGGCGCCGTAGAACAGGGCGTGCCAGTCGGTGTGCTGCGCGACCAGGGCCGCGGCGGGCAGCGCCAGGCCGCCGCCGACGCCGATCGAGGAGCTCATCAGCGCCATCGCCGAGCCGAGCCGCTCGCGGGGCAGCATGTCGCGCATCAGGCCGATGCCGAGGGGTATCGCGCCCATCGCGAAGCCCTGGAGGGTACGGCCGACGATCATCGGGAGCAGGGCGTCGGTGAACGCGCTGACCAGCGCGCCCACCACCATCACCGACAGGCTGGCGATCAGCATGCGGCGCTTGCCGAAGAGGTCGCCGAGCCGGCCCATGATCGGCGTGGCCACGGCTCCGGAGAGGAGCGTGGAGGTCATGACCCAGGTGGCGTTGCCGGGTGTCGTGTCCAGAAGTCGGGGCAGGTCCTTGAAGACCGGGACGAGCAGGGTCTGCATCACCGCGACGACGATGCCCGCGAAGGCGAGCACCGGGACGGTGGCCCCGCTCGCTGTCCGGGCGGGCTCGGCGGTCGTCGTGTCGGACATTGAGTGAGGCCTCCAGGCCGGGGGATCGGCGAATGTGTGCAGGCTGAACCTCGTGCGCCGGGGCAACTATTCCGTTACTTCGAGTCCCTAACGAATTCTTGACCTTCTCTTGGGAGTGTGTCCACGTCCGGGCAATGTCCCGGTCCAGGCCCCCCAGCCCCCCAGCCCCCCCAGCCCCCAAGCCCCCAAGCCCCGCCTGGCCCCATGCCCCCGAGCCCATGCCCCGAGCCCCAAGCCCGGGGTCCGAGGACCGAGGACCGAGGACCTAGGACGGTCTGGGGCCCAAATCCCGATGCAAGGGGCGCTCCGGGGTTGAGACCATGACGCCCATGCTCGAAGCCACCGGTACGAACACCGCCCGAATATCACCGCGCCGCACACCACCCACCTGGCTGGTCGTGGCGCTCGCGTGCGCCGGACAGTTCCTGGTCGTGCTCGACGTGTCCGTCGTCAACGTCGCCCTGCCGTCGATGCGGACCGACCTCGGCCTGAGCGCGCAGGGTCTGCAGTGGGTCGTCAACGCCTACGCCATCGCCTTCGCCGGCTTCATGCTGCTGGGCGGGCGGGCCGGGGACCTGTACGGGCGCAAGCGGATGTTCCTGGTCGGGCTCGGACTGTTCACGCTGGCCTCGCTGGGCGGCGGACTCGCCCAGGAGGGCTGGCAGTTGCTGGCCGCACGGGCCGTGCAGGGCCTGGGCGCGGCGGTACTCGCCCCCTCGACGCTCACGATCCTGACCGCGGCGGTGCCCGAGGGAGCCGCGCGGGCCCGGGCGATCGCGACCTGGACCGCCGTGGGCGCGGGAGGCGGTGCGGCGGGCGGTCTGGTGGGCGGCGTCCTGGTGGACGGGCTGTCGTGGCGCTGGGTACTGCTGATCAACGTGCCGGTGGGCGCGGTGGTGCTGGCCGGAGCCGTGTACTGGCTCTCCGAGAGCCGGGCGGGGGAGCGGCGGCGCCTCGACCTGCCGGGCGCGCTGCTGGTCACCGCCGGGCTGGCCACCCTGGCCTACGGCATCTCGCAGACCGAGTCCGAGGGGTGGACCGCGGCCGCCGCGCTGGTGCCGCTGCTCGCCGGGCTCGCGCTGCTGGCGCTGTTCCTCCTCGTCGAGGCGCGGACGGCGGCACCGCTGATGCCGCTGGGGCTGCTGCGGCTGCGGTCGGTGGCGTCGGCGAACGTGGCGATGCTGGTGTCCGGCTCGTCGATGTTCTCGATGTGGTTCTTCATGACCCTGTACGCGCAGAACGTACTGGGCTACTCCCCGCTGGAAGCGGGGCTCGCGCTGGTGCCCAGCTCGCTGGCGGTGGTCCTCGGCTCGAAGGCGGCACCGCGGTTCATGCCGGTGATCGGGGCGCGGAACGTGGCCGTGCTGGGCACGCTCGTCGCGGCGGTCGGCTTCGGCTGGCAGTCGACGATGACCGCAGACGGCGGGTACATGACCGCGATCATGATTCCCGGGGTGCTGATGATGCTGGGCGCGGGACTGGCGGCGACTCCGCTGGCGTCGCTGGCCATCTCCGGGCCGGCGGCCGGGGACGCCGGACTGGTCTCCGGGCTGGTCAACACCTCCCGCACGATGGGCGGTTCGCTGGGACTCGCCGTGATGTCGACGATCGCGGCGGCCCGGTCCGGGGGAGAGGACGCCGGGCCCGAGGAACTGACGGACGGGTACGCGCTGGTGTTCCGCACGGCGGCGGTGGTGCTGGCCGCCGGGGCGGTGCTGATGCGGGTGTGGCTGCCGCCGGGGGAGCGGACGAAACGCGGGGCACGCGGGTAGCCGGGGCTCGGTGGACCGGGGCTCGGTGGACCGGGGCCTGGCGGGTCGACGGCCGTCTCGCCGGCCAGCACGGCGGGTGCGGTGCGGTGCGGCGCGTCGTCGGTGGCATACGGAGGACGCTGCGGAGCGGGCGGGGGCGGGCGGCGGATGCGGTCGTCCGGACTTCGGCAGGACACATGTCACGGGCGGCCGACGTCCCGTACGGTCGGGGCCGTCCGTAGGCGGTACCGGGATGACGGGTGCCGGAACGGCGGGTGCCCGGGCAACGGGTGCCGGAACGGCAGGTGCCCGGACGACGGATGCCCGGACGAAGGACGCCCGGACAACGGGTGCCCGGACGACCGGTACCGGGATGACAGGAGAGCCATGCCCATCGACGCAGCCCAGGCGCTCGCCGCCGCGCCCCGCGTCCGCGAGATCACCTGGGACCACAAGGACGTCCAGCTCTACCACCTCGGCATCGGCGCCGGCCTGCCCGCCACCGACCCGGGCGAACTGCGCTACACCCTGGAGTCCCGGCTGCACGTCCTGCCCAGTTTCGCCACCGTCGCGGGCGGCGGCCCGCCCGACGTGATCCGCGCGCTGTCCGTGCCCGGCGTCGACGTCGACCTCGCCCGCGTCCTGCACGGCGGGCAGTACCTGCGCCCGCACCGGCCCGTTCCGGTGCGGGGCCGGGCGAGCGCCGCCTCCCGTGTCGTCGCCGCCTACGACAAGGGCACGGCGGCCGTCCTCGTCCTGCGCACCGAGGTCACCGACGCGGACGGGCCCCTGTGGACCGACGAGGCCGAGGTCTTCGTACGCGGAGAAGGCGGCTGGGGCGGTGAACGGGGACCGTCCGGACGTCCGGCGCCGCCACCCGCCGCGGCACCGGACCATGTGGCCGAGCGCGCCGTACGCGAGGACCAGGCCCTGCTCTACCGGCTCTCCGGTGACTGGAACCCCCTGCACGCCGACCCGGAGTTCGCCGCGCGCGCCGGCTTCGACCGGCCCGTGCTGCACGGGTTGTGCACCTACGGGAGCACGCTCAAGTCGGTCGTCGACACGCTGCTGGACGGTGACGTGACCCGGGTGCGCGCGTACCGCACGCGGTTCGTCGGGGCCGTGTATCCGGGGGAGACACTGCGGGTGCGCATGTGGCGGTCCGCGGGGGCGGCGGGCGGCGGCACGGTGCGGGTGGCGGTGGGCGCCGTGGAACGGAGCGACGCGCCGGTCCTCGCCGACACCGTCGTCCGGTACGGATGACGGCTCCGGCCCCGCCCGCCGGAGTGACGGACGGGGCCGGAGCCGCTCGCCTGCTTGCTACTTCTGGTCCGTGCCTCGTGACGTACCGTCAGGCCGCTGCGGTGTCGGCCTCTTCGGCCGGCTTGCGGTGGCGGCCCCGCGGAATCGCCGCGCCGTCCTGACTGGAGACCGGTCCTCGGTGCCGGCCGTGGCCGGTGTCGGTCTCGCGAACGTCGGCACCGTCGGCCTGCATCGGCTGGGTCGTGCTGGCGTCGTTCATCGGAAGGAATTCACCCCGTCAACATGATCTTTCCTACAGCCGGGCGAGTGTAACCGGCACCCCTCGGCCCGAATCCAGGTGACCACGCCAACCGGCACTACTTCGTTACAAGCCGTCCCAGCGGGGCCTGTTGCAGGGGCACGGGACGCGTCGAGGCGGACGCCGGAGCGCCTGATACGCCCGTTGTCTCCGGATTGCCCGGAGTCATATCCTCCGTATTCTCCGCATCCCGCGTACCCGCCGCATCCCGCGTTCGCTCCGCACCCTGCGGGGTCCCTGCCGGTCCACCGCCCGCGTCGCGTGCGGTCAGCCGCGCCACGCCGCACGGCGACTGCGGTGTGGCGCACGGCAGGCGCAGCTCCCCGTCCGCGGTCCACAGCCCGGCGCCCGTCAGCCATCCTTCCGGGGCCGGAAGGTGACGCACCCGCCGTTCGGTGGGACGCCACACCCCGACCCAGCTGCCGAACGCCCCGTCCAGGCGCAGCGCCACCGCGCAGCGCTCCGGCGTGAGCGCCTGGCCGGGCTGGATCGCGAACGGCGTGACGACGCAGTCCGGCAGCCGCAGGCACTCCGGGAAGCGCACCGGCAGGGTGCTGCCCAGCACCCCCCAGCCGAGCCGCGCCTGCCCCGGCGAGGGCGCGTCCGAGCGGATCAGCGCCAGCCCGCTGTCCGGGTCGGCCAGCAGTATCCGGTCGTCGCTGTCCGCGGTGATCTGCAGCAGCGGGGACACCTCGCCGCCCCGCTCCAGGTC
The DNA here is from genome assembly GCF_049974565.1 of Streptomyces sp. WG5. NCBI lineage: Bacteria > Bacillati > Actinomycetota > Actinomycetes > Kitasatosporales > Streptomycetaceae > Streptomyces > Streptomyces sp. WG5. The sequence continues at coordinate 51,928 of NZ_JBNGGC010000039.1, read as the reverse complement.
CACCACGACCGCCTTGGTGCGCCCGCCGGACTCCCGGTCCACGGCCAGTATCCGGCCCGTGCGGTCCAGCCAGGCCCCGCCCGAGCACCGGCCGGGGATCTCGGCGACCCGCTCCGGTCCGAAGAGGCCGCCGGCGACCTGCCACAGCACCGACACCCGCGGGCCGGCGGCGAGGGCGTACGCCCGCTCGCCGTCCGGGGCCGGCGGCAGCAGCCGCAGCCCGATGGTGTCCGACGGGCACTCGACCGCACCGAGCGGCAGTTCGCCGGTGCCGGGGCCGGTCGGGTACAGCAGTGAGAAGACGTGCCGTCCGGCCGCGACGCGGTGGACCAGGACCCGCCCGTCGCCCATCGGCTGCACCTCGGTGCCGGGCTCCTCCGGCTGGTTGCCGGGCAGCGGCACCGCGTACGGTTCGGGGCCGTCCAGGGTCCAGCGCTCCGGGTACCAGGAGTCTCCGCTCAGGGTGAGGCGCGCGGCGTAGGCGCCCTCCGCGGTGATGCTGCAGGCCGCCCGCGGGGGGCCGCCGTGCCCGGGATTCACCGAAGGCTCGATTGCACAGACCGTCATCGTTCGGTCACCTCCAGCGACGAAGCTAGTTTCGTACGCGGGGGTGGGGGACCGGCGGCAGGCCCCATCACACATACGTGTGGCACAGGAACGATTCGCCTGAGAGGAGGGCGGGGTGTGTGCTGCGCCGGAGCGGGACGGCCGGACGGGAGGCCGCCGGTACGGCTGCGGGTACAGCGGCGCAGAACCTCCAGGTAGCCTTGCATTCGTGCCCCGTCTGTCAGAAGTCATCGCCGCGCTGGAGAACCTGTGGCCCGCCGAGCGGGCCGAGTCCTGGGACGCGGTCGGCACCGTCGTGGGCGACCCCGGCCAGGAGGTCTCCCGGGTCCTGTTCGCCGTCGACCCGGTCCAGGAAATCGCCGACGAGGCGGTGAAGCTGGGCGCCGGCCTGCTCGTCACCCATCACCCGCTGTATCTGCGGGGGACGACGACGGTCGCCGCCTCCACATCCAAGGGCCGCGTGGTGCACACGCTCATCAAGAACGACATCGCCCTGCACGTCGCCCACACCAACGCCGACACCGCCGACCCGGGTGTCTCCGACGCGCTGGCCGGCGCGCTCGACCTCCGCGTCGTGGGGCCCCTCGTGCCGGACCCGGCCGACCCGCGAGGACGTCGGGGCCTGGGCCGGGTGTGCGAACCGGAGCACCCGCTGACCGTCCGCGAACTCGCCGCCCGCGCCGCCGAGCGGCTGCCCGCCACCGCGCAGGGCATCCGCGTCGCCGGTGACCCGGACGCGACCGTCCGCACGGTCGCCGTCAGCGGCGGCTCCGGCGACAGCCTCTTCGACCACGTACGCGCGGCCGGTGTCGACGCGTTCCTCACCGCGGACCTGCGCCACCACCCGGTGTCCGAGTTCACCGCGGACCGCGCCCGCAGTCCCCTCGCGCTGCTCGACGCGGCGCACTGGGCCACCGAGTGGCCCTGGTGCGAGCTGGCCGCCGCCCAGCTCGACGAGATCTCCGACCGCAACGGCTGGGACCTCCGGGTCCACGTCTCCAAGACGGTCACCGACCCCTGGACCGCCCACGCGGCGTCCGCCCCGACCTCCGACACAATGGGAGCCCCCAACTGAAAGCCGCGCCCGCCGACCAGATCCGACTCCTCGACGTCCAGGGCCTCGACGTGCGTCTCCAGCAGCTCGCGCACAAGCGCAGGTCCCTGCCCGAGCACGCCGAGATCGAGTCGCTGACCAAGGACCTCACGCAGCTGCGCGACCTGCTCGTGGCCGCGCAGACCGAGGAGAGCGACTGCGCCCGCGAGCAGACCAAGGCCGAGCAGGACGTGGACCAGGTGCGCCAGCGCGCCACCCGCGACCAGCAGCGCCTGGACTCGGGCGCCGTCACCTCCCCGAAGGACCTGGAGAACCTCCAGCGCGAGATCGCGTCCCTCGCCAAGCGGCAGGGCGACCTCGAGGACATCGTCCTGGAGGTGATGGAGCGCCGTGAGTCCGCGCAGGAGCGGGTCGCCGAGCTGACCGAGCGGGTCGGCGCGGTGCAGGGGAAGACCGACGACGCCGCCGCGCGCCGGGACGCCGCCGTCGGGGAACTGGACGCCGAGGCGGCCTCGGTGACCAAGGAGCGCGAGGTCATCGCGGCCTCGGTCCCCGCGGACCTGCTGAAGGTCTACGAGAAGCTGCGCGAGCAGCAGGGCGGCGTCGGCGCGGCCAAGCTGTACCAGCGCAGCTGCCAGGGGTGCCGCCAGGAGCTGGCGATCACCGAGCTGAGCGAGATTCGCTCGGCGGCGCCCGACACGGTCGTACGCTGCGAGAACTGCCGCCGCATCCTGGTGCGCACGGCCGACTCCGGGCTGTGAGGGGCCTGTTCGGTGGCTGATCCAGCGGCGGGCCCGACGGGAGACCCGGTGGCGGGCCCGGCGACCGATCCGGCGAGGGGTCCCGTGGCAGGTCCGGCGGCGGGCCCGGTGCGGGAGTTCGTCGTCGAGGCCGACGGCGGGTCGCGGGGCAACCCGGGACCCGCGGGGTACGGAGCCGTGGTCCTGGACGCGGCCACGGGGCAGACCCTGGCCGAGGCCGCCGAGTACCTCGGGGTCGCCACGAACAACGTGGCCGAGTACCGGGGTCTGCTGGCAGGTCTGCGCGCGGCGAAGGAGCTGGACCCGGACGCGACCGTCCACGTCCGGATGGACTCCAAGCTCGTCGTCGAGCAGATGTCGGGCCGCTGGAAGATCAAGCACCCCGGCATGAAGCCGCTGGCGGCCGAGGCGGCGCGCGTCTTCCCGCCGGGGCGCGTGACGTACGAGTGGATCCCCCGCGCGAGCAACAAGCACGCCGACCGACTGGCCAACGAGGCGATGGACGCCGGGGCCCGCGGCGAGCAGTGGTCCGCGTCCACGTCGACGGCGGAACTGGACGCCGGCGGCGCCCGGACAGCGGCCGCTGACGCGGATGCGGAAGCGGAAGCGGAGCGAGGGGCCGCCGAGGCCGGTGACGGAGCCGCCGTGGGCGAACGCCTCACTCAGGCGGCCCGGACGGACCCGGAGACCACGCAGACCACCGGTGTCCCTCCTCGCGCTGCCGCTGCCGCTGCCGCTGTCTCCGCGGCCGACGCCGACGTGCGGGCCGCGAGGACCGTGGCCTCACCCGGCTGGGGACCCCCCGACATGGGTGCTCCCGCCACCTTCGTCCTGCTCCGGCACGGCGAGACGCCGCTCACCCCGCAGAAGCGGTTCTCCGGAAGCGGCGGCAGCGACCCGTCCCTGTCCTCCGTCGGCCGGGAACAGGCCGAGAAGGTCGCCGCGAGCCTCGCCCGGCGCGGCACGATCCAGGCGGTGGTCGCCTCGCCGCTGGCCCGCACCCGCGAAACCGCCGGCATCGTCGCCGCCCGCCTCGGCCTGGCGGTGACGGTCGACGAGGGCCTGCGGGAGACCGACTTCGGCGCCTGGGAGGGGCTCACCTTCGGCGAGGTGCGCGAGCGGTATCCCGACGACATGGACGCCTGGCTGTCCTCCCCGGACGCCGAACCGACCGGCGGCGGCGAGAGCTTCGCGGCGACCGGCGCCCGGGTCGCCGTCACCCGCGACCGGCTGGCCGCGGCCTACGCGGGCCGCACGGTGCTGCTGGTCTCCCACGTGACGCCGATCAAGACGTTCGTACGGCTCGCCCTGGGCGCCCCGCCCGAGTCGCTGTTCCGCATGGAACTGTCGGCGGCCTCGCTGTCGGCGGTGGCGTACTACGCGGACGGCGGCGCCAGCGTCCGGCTGTTCAACGACACGTCCCACCTGCGCTGAGCCCCGCCGCCTCACGGGCCAGCGCCTCCACGCGCGCCCAGTCACGGCCGGCCACCGCGTCCTTCGGCAGCATCCAGCTGCCCCCGACACAGCCGACGTTGGGCAGCGCCAGGTACTCCGGCGCCGAGGCCGGGGTGATGCCGCCGGTCGGGCAGAAGCGGGCCTGCGGCAGCGGGGCGGCGAGCGCCTTGAGGTAGGCGGTGCCGCCCGCGGCCTCGGCCGGGAAGAACTTCATCTCCCGCACCCCGCGCTCCAGCAGCGCCACCACCTCCGACGTGGTCGACACCCCCGGCAGGAACGGCACCCCGGACGCCCGCATCGCCGCCAGCAGCCCGTCCGTCCACCCCGGGCTGACCAGGAACCGGGCCCCGGCCGCCACGACCTCACCGACCTGCTCCGGCGCGATGACCGTGCCCGCCCCGACGACCGCGCCCGGCACCTCGGCGGCGATCGCGCGGATCGCGTCCCGCGCGACCGGCGTCCGCAGCGTCACCTCGATCGCGGGCAGCCCGCCCGCGACGAGCGCCCGGGCGAGCGGCACCGCGTCGGCGAGGTCGTCGACGACCACGACGGGCACGACGGGCGCGAGATCCAGTACCGACGGCGTCGAGGCACGGGGGGAGGAGGGCAGTGGAGAGGTCATGCCCTCATCGTGCCGCCGGAAAGCACTCTGTGCAATCGGCGTTGCGACATGCGCAACGCGTGATCCGGTGGCCGGATCAGTGGATCTCCGCCACCAGCACGTCCAGCGACCACGGCTTCCCCGCCTTCGCCGGCTCCTGCGCCTCCACCTCGTACCCCAGGTCCCGCAGCGCCTCCACCAGCTCCGTGGGCCCCTCCGGCGCGCTCGCGGACGCCAGCAGACTCCGTACGATCCGCCCCTTGGTCGCCTTGTTGAAGTGGCTGACCACCTTCCGGGTCGGCGCGTGCAGCACCCGCACGGTCGCCGTCCGCCCGGCGACCTCCCCCCGCGGCTTCCACGCCGCCGCGTACGCCGACGAGCGCAGGTCCAGCACCAGCCCGTCCCCGGCCGCCTCGGGCAGCACCTCGGCCATCGGCGCCCGCCAGTACGCGCCCAGCGCCCCGAGCCCGGGAAGTTTCACGCCCATCGAGCACCGGTAGGAGGGGATCCGGTCGGTCACCCGTACCGCGCCCCACAGCCCGGAGAACACCAGCAGCGAACGGGCGGCCCGCTTCCTGGCGGCCGCGTCCAGCGAGGCCAGGTCCAGGGCGTCGTACAGCACGCCGGTGTAGATCTCCCCGGCCGGACGCGCCCCCGCCGTCCGCAGCTCCGTGTTCTTGGCGACCTCGCCGCGCAGCCCCTCGCTCAGTCCGAGCACCTCGCGCGCCTTCTCCTCGTCACCGGCGCACAGCTCGACCAGTTCACCGAGGACGGTCTCCCGGGCCGCGGCCAGTCCCGGAAGGGACAGCGACTCCGGCTTCAGCGGGGCGCCGCGACCGGACGCGGCCTTCCCCTCCGACGGGGGCAGCAGGACAAGCACACGCACTCCTTCACTACGAGCCTCCTGGGCTCCAGGGCTCCCGGTCAGGGTACGGCGTACCCCTCCCGTGCCTGGTCGACGGCCCGTACGAGGCCCCCGGCGTCGTCGGCGTGGCAGCGCACGACACGGACCTCGCGCCGCCGGCCGAAGAAGGTGACGTAGGGCACGGGCTCGGCGAGTTCGACGGTGACGGAGGTCTGCGCACCCACGGCGAGACCGAGCTCACCCTCCGTCCGCTCGTGCGTGGTCCGCAGCTCGCGCCGCACGGAGGCGATCCGTTCCAGCGGTATCCGCACGTCGGCGTGCCCGGCCTGGCGCACGCGCAGCGTGCCGGCGTCCGGGTCCAGGACGTGCGGGCGGACCACGGACGCGGCGTGCAGCCCGACGACGAAGACGATGGTGTACACGTCCAGGACCAGCACCACGAGGTGCACGGTGGGCCAGTCGCGCAGCAGCACGGACATCATCACCGTCTCGACCACGCACACGAACGCCAGCCCGAGCGTCATCGCGCCCTGCCCCCGGGTGTACCCGAAGACGGCCCCGCCGGCCGACGCCCCGTCGGTCCGCCGGGCCGCCCACAGCCACAGACTCGCCAGCATCCGCAGCTCGTGCCGGACGATCAGGGACAGGATCCTCATGGCCGCCGCCCCCTCGACGCGATCTCCATGGCCTGCCGGATCGCCTCCGCCTGGCCCGGCGCGAAGTCGGCGTACAGGGCACCCAGAAAACCGTGGCCGGAGTCCAGTGCGACGTCCTCCTCGGGCAGCAGCTCCGCGGGCAGGCAGTCGGCGAGCACCTGGGCCGCCTCCGCCACGCGCGGGTCGTCGACGCCGGCGTCCGCCAGCTCGTCGAGCAGCGCGTAGGCATGGTGGGCCCGCGCCACCGCCTCCGGTGAACCCAGGGCACCGCGCAGCGCGGTCAGCAGCCCCTCCCGGTCCTCCGGCGCCACGGTGCTCTCCAGCAGCGCCAGCATCTCGCGGTCCCGTACGGCCATGGGGGAACCGGAAACGTCCCCCATACCGGCGAAGAGCTCGGCCAGCTCCGCCGAGACCGGCCCCTCGGGCGGCAACCCGCCCTCCGTCCCCAGCAGCGCCCGCAACCGCGCCCGGCGGTCCCGGATCGCCGCCTCCTGCCGCGCCAGATCCGCGTCCAGCTCCTCGAGCACCTCGGTCAGATCCTTCCCGGCCTCGTCCGCCAGCACGTCCCGCACCTCCGCCAGCCCGAGCCCCAGCTCGGTCAGCCGGCGGATCCGGGCGAGCACGACGACGTGCCGCAGGGTGTACGTCCGATATCCGTTGGCCAGCCGCTCCGGCTCGGGCAGCAGGCCCTGGTGGTGGTAGTGCCGCACGGTCCGCGTGGTGACGCCGACGGTGTCGGCGAGTTCTCCGATTCGCATGACTCCAGTGAAGACGTTGCCGTTGCGGCAGGGTCAAGCGTGGCGGGTCCGGCTTCCGGCTCTGCACGGCGATCGCCTTCGCCGCCATCCCGGAGCTGATCAAGGAGGCCGGTCCGATCCGCGCGCCGGTCATCACGTAGGCCAACCCGGCGATCGCGGTCGCGGCGGCGCGCTCTTCCCGGGCGAGTCCCCGGCACCCGGCGTCATCGCCGCCTTCGCCCTGATCCTCACGGGCTCGGTCCTGGGCGACGGCGGCCGCGGGCCCGAGCCCGCGCGCACGCCCGGTACCATGGTCGATACGGCAGACGAGCCGGGCGGGCGGCCGCGTGGAGTCCCTCACGGGACTTCCCGAGGAACGTCCGGGCTCCACAGGGCAGGGTGATGGCTAACGGCCACCCGGGGTGACCCGCGGGACAGTGCCACAGAAAGCAGACCGCCCGGCGCTTCGGCGCCGGGTAAGGGTGAAACGGTGGTGTAAGAGACCACCAGTGCCCAGGGTGACCTGGGCAGCTAGGTAAACCCCACCCGGAGCAAGGTCAAAAGGAGACACCCCGGTGTCTCTGCGCGGACGTTCGAGGGCTGCCCGCCCGAGTCCGCGGGTAGACCGCACGAGGCCGGTGGCAACGCCGGTCCTAGATGGATGGCCGTCGCCGGCGGGCCCGCGAGGACCCGCCGGAACAGAACCCGGCGTACAGCCCGACTCGTCTGCCGCCACCTGCGGCTTCGCCTCGGAAAGGCCCTGGTCCGCGACAGAGCGGCTGGATCAGGCCGCCGGAGAAGCCGCCAACAGGTCCGCGGGGACACCGCCCTTGTCAGGGGCGTAGAAGTTCTTGATCTCGGCTTCCCAGACGTCCACCCGGACCCGGTCGTCCTCATCGGGTTCGAAGGCGTCGAAGAGTGCGTGGATGTTCGGCAGGTCGAAACCGACCCCCCTCAGCATGCCGATGAACACCGGCCGGGTGACAGTACCGCTGCCGTCCAGGTCACCGAGGCGCGCGAAGCCGGCCGCGAATTCGTCGATCGCTCCGCCGAAGCGCTCCGGCGACAAGACGCACGCCTGGAACTCGTCGTAGGTGATCCGGCCGTCTCGATCGGTGTCGAGTTCACCGGCCAGCGTGTTCCAGTAGCGCGTGAAACCGGCACGCATGGCCTGCTTCCGCGCCTCGTCGGCTTCGGGGACGGCAGCGGCGACCCGGTTGCTCATCAGAGCGAAGTCGTCGGATTCCAGAACTCCGTTCCCGTCGGCGTCGAACAGGGTGAAGACGAGTTGTACCCGGTTGATCGCTTCGTTCCGCATGGCTCTTGCCTTTCGTCGGACCAGGAGACGGGACGGCCGTGCGCGCCGGCCGCGCCGTACGGTGCGCGACGGCCCGACGAGGTACCGGTGGGCCGCCGGCGGGTGCGGCGAGCACCCGCGCGGGGCGGGGGAGCCCGTGTCCCGTCGGCCGGTCGTGTGGCCGTCGCGCTGCCACTATGCGGGCTGCGGAATCCGGTGCCCCGGGGAAGGCGGGCTGTTCAACGGAAAGAATGAAAATGGTGCCGCTCCGGCATGAAACACGCACCGGTCCCGCCGCCGCTCAGCCGTCCTCGCCTTCCACGTCTCCCGTCGGCGGGTGTCTCCTCGTCGGCGGTGCGGCCCATCGAGGAGGTGATCCTTCACACCGGGCCGGCCGACGGCGAGATCCTGGTCGAGATCGCGGGCTGCGGGATGTGCCGGACCGATCTCGCGTCCGGCGTTCCGCGGGCCGCTCACCGCTGCCGGCGGTGCTCGGCCACGAAGGCGCCGGGGTCGTGGTGGAGACGGGCGGCCCGCACACCGGCCTGAGCACGGGCGACCACGTGGTACTGAGCTTCGACTCCTGCGGCCACTGCCACCACTGCATGGCCGCTGCCCCCGCCCACTGCGACTCCTTCGCCGCACTCAACCTCTTCGGCGGGCGCGCGGAGAACGCCGCGCGGTTCACCGACGTGGCCGGGGACGAGCTGGCCCCCCGGTGGTTCGGCCAGTCCTCGTTCGCCGAGTACGCGGTGGTCCCGGCCCGTAACGCCGTGAGGGTCGATCCCTCGCTCTCCGTCGAACTGCTCGGACCGCTCGGCTGCGGGTTCCTCACCGGCGCCGGAGCGGTCTTCAACTCCTTCGGCGCCGGGCCCGGCGACACCCTCGCGGTCTTCGGCGCAGGAGCGGTGGGCCTGGCCGCGGTGATGGCGGCCACCGCTTCCGGAGTGGTGACCGTGGCCGTCGACCGGCACCCTCGACGACTGGCCCTCGCCGAACGATTCGGCGCGTCCCCGCTGCACTCCGCGTCATCCGACCTGCCCGGCCGCATCCGGCGACTGACCGACGGCGGCGCGCACTACGCGCTGGACACCACTGCCTCCGCCCGGTTGATCAATGACGCGCTCCGGGCTCTGCGCCCGACCGGCCACCTCGGTCTGGTGGCACGGCTCCACACCACGCTGCCACTCGAACCGGGGTCGCTGGACCGGGGCAGGAGGATCTCCCACATCTGCGAAGGCGACGCGGTGCCGGGACTGCTGGTCCCGCGGCTGACCGGGCTGTGGCAGGCAGGGCGTTTTCCCTTCGACGAGCTGATCCGCAGGTATCCGCTCGCCGACATCAACGAGGCCGAACGCGACTGCGAAGCGGGCCGCGTGGTCAAACCCGTCCTGATCCCGGAGGGGCGGAAGCGACGAGCGCGGCCTTGAAGGCCGCGGTCCCCACTCAGCGATGGAGGAAGCATGGCCGAACCCACGCATCTCGACCCCGACGAGGGGAACGTGGAAGGAGGTGTGGGCGTGACCGCTCTCATGGTCGCCGCGGCACGGGCGATCGAGACCCACCGCCACGACTCCCTGGCGCGGGACGTCTACGCGGAGCACTTCGTGCTCGCCGCACCGGCGTCCGCCCACTGGCCGGTCCGCATACAACAGGCCCCGGACGGGGACGCGAACCCGCTGTGGGGCCGGTTCGCGCGCTACTTCGGGCTGCGGACGAGGGTCCTCGACGACTTCCTCCTCCGGTCGGTGCGCACGGGAGGTGCCCGCCAAGTCGTCCTGCTCGGAGCAGGGTTGGATGCGCGGGCGTTCCGGCTCGACTGGCCTCCCGGTTGCGTGGTCTTCGAGATCGACAGGGAAGGAGTGCTGGCGTTCAAGCACAAGGTGCTCGACGGGCTGTCGGCCACCCCGAAGGCAGCGCGCGTACCCCTCCCGATCGATCTGCGCGCCGACTGGACCGGGGCGCTCGCCGACGCCGGATTCGACACGGACGCACCGAGCGTCTGGCTGGCCGAGGGGCTGCTGTTCTACCTGCCGGCTGCCACCGAGACGTACCTCATCGACAGGGTGGACCGGCTGAGCACGGAGCGGAGCGCTCTGGCGTTCGAGGTCAAGCTCGAAAAGGACCTGATGGAATACCGCGACAGCCCGCTCTACACCTCGACGACCCACCAGGTCGGCATCGACCTGCTCAATCTGTTCGACAGAGAGCCGCGCCCCGACTCCGCCGGTGATCTGGCGAGCAGAGGCTGGTCCACATCGGTCCGCACCCCCTTCGACTTCACCCGCCTTCACGGACGCGGTCCGCTGCCCGAGCAGAACGACGCCCTGGCGGGCAACCGGTGGGTCTTCGCGAACAAGCCACGACCGTGACGCCGCAGGCGGGAGGCCGGGCCGCGGCCCGGCCTCCCGCCTGCGGCGAGGGGCGAATGTCCACGGACGAGCGGTGATCTGGCCACGACGCCGGGACTTCCGCAACCAGCCTCCCTCCCGAGCCTGAGCACGGTCAGGCCGTCCGTTGACCACCAGACGGCGAAGGCAGCTCCGGCCCGCCGGAACGGGCGGCGCGATCCGGCGACAACGCGGTACTGGCTCGGCCGGCGAATCCCGGCCGATCCGGCGCCGATCGCGTCGATGACCGGCTTCAGCTCGGCCGGGTCCACGCCGTTGCGGAGCAGTTGCCCCTCGGGCAGGACGCGTAGATGCCGACCATGCTGCGCGCCGCCTCCTTGGCCGCCGCAGAGTCGGGACCGGTCGCGACGACCACCCAGGCCCCGATGTCCAGGGATCGCCAGTCCTCGCCGACGCGCTTTGCGCCCGCCCGGACATGGTGCACGGCGTAGTCGTAGGCCTCGCGGGTGTAGCCCGGGGCGTGGGGGCAGCCGTCGGACAACTCCCCAGCGGCCTCGAAGAGCAGTCACCAGGGCTCGAGCTCCCGTGTGCCGGGGATCTGGGTGGGCGGCATTGCTTCACGAGCACGTGAGTTGAGGGCTGTCAGCAGGCCTGTCATCCGGTCGAGGCAGAAGGCGTACGCCTTGGCCTTGTCGGCGAAGTCCGCCGCCGGGCGGGTGAGACCGGCGCCCGTGATGACGATCAGTCGCTTGGGAAGGACTTCGCCGGCCGCCGCGGCCAGGCCGTTCAGCCGCTGCATCTCGGTGGCCGACAGGTCCTTGCGGGCACTGCGCCACTCGATGTGGAACGCATCGGACTCGATCGGGACGTCGGCCTCGCCTTCCAAGAGGTCAGAGAAACCGAGCGTGGTGAGTTGCCGAAGGACCGCTTCCGTGATCTCCCGTGGAGTGAGAGGGCCTTCGCGGCGTTCCGGCACGCTCTGCTCTTCCGCCTCGTCCAGCAGGTCGGTGAAGTCCTCCACCCATGCGGGGACGCTGCTCTGAACGGGCAGGTCCGCGAAGAGGCTCTCCTGCAAGGCGGACCTGGGCTCCCGGGAGGGCGGTGTGCCGAGCCGCGGAGGTACCCAGGGTGGCTCCGTTTCCCACGCGTCCGGCCCTTTGCACAGCAACTCGGCGATCTCCTCCACGGACACGTCCGCGCGGGGCACACCCGGCGTGGGGGACGATCCGCTTCGGACGTACCAGTCCAGGACGACACGGCCCCAACCGCCCCACCTCGGTTCGTACACGTCCACCAGCCAGCCGAGGGTGTGCTTGAGCGATACCCGTACGACGGCGTCGCAGAAGGCGGCCTCCAAGAACGCCTCACCGCGGCCGCCTACGATGTCGAGCTTCGGCGTGTGACGTGGCCCGTAGGCGAAGTACCCGTTCCCGGCGGCCACTCGCCGCACCCGCACACCCCGCGAGTCCAAGAGGTCGGCCAGTGCGGTCATCTCGGACGGCTCGCTCTCGTGCCAGCGCCAGGGAGAAGAGACCGGCTCCCCATTGAGCTGGGCCGTGGCGTGGGCGTGCACGGCGTCCACCAGTACGTCGTCGGGCGTGTCCAGCGGCCAGAGGGACGGTTCGCTGTCCAGGACCGGGTCCAGCACCGCCCAGACGATGGTGTGGTCCAGGCGCAAGTGCGCCAGCGCGACCGACCGAGCGCCGGACAGCGCGACCTTCAGGAGCATACGTCCCTGCGAGTCGTCGAAGCGGACCCGCTCGGCCAGTTCGGGGTGGCGTTCGCACAGGGCCTGTTCCAGGCTCTGGAAGTGCAGGTGTCTGCCGAAGGCAGCGACCATGTCGCCGGGAGGGAAGGGCAAAGGACTCATTCCTGTCGAGGCGGGCCGCACGCTGGACGGTCGGCGCTGTCATGACGCGTCGCCTTAGCGTATGCCGACCCGTCAACGACGTGTGAGGGAACAGTCGCCCACCACGGAGCCCAGGTGACCGCCGAGCGTTCTTGTGATCCATTCAGGGGCAACGACGACTGGGGGCACGAGCACCCTGGAGGACATGTGGGAACGGGACCAAGGGCTCGCCTCACGACAGCACGAGATCCGGCGGGAGCGGACCCGGATCGCCGGCGACCACCTGCGCACCGTGACCGCGAGAGCGGTGGACTCCTTCGGGACTCCGGCCGGCACCGCCGTGCTGCTCGCGGAGGCCCGCCGCGCGTACGCGTTGTGGACGTCCTGCGTGCGGTGACTCACTGCGCCCCGTCGAGGATCCGCCAGACCGTGCGATAGGCCGAGCCCCTGTGACCGAGGGCCGTCCGCCAGCCCGATTCGGGCAGGGCGGCCAGCCGGGCGCGCGCCCCCGCGGGGCCGCCCGTGCGGCCTTCGCCGTCGGCGGTCGCCGTGGCCATGCGGGCCGCCGCCGCCCGCGGCATCCCGGCCAGCCGCATGGCGACGGCGTCCTCGGTGCGGACGCCGTAGTAGGCGTACGACGGGATGTTGCGCAGTTCGCGTGTGGTCTCGGTCGGCAGCGTGGCGAAGTCCCGGCCCAGGGTCAGGGACTGGAGCGCCGACAATCCCCAGGAGACCGTGGGCGCCAGTTCGCCGAACAGTCGCTGGCAGCACTTGGTGATCGCTTTGAGCTCGTCCCTCGTGCCGGCCTTCGTGAAGTGGTCGGCGGCGAGCTGCCGCATCGACGCGCCACCCACCCAGTCCTGCATGACACGGGCGACGAAGTCACCGCTACGTCCCTCGTGTTCGGTGGTCACCTCGACCAGGTTGTTCCTGAGTTCGGGAACCTCCAGCATCACGCCGATCAGCTGGGCCAGCGGCCGGCGGTCTCCCTGGAACAGCGGTTGTTCCCACACCTCGCGGTCGATGCGCGCCTCGCTCAGCCGGCCCAGCGTGGCCGACACGCTCTCCCACGAGAAACCCGTACTGTCGACCAGCGCCAGCGGCTGCCCGGACAGCCGTGCCGCGTACGTCCGCACGCTGCGCGTCAGCTGCGCGGCCCAGCCACGGTCCGTGCGCCGCAGGTCCTGGAAGCCCAGGGTGCCGCGCAGAATCTGCTCGGCCTCCTCCGCGAACTCCTCCGCGTCCCCGATCTGCCGGTAGGTGTGGGCCAGGTACTGCACGAACGCCGACCATTGCGGGAGGTGAGCGAGGACGTGCAGGTCCAGGTGACCGTAATTGTTCATGGCCGTCCGCACCATGTCGACGAGGGTGGAGTTCAGCTCCGTCACCTGGCGGTCGACGAACGCCCGCAGTTTCCCGGCCCGCACCTCGTCCGTCGCCGCCAGCGCGATCAACCCCACCTGGCCCTGCTCGACCCGGCCGGCGCGGCCGGCCAGGTTCCAGAAGTCCGGGGCGGGAATGTCCTCACCGTACGGAAACTGGTGGGAGGCCAGGACGACGTTTGCCACGGGGAAGTTGACGCCTTGCGCGATTGTCGTGGTGGAGACCAGGTGGGTCAGGTCGCCCACCTCCATCAGGTACTCGGTGAGCGTGCGGATGTCGTCGGGCAGGCCGCGATGGTGGATTCCGACGCCCTTCGCCAGCAGCCCCACCAGGGGGAAGTCCGCGCCGAACTCCTCCGCGACCACGTCCTGGACCGCCCGCAGGTCCTCGCCGCCGCCGGCCGGCTCCTCCCGGCCTCCGGCGAGCGACTTGGCCAGCGACCAGGCGTGATCCGGCCGCTGGGCGAGAGTGATGGTCTGCCCCCGCTCCGCCAGCACCGTCGCCGTCGCGGCTGCCAACTTGCCCGGGCTGCTTGCCTGCGACCAGGTGAGTCCGAGCGGCCGGTGGCCGTCCAGCGGAAGAGTGTCCGGCACGCTGAGCGTTCTCCGGCTGGTGACCAGGGTTTCCAGGGCGACCCGGAAACCGCCGGCGCCTGGAGCGCGTTCCCGTAAGGCGAGCGCGAGGATGCGGTCGTTCGGCGCCCAGTCCACGGACAGCCCCACCGACTGCCGGCTGCCGCTGTCCAGCCACTCGGCGATGACGTCCCCGTTGTCGATGAACGGCGTCAGCAGCAGAAAACCGGCGTCCAGGGCCTCCCGGTTGACGGTCGCCAGCAACAGTTCGAGCTTGATCCCCCGGCTGCCCGCGCCCAGGTGGTGCGCCTCGTCCGCCACCACCAGACACAGCGGACGCCCGATCTTCTCCTGCCAGCCCGACCGCAGCAGCAGATCCAGCTTCTCCGGCGTCGACACCAGCACCCGGAACCGCCCCTCGCCGCGGTCCGTGAGCATGTCCTCTTCCAGACCGTCGAACTCCAGGGCGGGACTGACCCGTTCCACTCCGATACCGAGTCCCTCGAAGTCCCGGCGCAGCCGCCGCGTCATCTGGTTCACCAGCGCCCGGTTCGGGGCGACGTACGCGACCCAGCCCTGCTGCTTGTCGTAGGCATTGAGGGCCTGGAGGATGCGGAACTGGGCGATCAGGGTCTTGCCCGCGCTCGTCGGGAGACTGACCACCACACTCCGGTGCGCCGCCCGGATCAGCCCCTGCTCCGCGAGGGCCACCCGCTGCGGCGGCAACACCTCGAAGATCGGGCGCGGCCGGCCCCGGTCGACCAGCGAGGCCACGAAGGCGTTGACCTCCGGGCTGACCGCGCGCGCCACCGTCCACAGGCTGTTGTCGATGATCTGGTCGGCGGTCGCGGTCAGCAGCCGTACGAGCAGTTCCAGCTCCGGGTCGGCTGTGGCCACGGCCGCCTCCAGCGCGCGGTCGCAGTGCGACTGCACCTGCTCCCGCACCCCGTAGTGACGGCTCGGCCGCCGCCCCCGCAGCAGTGCACCCGTCGCCAGGTACTCGGCCAGCAGTTCCGCCGTCTTGAGCAGGTGATAGTGCGCGGCCAGTGACCAGGCGGCGGGGCGCGCGTCTTCACCCGCCGCCGAGAGGTACGGCTCCTCCAGCCCCTCCTGTTCCCGCCGCAGCCGCAGCACCAGCTGATCCAGCGCGTCCAGGTCCTCCCACCCGCGTTTGCGCAGCAACAACAGCCACGCGTCGGTGGTGCCGCGCCGCACCCGGGACTCCCAGTCGTCGCCCATGGCCGGTACGGAGGGCAACTCGACGTCCGCGAGCAGCCGGGCCGCGAGAGGGGTCTCATCCGCGATCCAGCCCAGGCACGCCGTACGCAGCAGTTCCAGCCGAGTCTCTGGTGCATACCCGTCACCGTCGGGCAGCCGGGCCCTCGCCAGCGCGAACATCTGTCCGCACAGCCGCCGAGTCGACTCCGCCTTCGGATCATCGGCGATCGCGTCCCACGCGAGCAAGTCCAGTGCGTCCACCGCGAAACCGACCGCCTCGCGACCCTCCTCGGGCCCCTGGGGGACCTCCCCCTCCACGGCGCGCAGCGCGGACCCGATGAGCACACGGTGCGCCCGCTCACCGGCCTCCGCCACCAACCCGGGGTCGATGGCGCCCTCCAGCCAGCCGAGATCAGCCACGACCTTGCACCCCCGCGTGCGCGGGCCAGGCCGACATGGCGACCGGTACGTACCAGGCCGTCAGCAGCGCGTGCATCGGCTCCACGACCGTCTTGGCCAGGTCGGCGGCGAGGCCGCTCAGATCCGTGGGTACGGGAGGGGTGTCACGTACCAGTCCGCCGAAGAGGTGGATGTCCTTGCCCTGGGACGTGATGAGCCGACGGGCTGCCGTGCGGTACGCGGCGATGTGTTCCGGTGTCTGGCAGCGGGAACGCAGCCATTTGATGAGCGTGAGGTGATCGTCCTTCTCGGCGAGCCGCTTGAGCTGCTCGATCATCCCTTTGTCCCCGGTCATCACCCTGGGCGGTGACTGTAGCTCGGCCGACGACTTCACCTCGCCGAACAGCAGCGTCGCCGAACCGTCGACGACACACAGCCCGACCAGGTCAGCGCCCGGCAGACTCGCGTTACGGGTACGTCGGTCCCGGCTCTGGTGCCAGAGCCAGACCGCTCCGTGCCAATGCTCGAACAGCACCTCAGCCAGGGCCTCGCCGAGCTGCCAGGGCCTCGGTTCCGGTTCGGCCTCCAGGAGGTCGCGGATGTACTCGGACTCCATGTCGGTCGTGGCCAGGGACCGCAACTCGGTGATGACCTCGTGTGTCGCCGCCAGGTCGCCGGCCCGCTCGGCCCACGGCTCCGTCACCGCCCGCATAACATCGGCCGTCAGCTCGACGCCGACCCAGGTCACCCCTCCGTCGACGCCGCCGTACATCCCGACCCCGCGAGGTATGCGTGGCACGGAACCGTCCGACGTGCTGTCTTCCCCCACCCTTACGTCCCTCCCCCTCAGTGTGATCGGAATTCTTTCCACCTCCCCGGGGAGTTGTCCACGCCGCGTGTCCGTCTGTGGACGGACTGTCTCGCAATCGCCGTCAGGAGCGCGGGAGACATGCCCACACCGTCTTCCCGGCGGGCTGATAGGGATCACACCCCCCCCAGCGGGTGGACAGGGCTTCGACGAGGGGCAGGCCGCGGCCGGCGCCGCGTGCGTCGGTGACCTCGCTACGGAGCGTGTCGGGGTCGGGGCCCGTGGTCGGCTCGCTTCGTGCCCCGGTGGGGGCAGTCGTGTCCGAGGTGGTGGCGGAGGCGTCGGACGACGACGGGGAGTTGGGCGGGCCGGGCTACGAGGCGGAAGCGGCCGCACTCCTTTCCAGCCGTCCGGGACGTAGCAACCGATCACCAGCGCGGCGTGACTGCTCGAAGGTCAGCGGACACCCCCGAACCGACCCCGTGGGTTGTAGGCAGTGGCGATAGTCAGGGGCGGCGACGTGGACTCGTCGAAACTTTCGAAGCTCCGACCCTTGGCTTTCTTCCCCTGCGGTGGCGGTTCTCCTCTTGTGAGTCTGACCGGCTGAGCTACGCCTGCCTGAACAGCGAGTCTATCGACATTTCTTGAGTCTCCCCGGAGACGAAGCTTTCGAAATGTCTACCGAAACTGTTGACGCTTGACGAGTGCAGGCCAACACTGGCGCCGTTGGCCACCCTCACGAGAGGAAGCACCCCCCATGAACGTGCTCGTCCAACCCGGGCGCCGCAGAAGCGGCCCCGTCACGCTGCTCGTCAGAAGTGCCTGGGCCTTCGCGCTGGCCGCCCTGGCCGCGCTGATGCTGCCGGGCACCGCCCACGCCGGCACGGTCGTCACGACCAACCAGGAGGGCACCAACAACGGCTACTACTACTCGTTCTGGACCGACAGCCAGGGCACCGTCTCCATGGACATGGGCTCCGGCGGCCAGTACAGCACCTCGTGGCGGAACACCGGCAACTTCGTCGCGGGCAAGGGCTGGAGCAACGGCGGACGCAGGACCGTGCAGTACTCCGGCACCTTCAACCCGTCCGGCAACGCGTACCTGACCCTCTACGGGTGGACGTCGAACCCGCTCGTCGAGTACTACATCGTCGACAACTGGGGCACCTACCGGCCCACGGGCGAGTACAAGGGCACCGTGACCAGCGACGGCGGCACCTACGACATCTACAAGACCACCCGCCACAACGCGCCCTCCGTCGAAGGCACCCGCACCTTCGACCAGTACTGGAGCGTGCGGCAGGCCAAGCGCACCGGTGGCACCATCACCACCGGCAACCACTTCGACGCGTGGGCGCGGGCCGGAATGCCGCTGGGCAACTTCAGCTACTACATGATCATGGCCACCGAGGGCTACCAGAGCAGCGGCAGCTCCAACATCACGGTCGGCGGCACCGGCTCCGGTGGTGGCTGCACCGCCACGTTGTCGGCGGGGCAGCGGTGGGGGGACCGGTACAACCTCAACGTCTCGGTCAGTGGGGCGAGTGACTGGACCGTGACGATGAACGTGCCGTCCCCGGCGAAGGTGCTGTCCACCTGGAACGTCAACGCGAGTTATCCCAGTGCGCAGACGCTGACCGCCAAGTCGAACGGCGGCGGCAACAACTGGGGTGCCACCATCCAGGCCAACGGCAACTGGACCTGGCCCTCGGTCTCCTGCAGCACGGGCTGACCGCACCTGACACGAGGAGAGGAGGACCCACTCGTATGCGCACCAGACCACGCCCGTCACTGCGTTCCCTCGTCACCGGGGTGGCCGTCGCCGCGCTGGCCGCCGCGGGCACCGTCGCCGCCGACGCCGCGCCCGCGCAGGCCGCCGCCTGCAACGGCTACGTCGGGCTCACCTTCGACGACGGCCCCTCCGGCACCACCCAGGCCCTGCTCAACGCGCTCCGGCAGAACGGGCTGCGGGCCACCATGTTCAACCAGGGCCAGTACGCGGCCCAGAACCCGTCGCTGGTCCGGGCCCAGGTCGACGCCGGCATGTGGGTCGCCAACCACAGTTACACCCACCCGCACATGACCCAGCTGAGCCAGTCCCAGATGGACTCGGAGATCTCCCGGACCCAGCAGGCCATCGCGAGCGCGGGCGGTGGCACGCCGAAGCTGTTCCGCCCTCCGTACGGTGAGACCAACGCCACGCTGCGGGCGGTCGAGGCCAAGTACGGGCTGACCGAGGTGATCTGGGACGTCGACTCGCAGGACTGGAACAACGCCAGTACCGACGCGATCGTGCAGGCCGCTTCCCGGCTGGGCAACGGCCAGGTCATGCTCATGCATGACTGGTCCGCCAACACGCTCGCGGCCATTCCGCGCATCGCGCGGACCCTGGAGAGCAAGGGCCTGTGCTCCGGCATGATCTCGCCGCAGACCGGCCGCGCGGTCGCCCCCGACGGCGGCAGCGGGGGCGGTGGTGGTGGCGGTGGCGGCGGTGGTGGTGGCTGCACCGCCACGTTGTCGGCGGGGCAGCGGTGGGGGGACCGGTACAACCTCAACGTCTCGGTCAGTGGGGCGAGTGACTGGACCGTGACGATGAACGTGCCGTCCCCGGCGAAGGTGCTGTCCACCTGGAACGTCAACGCGAGTTATCCCAGTGCGCAGACGCTGACCGCCAAGTCGAACGGCGGCGGCAACAACTGGGGTGCCACCATCCAGGCCAACGGCAACTGGGCCTGGCCCACGGTCTCCTGCAGCACGGGCTGAACCGGGCACGTGGTGGGGCACGGCGGTTCCGGCCGCCGTGCCGCACGAGCGTCCGCCGGCACCGAAAGGACGTGCGCGCCCCCGAGGCACTGGGATAGGTTCGTGCCTGTTCGAAGGGGGACCGACATGGCGAAGCTGAACCAGATCATCGCTGTCGAAAAGGGCGTCAAGAGCAGATCGCTCCAGGACATCACCGCGGCGCACCAGAAGGTGCAGAAGCCGGCGCTGCTCGCCGGGATCTCGCGCACGTACCAGCCGAAGGACGAGGAGGGCGAGCAGCTGCCGCCCGAGTCCACACGGGTGCAGGTGCGGGCCGAGGACGTGCTGCGCGAGATGTCCGCGTCGCTGACGCGGCTCTTCGACGTGACGGCGACGAAGGACTGGGCGAACTGCGCGGCCCGCGCGGACGTCACGGTCGACGGGCGGACGGTCGTCGCGGACGTCCCGGTCAGCTACCTGCTCTTCCTGGAGAAGCAGCTCACCGACCTGCACACCTTCGTCAAGAAGCTCCCCACGCTCGACGCCGCCGAGTCCTGGTCCCAGGACCCGTCCACGGACTGGTGGAAGACGGACCCGGTCCGCACGATCCGGACGAAGAAGGTCCCGCGCAACCACGTCAAGGCCGAGGCGACGGACAAGCACCCGGCGCAGGTCGAGGTGTACTACGAGGACGTGCCCATCGGGTACTGGACGACCGTGAAGTTCTCCGGAGCGCTTCCGGCGCGGCGGGTGAACGAGCTGCTGGAGCGGGTCGAGAAGCTCCAGCAGGCCGTGAAGTTCGCCCGCGAGGAGGCCAACGGCGCCGAGGTCACCGACCAGCGGGTCGGCGACGCGGTGTTCGGCTACCTGTTCGGCTGAAGCACAGGCCGCCCGGACACGGGTGGCCTCCACGAACGCCCCCGCGTGCGAGCGCGGGGGTGCGCGACAGGCGCGGGCCGGATTGAGGACCGGTTCGCGCGATGAGCGCAAGCTGAAACTGAAGTTCAGCCTGAAGAGGCGCGGGCGACAACCGTCCGGGCCGTCAATCTCAGACTCTCGCTCCAGCTTCAGTATTGCCACCGATCGCCGGATCGACCGGGGACGGACGAACGCCGTCGAGTGCGAGTTCGACTCTCGCCTGCACCTCTCACCTGGTGCGGTAGTTCAAAGGCAGAACACGACGGCATGATGACTGATCCGTCCTCTTAAACCCCGCCGGCGTGCGCAATTGGGTGGCATCCCCAGGGGCCCGGGAGCTGGATACGACTCCCGGGCTCCGCCACGTTCAGGCGGCCGGCGTCCCCGGTGCCCCCAGGGACCGCTCCGCCACCCGCGCCAGATGCCGCCCGAACACCTCCCGCGCCTGAGGCGTCAGCGTCCGCAGGGCCACCAGCGCCGTGATCACGACATCGCACAGCTCCGCCTCGACGTCCTCCCACGTGTGGGTGACGCCCTTGCGCGGGTTCTGGCCGGTCGCGCCGATCACCGCCTCGGCGACCTCGCCGACCTCCTCGGACAGCTTCAGCATGCGCAGCAGGAGGCCCTCCCCGCCGCCGACGGGCTGGTCCGTCTCCAGCCACCGCCACAGGTCGTCGATGGTGTCCCAGAGGCCGGCGGGCGGGCTGCCGTGATCGTCGTCGCTCATGCGCGGCAGCCTGCCACGGGTGGCGCGGCGAGCGGTATGTGACCGCCACGTCAGTCGAACAGGGGTTCCTGCTGCTCCTCCGCCGCCTTCCGCACCCGCTTGTTGCGCGCCCCCACGACCACCGTCGTGGCCGCGGCCGTCGCCGCGAACGCCACCGGGACCATCCAGTTCCGGTTGACGGTGTGGCCGAGGGCGTGGTCCAGGGAGAGGCGGCCCGGGCCCGTGACCGCGAGGCCGACGGCCGTCAGACCGAGCGACGCCGCGTACTCGTAGCCGCCGGCCTGGGCGAAGAAGCCGCTCGGGACGTGCACCGCCGCGGCGCCCGCCATCGCTCCGGCCGCCGCCGCACCCGCGGCCGGGGTGGCCAGTCCCAGTGCCAGCAGCGCTCCGCCACCGGCCTCGGCGAGGCCCGCCGCGGTGGCGCTGGCCCGGCCCGGCGCGTAGCCCATGGCCTCCATGGCCTGGCCGGTGCCCTCGATCCCGCCGCCGCCGAACCAGCCGAGGAGCTTCTGCGCGCCGTGCGCGGCCAGGACGCCACCGGTACCCAGTCGGAGCAGCAGCAGCCCCAGATCACGCCGGTCAAAACAGTTCACGTCGACTCCCTCGCAGACGGCGGCGGCTCGTCTCCCCACCGTCGCCCGCCCGCGCCGCGCGGGCCCGCCGCGGACGCCGTTCGGGTGGTGGGCCCACGCGGCGGGCCGGTCACCCGGTCCGGCGACGGGCCGGGGCGGGTCGGGCCGGGTGGCCGGTCGGGTCGGGGGTCGGGCCGGGGGTCGGACCGGGTGGCCGGTCGGGTGGCGAGGGCCCGGAGGCGGTGTGACGCTGGCCGGCATGACCATTCAGACCACGCGACTCAGTGACCCGGCCGTCCGCGCCTTCGTCGCCGCAGTCAACGCCCACGACCGCGAGGCCTTCCTCGCGCTGCTCGCGCCGGACGCCACCATGGCCGACGACGGGGACGACCGGGACCTCGCCCAGTGGATCGACCAGGAGATCTTCTCCTCCCACGGCCACATGGAGGTCGACAACGAGTCGAACGGCGGTCGCGCCCTCATCGCCCGCTACAGCAACGACACCTGGGGCGAGATGCGTACGCGGTGGAGCTTCACCGTGGGTGAGGACGGGCGGATCGCGCGGTTCGAGACCGGGCAGGCGTAAGCGGCACAGGGCCGGCGGACCGGTCCCGCCTCACCGCGGGCGGCCGTACGCCCGCACAGGGAGCCCCGGCCCGGCTGTGGGCCGCAGCCCGCGCGCCGTGCCGACAGCCGGGGTCCGTTCCGCCGCGCAGGCCCAGGAGGCCGTCAGGCAGGCCGAGGAGACTGCCGCACAGGCCGGGGAGAACGCCGCACAGGCCGGGGAGAACGCGGGCGCGCCGGCGAAGGGGCCGCTCGGTGGGGAGCAGAGGGCGGAGGCCGACCGGATCCCGGGGCGCTGACCCGGGCGGTGATCTGTGCGGCAGCCGTTCCGCCCACCGGTGCGTACCCCGCGGTTCCCCGCGGGATCCACCCCCATCCGGTGTGGCGGAACGGCTGCCGCCTCCCCCCTCGGAATGGTCCGCGGAGTTACCGAAGCCCAACGCTCCACGTGTGAAGCTCTCGTGAAGGAGAGTTGAGCATATGTTCGCCACCGGCCGCAATACAGCGGATCCGGAAATTCCGATTGTGTGAATCGGGGCGGGACGGGCCGGGAGGGGCCGGGAGGGGCCGGGACGGGCCGGGGCGGGACCGGGCAGGGCCGGGGGGGCCTCAGCCCCGCCCCACGTACGGCATCGCCGTCGCCATGACCGTCGCGAACTGCACGTTCGCCTCCAGCGGCAGCTCCGCCATGTGCCGCACCGTGCGCGCCACGTCGGCGACGTCCATCACGGGCTCGGGTGCCGTCTCCCCGTTGGCCTGGAGCGCGCCGGTCTGCATCCCGGCCGTCATGTCGGTCGCCGCGTTGCCGATGTCGATCTGGCCGACCGCGATGCCGTAGGGCCGGCCGTCCAGCGACAGTGACTTGGTCAGGCCCGTCAGCGCGTGCTTCGTCGCCGTGTACGCCACCGAGTGCGGGCGCGGCGTGTGGGCCGAGATCGAGCCGTTGTTGATGATCCGGCCGCCCCGCGGGTCCTGCTCCTTCATCTGCCGGTACGCCGCCTGCGCGCACAGGAAGGCGCCGTTGAGGTTGGTGTCCACGACGTGCCGCCACGCCTCGTAGGGCAGTTCCTCGACCGGCACGCCGCCCGGACCGAACGTCCCGGCGTTGTTGAACAGCAGGTCCAGCCGCCCGAAGCGGTCGCGTACGGCGGCGAACAGGGCCGCCACGTCGTCGGGTTGTGACACGTCGGCGCGTACGGTGAGCGCCGTGCTGCCCGCGGGTGCCAGGGCGGCCGTCTCCTCCAGGGCCCCGGGGCGCCGCCCGGCCAGGGTCACCGACCAGCCGGCTGCCAGCAGTTCGAGGGCGACCGCCCGGCCGATGCCGGAACCGGCGCCCGTGACGACGGCGACGCGCTGCGCCCGTTCCGCGCCGGCCTGTTCCCTGCCGACCTGTTCCCTGCGGGCCTGTTCTTCTCCGGCCTGTCCCTTGCCGGTCCGTTCCCTGCCGTTCGGTTCCTCGTCAGTGGTTCTCACGGTGTTCATGAGTCGGCAGCGTACGGGTCGACGATCATGCGGAACTCATCCTTTCGCCATGAACTCGCCATGTCCGCGCCAAGGATGTGCCGTTCCCGGCCCGTCGAATGCCCCTTGCAACCACCGCAAGGGGAGGAACGGATGACACCCGCGCACCACCAGGCCCAGCCCTCGCACGCGCCCGAACTCCGCGCCGCCGCCCGGCACCTGGGCCGCCGCCGCTTCCTGACCGTCACCGGCGCCGCCGCCGCGCTCGCCTTCTCCGTGAACCTGCCGGCCGCCGGCACCGCGAGCGCCGCCGAACTCGACGCGGCACGGCTCACCGACGACCCCTTCACGCTCGGCGTCGCCTCCGGTGATCCGCAGCCCGACTCCGTCCTGCTGTGGACGCGCCTGGCCCCCGTCCCGTACCAGGCCGACAGCGGACTGCCCGCCGAACGCGTCACCGTCGACTGGGAGCTGGCCCTCGACGAACGGTTCCGCCGCGTCGTCAGACGGGGCAGGGCCACCGCCCACCCCGAGTTCCACCACGCCGTCCACGTCGAGGTCGGCCACCTCGCCCCCGGCCACGTCTACTACTACCGCTTCCGCGCCGGCCGCTGGGTCAGCCCGGCCGGCCGCACCCGCACCGCGCCCGCCGGGCGCAGCCGGGTCTCCGGCCTCACCTTCGGCCTGGTCTCCTGCCAGCGCTACGACCAGGGCCACTACACCGCCTACCGGCACCTCGCCCAGGAGGACGTGGACGTCGTCCTCCACCTCGGCGACTACCTCTACGAGTACGCCGTCAACGACGTCGGCGGCTCCCGCGCCTACCCGGCCGGCACCCTGCCCGCCCACTTCAACCACGAGACGGTGACCCTGGAGGACTACCGCCTGCGGTACGCCCTCTACAAGTCCGACCCCGACCTGCGGGCCGCGCACGCCGCGCACCCGTTCGTCGTCACCTGGGACGACCACGAGACCGAGAACAACTACGCAGGCGGGACACCCGAGAACAGCGTCCCGCCGGAGGAGTTCCTCATCCGGCGGGCCGCCGCCTACCGCGCCTACTGGGAGAACATGCCGCTGCGCCGCCCGCAGCTGCCCGACGGCGCCGACCTGAGGCTCTACCGCCGCCTGCACTGGGGCCGGCTGGCCCAGTTCGACGTGCTCGACACCCGCCAGTACCGCTCCAACCAGGCCTACGGCGACGGCTGGCAGTTCCCGGGACCGGAGTCCGAGGACCCCTCGCGCACGATGACCGGCGACGCGCAGGAACGCTGGCTGATCAACGGCTGGCACCGGTCGGACGCCCTGTGGAACGTGGTCCCCCAGCAGGTCACCTTCTCGCAGCGGTTCAACTCCACCGCCTCACCGTCCAAGGTCTCCATGGACTCCTGGGACGGCTACCCGGCCTCCCGCGAACGGGTGCTGGCCGGCGCGCAGGCCGCCGGTGTCGAGAACCTGATGGTCCTCACCGGCGACGTGCACGTGCACTACGGCTTCGACATCAAGCGCGACTTCGACGACCCCGGCTCCCGGACCCTGGGCACCGAGATCGTCACCACCTCCGTCACGAGCGGCCGCGACGGCTCGGAGAAGCCGTCCAACTGGGACACGCTCATGGCCGCCAACCCGCACCTGAAGTTCTTCGACGGGCGGCGCGGCTACGCGACCGTCTCGCTCGACCGCCGACTGGCGCGCGTCGACTTCAAGACGGTGTCCCACGTGACCACCGAGGGCGCGCCGCTCACGACCGCCGCGTCGTTCGTGACGGAGGTGGGGGAGCAGGGGCTCAAGCCGGCGTGACGACCGGCGCGCCCGTTTCTCCCGGGTAGCGGACGCCGACGCGGTCCCGGATCGCGTCGAGCGTCCGCATCACGGCCAGGGTGCCGTCGAGCGGGACCAGCGGGGACTCGGTCTCACCGGCGCGCAGGGCGCGCATCACCTCCCGCGCCTCGTGGTGGAGGCCGTCCCGGGACCCGTCGGCCGGGTCGGCCCGGAACTCCTCCGGCTCCTGGCCGTCCCGGTGCAGCACGAAGCGCTCCGGGAAGAAGAAGCCGTCCGGGACGTCGATACGGCCCCGGGAGCCCGTGACCGAGGCGGAGTTGGGCGTACCGCCGGTGATGGAGCAGTGCACCGAGGCGAGAGCGCCGCTCCCGTAGGAGAGCAGTGCGCCCGTCTGGAGGTCGACGCCCTCCTCCGAGAGCACCGCCCGCGCCGCGATGTCCGACGGCTCACCGAGCAGCAGCTGGGCGAACGACACCGGGTACACGCCCAGGTCGAGCAACGCGCCGCCGCCCTGCGCCGGGTCCCGCAGGCGGTGCGCCGGAGGGAAGGGCCCCGCCAGCCCGAAGTCCGCCTGCAGGCTGCGGACCTCGCCGATCGCGCCGTCGTCGACCAGCGTCTTCAGCCGCCGCACCATCGGGTTGCAGTACATCCACATCGCTTCCATCAGGAAGCTGCCGCCCCGACGGGCGAGTGCGACCAGTTCCTCCGCCTCGCGCACGTTCAGCGTGAACGGCTTCTCGCACAGCACGTTCCGCCCCGCCTCCAGGCACAGGCCGGCGGCCGCCCGGTGCGCCGAGTGCGGGGTCGCGACGTACACCACGTCGACGTCCTCGTCCCGCGCCAGCGTCTCCCAGTCGCCGTACGCCCGGGGTATCCCGAACCGCTCCGCGAACGCCTTCGCCGACGCCTCGGTCCGCGAGGCCACCGCCACGACCTCCGCGTCCGGCAGATCGACCAGATCCGCCGTGAACCTCGCCGACATACCGCCGGTCGCCAGAATTCCCCAGCGCACCTTCTGTCCGGTCTCCACTGACACCCTGCCCCACCCTCGTTCAGGTTCGTTCAAGTCTGTTCGTTCAAGTCCGTACGAGCTGAGAGCATAGGTGCCGGATCTGTCGAAGAGGGAGGGGCACATGCCCGAGCGCGGGCCGTCCATACCGCACGAGTCACCGGACACGACCACCGCACCGGACACCACACCGAAAACCACCCTGGCCACGCAGGCCACGAAAACCACACAGGCCACGGACATCACCAAGACCACGCAGGCGACGCAGACCACGCAGACCGCACAGAGTGCGCAGACCGCACAGGCGGCCGGTCCGGAGACGGGACCGGCCGCCCGCACGCTGCGTGCCACCCGCCGCACCGGGCTGCTCGTCACACTCATCCTCGGCAGCCTGACCGCGACGCCGCCGCTGGCGATGGACATGTACCTCCCCGCGCTCCCGGAGGTCACCCGGACCCTGGGCGCACCCGCCGCCACCGTCCAGCTCACGCTCACCGCCTGCCTGGCCGGCATGGCCCTCGGCCAGCTCGTGGTCGGACCGATGAGCGACAAGTGGGGCCGCCGCCGCCCGCTCCTGGCCGGCCTCGCCGTCTACGTCGTCGCCACCGCCCTGTGCGCGATCGCGCACTCCGTGGAACTCCTCATCGCCTTCCGGCTGGTGCAGGGACTCGCGGGCGCCGCCGCGATCGTCATCTCCCGGGCCGTCGTCCGTGACCTGTACGACGGCATGGCCATGGCCCGCTTCTTCTCCACCCTCATGCTGATCTCCGGTGTCGCCCCGGTCGTCGCGCCCCTCATCGGCGGGCAGATCCTGCGCGTGACGGACTGGCGGGGCGTGTTCGTCGTGCTCACCGTGGTCGGAGCGGTGCTGGGCGGGATCGTCTGGGCCAAGCTCCCCGAGACCCTGCCGGCCGCCGAACGGCACGCCGGCGGCGTCGGCGACACCCTCCACGCGATGCGCGGTCTGCTCGCCGACCGCGCCTTCACCGGGTACATGCTCGCGGGCGGCTTCGCCTTCGCCTCGCTGTTCGCCTACGTCTCGGCGTCCCCGTTCGTCATCCAGGAGATCTACGGCGCCTCCCCGCAGACGTTCAGCCTGCTGTTCGGCATCAACTCGATCGGCCTGGTCGTCGTCGGCCAGATCAACGGCAAGATCCTGGTCGGACGGGCCCGCCTGGACCGCGTGCTGGGTCTCGGCCTCCTGATCGTCATCGCCGCCGCGACCGCCCTGCTCCTGATGTCCCTGGGCGTCTTCGGCGAGGTCGGCCTGGTGCCGGTCGCCGCCGCGCTGTTCGTGCTGATGTCCGCGATGGGCATCAGCCTGCCCAACACCCAGGCCCTCGCCCTGTTGCGGGTCAGGAAGAACGCCGGTTCCGCCTCCGCGCTGCTCGGCACGTCCTCCTTCCTCATCGGTGCCATCGCCTCCCCGCTCGTCGGGATCGCGGGGGAGGACACCGCCCTGCCCATGGCCGTCGTCCAGCTGGTGGCGGCGCTGGTGGCGTTCGGGTTCCTGGTCGGGATGTGCCGTCCTGCCGCCGGACAGGCAGGAGGACAGGCGGCAGGACAGGTGGCAGGACAGGTGGCCGGGCGTACGGCAGGACGGACGACGGCCGGGCGTGCGCCCGGGGAGGGAGAAGAGAGCTGAGCGCTCCGAGACTGCGCAGCGACACGCCGGAACGGGCCGGACTCGACCCCGAGCAGCTCCGCCGTGTCGTCGAGGAGGTGCACGGCCTCACCGCCGGCGAGCGTCCCTGGGCGGCGGGCGCCGTCGTGGCCGTCGGCCGCGGACCCGTGCTCGCCGTCGAGGAGGCGGCGGGCTGGGCCGTGCGCTACGCGTCCTACGACCCGCGCACCGACACGGGCGTGGAACTGCCCGCCCGCTCCCGCGTGCCGACGGCCGTCCGTACGCCCTTCGACCTGGCGTCCCTCACCAAGGTGTTCACGGCGGTCGCCGCCGTGCAGCAGATCGAACGGGGCACCCTCGGCATCGACGCGGAGGTCGGCGCCTACCTGCCGGACTTCCGTGCGGCCGCCGCACACCGCGTCACCGTGCGGCAGCTGCTCACCCACACCTCCGGGCTGCGGCCCGAACTGCCGCTGTACGACTGCGCCGACGACGAGGAACGGCTGCGGCGACTGCGCGCGGAGCCGCCGGTGGGGGTGCCCGGCACGTACTGCTACTCGGACCTGAACATGCTCCTCCTCCAGCAGGTCCTGGAACGCGTCACCGGCCGCGGCCTCGACGTCCTCGTCCACGACGGGATCACCCGGCCCCTGGGCATGACGGCGACCCACTTCGGGCCGTGCCCCGGCGCGGCGGCGACGGAGGACCAGCGGCGGCCGTGGGCCAAGGCGGACCGCGGGATGCTGCGCGGCGTCGTCCACGACGAGAACGCGTGGGCACTCGGTGGGGTGGCCGGCCACGCGGGGCTGTTCTCGACCGGCCGGGACCTCGCGGTCTTCTGCCGCACGCTGCTCGCGGGCGGCTCGTACGGGCCGGCGCGCATCCTCGGCCCCGACTTCGTGGAACTGCTCCTGACCGAGCCGGGGCTCGGGTTCGCCCTGGACCAGCCGTGGTTCATGGGCGAGCTGGCGGGGCACGGCGCGGCCGGACACACCGGCTTCACGGGCACGATGCTGGTCCTCGACCGGGCGACGGACACGTTCGCGATCCTCCTCGCCAACACGGTCCATCCCCGTCGCCGCGCCCCCGACAACCGGCCCCGGGCGGCGCTGGGGACGCGGGTGGCCCGCGCGGTGCGGGCGGTGCGGGAGACCTGAGCGGGGCGCCCGCGGCGGCCCGCGCGAGCCGGGTTCGGTGGGGGAGGACCGCCCGTACCCCCGCGCACCGCCGGCCCGACCGTCCCACTCGGCCCGCCCCGTAGAATCACCGGGTGAACGACCCCGCCACCCCCGCCGACGCCCTGCGTGCCGCCCTCGCCGACCTGGTCGACGGGCTGCCGCCCCGGCAGGCCGCCCAGGCCGTGGAGCGGCTGATCGCCAACTACCGCGGGGCCACCCCGACCGACGCCCCGATCCTGCGGGACCGCGCCGACGTCGTCGCCTACGCCGCGTACCGCATGCCGGCGACCTTCGCGGCCGTGCGGTCGGCGCTGGCGGCGTTCGCGGACACGGTGCCCGGGTGGGTGCCCGGGAGCCACGTCGACATCGGCGGCGGGACCGGCGCGGCGACCTGGGCGGTCAGCGACACGTGGGAGGGCGTTCGCCCGGTGACCGTGCTCGACTGGGCCGAGCCCGCGCTCGCCCTCGGCCGGGAGATCGCCGCCGCCCGCCCCGCCCTGCGCGACGTCCGCTGGCAGCGCTCACGGATCTCAGCGGCGCTCACCGTCGAGAGCACCGATCTGGTCACCGTCTCCTACGTCCTCAACGAGCTGACCGGGCCCGACCGCGACGCGCTCGTCGACGCCGCCGCCTCCGCCGCGCAGGCCGTCGTGATCGTCGAGGCCGGCACCCCCGACGGCTACGCCCGCGTCATCGAGGCCCGCGACCGGCTGATCGCCGCCGGGTTCCAGGTCGCCGCCCCCTGTCCCCACAGCGCCGCCTGCCCCATCGTGCCCGGCACGGACTGGTGCCACTTCGCGGCCCGGGTCAGCCGTTCCTCCCTGCACCGTCAGGTCAAGGGCGGCTCGCTCGCCTACGAGGACGAGAAGTTCAGCTACGTCGCCGCCACCCGGTTCCCGGCCGGCCCCGCCGCCTCCCGGGTGGTCCGGCGTCCGCAGATCCGCAAGGGGCAGGTCCTGCTCGACCTGTGCGAGACGTCGCCGTCCGGCCCGCACGAGCAGCTCGGCCGCCGGACGGTCACCAAGCGCCACGGCGACCTGTACAAGGCCGCCCGCGACGCGGACTGGGGCGATCCCTGGCCGCCGTCGAAGGCGTAGAGGGCACGGCGTGCGGCCGGACATGACGGCCTGCCCCGGAGCCAGTAGGGTCGTCGGCCGAAGGGCGGGGGAGGGGCGCACGGCGACACCGCGGAACGGCGCGGCCGGCGAGCCTCCCTCCAGGACGACGGCCGGGGCGGTGCGGACGAGGGCGGCGGTTCGCCCCCGACCGGTGTCCGGCACCGCCTCGCGGCCCACGACGGCACCCCGCGCCGGGCCGGCCCGCCCGGCGGACCGACGACCCTGGAAGTGGACCTCCCCGTGGAACGTGAAGACCGTGGCACGACCGGCGGCGCGGACCGCCCCCTGCGGATCGTGATCGCCGAGGACGACCCCTTGCTGCGCGAGGGACTCGCCCTGCTGCTGCGCGCGGAGGGCCTGGACGTGGTCGCCACCGCGGACACCGCCGAGTCGGTGCTCGCCGCCATCGACGAGCACGAGCCCGACGTGGCCGTCCTGGACGTACGCATGCCGCCCACGCACACCGACGAGGGCGTCCGCGCGGCCGTCGAGGCCCGGCGCCGCCGCCCCGCGCCGGCCGTCCTGGTGCTGTCCGCGTACGTCGAGCAGTCCTTCGCCACCGACCTGCTCACCGGCGGGGTAGGCGGCCTCGGTTACCTGCTCAAGGAGCGTGTCGGGCGGGTCGAGGAATTCATGCGCGCGCTGCGCAGGGTCGCGGCCGGGGGCACCGCCATCGACCCGGAGGTCGTCGCCCAGTTGTTCACCCGGACCCGCCAGGACACCCGCCTGGAGCGTCTCAGCCCGCGCGAGCGGGAGGTGCTCGCTCTGATGGCCGAGGGCCTGGGCAACAGCGCCATCGCCGGACGGCTCGTCGTCACCGACGGCGCGGTCCACAAGCACATCCGCAGCATCTTCGCCAAGCTCGACCTGTCCCCGGCCGACCAGGTCGACCGGCGCGTGGCGGCCGTCCTGCACTACCTGGAGAACGCGCGGACGCAGCCCCACTGACCGGCGGGGTGCGTCCTGCCGCACCCCGGGCCGGCCCGGTGGCGGCCTCCCGGGCGACGCCTCCCCGGCGGCGCCGGCCGGCCGACGCCGTCCGGAAGGCCCTCCGCCTTCCCTTGCTCACGACGTCCCGTCGCTCGCGGCGGCCTCCTCCCGGTCCTTGCCCTGCCGCTCCTGGAGCCTGCGCAGCAGTTCGCGTTTCCGGGCCCGCGGGTCCGGTCCGCCGCCGATCCGGCCGGTCCGGTCGCCGCCGCGCAGGGCGTCGCGGGTGAGGTTGCGGCGCGTGCCGCCGACGCCCAGCATGTTTCCGGCTCCACCTCGGGACATGGGATCTCCCCTCTCGGTACGGACATGAATACGAGACGTATCGTCTCGATCGGTTCCGCGGTCCACTGTCCGGCGAGACGCACCGTCTTGTCAACCTGGTAAATTCGGATCCATGGCCGTCCAGAAGACAGACCCCACCCCGACAACCTCCCGCGACCGGCAGAACCCCGACGCCACCCGGCGCAGCCAGCGGTCCCGCCAGGCCATCTACGACGCCGCCCTCGCGCTCGTCGCGGAGGTCGGTTACCCGAAGACCACCATCGAGGGCATCGCCGCCCGCGCCGGCGTCGGCAAGCAGACGATCTACCGCTGGTGGTCCTCGAAGGCGGACGTCCTGCTGGAGGCCTTCCTCGACCTGGGCGAGCGGGCCGTGCAGGCCGCCGGCGAGGAGGCGTACGCCATCCCGGACACCGGCGACCTCGCCGCCGACCTCAAGGCCGTGCTGCGCGCCACCGTCGACGAACTGCGGGATCCGAAGTTCGAAGCCCCCTACCGCGCCCTGGCCGCGGAGGGCGTCGTCAACGAACAGCTCGGCCGGGAGTTCGTCGCCCGGCTCCTGGAGCCGTCGCTCCAACTCCACGCCGACCGGCTGCGCGCCGCCCAGGAGGCCGGCCACGTACGGCCGGAGATCGATCCGCGCATCGCACTGGAGCTCTTCGTCTCCCCGCTCGCCCAGCGCTGGCTCCAGCACACGGGGCCGATCTCCCACGCCTACACCGACACACTCGTCGACTACGCGCTCCACGGGCTCGCGCCGCGATGACCGCGGAGCCCGGCGACGAGGCCCGGCCGGGGACACCCGACGGGGGAAACCCGGCCGGGGAAGTTTGTCCCTTCCCGACCCCGAAGCGCGGAATGGTGCGACCATAGGGCATGCTGGTGCGCACGACGGCGAGGCGAAGGGGCTAGATGAGCGCGGAGTTCGGCGGTCGGAGCGGCCTGCAGGGCAAACTCTCCCAGTGGCTGCGCGGACGCCGCCCCAAGGAGGCCGCCGGTGACGGTGGCCGGGAGGACCTGCTGCTCGCCGCCGCCGGTGCGGGACTGCCCCTGGCGCCCGCCGCGCACCCGGCCGGATACCGCTGCTCCTGCGACCGCGTCGGCTGCCCCACCCCCGCCCGGCACCCGGTGTCCTTCGCCTGGCAGACGCAGTCCACCACCGACCGCGCGCAGATCGAGCGCTGGGCCCGCCACCAGCCCGAGGCCAACTTCATCACCGCGACCGGCCTGGTGCACGACGTCCTCGACGTCCCCCTCCAGGCCGGTCGTGAGGCGCTTCAGCGCCTGCTCGACGCGGGTGTCGAGGTCGGCCCGGTCGCCGAGAGCGACGACGGCCGCATGCTGCTCTTCACCCTCACCCGCGGCACTCCCGAGGACGAGGACGAATGGTGGCCCTGCGAGCTGGACTGCCACCCCGAGACGATGGACGAGCACCCTGGTCTGCGCTGGCACTGCCGGGGCTCCTACGTCCTCGTACCGCCCGCCCGGCTGCCCGGTGAGGACCGGACGGTGCACTGGGTGCGCGGCCCCGAGCACCCGCTGCCGGACCCGCTGACCCTGCTGGAGACCCTCACGGACGCGTGCGCCCGGCACGCCGGCGAGGAGAGCGACCAGGCGGGCACGGCCTGGCCCCTGCGCCGCTGAGCCGGCGCGGCGCCACCCGCCGCCGCTACTCGCCCTTCGCCGACGTCAGCCCCTGGACCCGCCCCAGGACCGACACCTGCCCGCCGCCCGAGCCGTCCGCCGGGTCGAGCGCGATCTGGTTGGAGACGAACTCCATCGTCAGGGACTGCTTGATCTCACCGTCCGTCAGCGCGAGCACGTCCTTGTTCGGGGCCGGCACCGACGTGCCCTGCGCGGCGGTCCGCTTCTCGAAGTGCCGCGTGGTGAAGAACACCAGCGCCCCGCCGTCCTCGGTACGCAGCGCCAGCGGCGCGTAGTCGCCGTCCGTCAGCGGTTCGTCGATGAACTGCGTGACCAGGCCGGGGCGGATCGACCGCTTCTCGCGCGACTGCCGCCAGGAACTGGTGTGGGCGCCGTCCGCGAACGCCTTCCCGCCGTCCTTCAGATACGTCGTGTAGCCCTTGCTCAGGCCGGCGGGCGGGACGGCCAGGCCGGTGGTGTTCGCGGGGACGGCCTCGGCCCAGCCGTCCCGGTCGGTCTTGATCTCGGGCATCTTCCCGGGAGGGACCAGCGTCAGGTACGCGGCCTGCCAGGTCTCCTCCAGGCCGTCCCGGGTGAAGACCAGCACCCAGCGCGAGTCGCCGCCCTTGTTGCCCTTGGCGTCCGCGACGAACCAGCGCGGCCAGCCCGCCTTCTTCGGGATCGTGAACTTCGCGTCCGTCAGTTCCAGCGGCGTGTGCGAAGCGTTGCCGCCCGGGTTGTTGGCCCGGCCCGCCTTCAGCCGCGCCGAGTCGATGGCGGCGAGGGCGCCGGTGGTGTGCTCGGCGTCGAGGGAGGCGTCGTACGCCTCGTCGGCCGCGTTGTACGCGGAGGTGAACTCCTGGAGCGCCTTCGCGGCCTCGGCCCGGGTGGTCGCGGGGAGCACCTCGCGCTCTCCGTGCACCACCACGCAGCCGCTCGCCGTCAACGACAAAGCGGTCGCCGAGGCGGCTATGAGCGCGCACTGGTCAAGCCTGCGGGGCCTACGAGGGCCGCGATCCCTGCTCATCAGGTCTTCTTCACCTTCCCCTTCCCGGAGGCGAACCCTACCGGGGCGAGGGGGCGCGCGAACCCCGGGACCGGGTACAGCGGCCACACCGTGACCTCCCGTCACGGACCGCGCCTCGGGACGACCGGCACCGCCCCCGGGCGCGGGCGCGGCAGTACCTCCACCGGCCGGTCGCGGACCTCGGACGGCAGCTGTTCGCAGAGCACCTCCGCCGGCGGTCCGCCGGCCGCGGCCCGGCAGGCGCCCAGGACGGGGGCGCCCTCTTCCGCTTCCCCGGCGGCGAGGGGACGCGCCGGGCCGTGCGTCCCGGCCCGCACCGTCTCCCGGCCCCGGCCCGGAGGCCTGCGCGGCCGGGACGCGCCCGCCGCCCCGGCGATGCTTGAATGCGCCGGTGACTGACTACGACGTACTGCGCGTCTTCTGCGCGCCGAACGGCGGCTACGGCAACGAGCTCGGCGTCGTCCGGGACGGCTCCGTGCTGCCGGACCGGGCCGAGCGGCAGGAGCTCGCCGCGAAACTCGGCTTCAGCGAGACCGTGTTCGTCGACGACCCCGAGCGCGGCGTCGTCGACCTCTACACACCCACCCTGCGCCTGCCGTTCGCCGGCCACCCCTGCGTCGGCACGGCCTGGCTGCTCGACGTGCCCGAACTCGTCACCCCGGCCGGAGTGGTGGGCGCCCGGCTGGACGGCGAGTTCAGCTGGATCGAGGCCCGCCCCGAGTGGGCACCGCCGCGCACCCTGCGCCAGTACGCCACCGTCGCCGAGGTCGACGACCTGCGGGTGCCGCCACCGGGGGAGTGGGTCTACGCCTGGGCCTGGGAGGACGAGGCGGCCGGGCGTATCCGTGCCCGCGCCTTCCCGGGGCGCGTCGATGAGCGCGGCGACAGCCACTCCGGTGGAGCCGGTGCTTGCCCCGGGGGGATCGACGAGGAGGAGGCGACGGGCGCGGCGGCGCTGCTGCTGACCGAGCGGCTGGGGCGTGCCCTCAACATCACCCAGGGGGTCGGCTCGCAGATCCTCACGGCCCCGCAGCCCGAGGGGTGGGTCGAGATCGGGGGACGGGTACGCCTGGAGCGGTGACCGCGGTGACGGCGGCCCGGCGCCGTGCCTGCGGACCGGCCGCCGTCGTGCCGGCTGCCCTCGCACCGGCCGCCGTCGTGCCGGCTGCCTTCGCACCGGCCGCCGTCGTGCCGGTCCGGCCGGTCCGCCTCACGCCGACAGCGGGAACTCCTCGCCCAGCCCCTGGAAGACCGCCGTGTTCAGGGCGAAGGCCCGCTTGCACTCGGCGACGACCCGCTGCTTCTCCAGGTCGTCCGCGGGGATGCCGTCCAGCAGCTCGCGGTACTCGCGCTTGAAGGCGGCCGGGTTGGTGATCTCCTCGAAGACGTAGAAGCGGACCCCGTCGCCCTTCTTGGCGAAGCCCCACGTCCGCTCCGCCTTGTCGCGGATGATCTGCCCGCCGGACAGGTCGCCGAGGTAGCGCGTGTAGTGGTGGGCGACGTACCCGCCGGGCCACTGCTCGGCGCACTCGCGCACCCGGGCCGCGTACTCCTCGGTCGCGGGCAGGGCGGTCAGCCCCGTGCGCCACCGCGGGCCGCGCAGGTGGGCCAGGTCCCGCTCCAGCGAGGCCAGCCGCATCAGCTCCGGCCGGACGAACGGCCCGGCCACCGCGTCCGAGGCCAGCCGGCCGGCGCCGGCCTCCAGTGCCTCGTAGACGAACCACAGCTGCTCGGTGTAGCGCGCGTACGCGTCGACGCCGAGCCGGCCGCCGAGCAGGTCGCTCATGAAGGTGGAGGTCTCCGCCTCCACGTGCTGCTCGTGGGAGGCCGTGCGGATGAGGGTCGAGAAGGAGTCCATGAGGCCGATTTTCTCTGGTTAGGCTTACCTAAGTCAATGCTTTTCCGACGCGCTGTCGGTAAAAGCGTACCCGGACACGCGAAAGCCCGCCCTCCGAGGAGAGCGGGCGTTGGGAAGGGACGCGGTGGGGCTACGGAAGGGTGAGGATGTCGGCGCCCGAGTCCGTCACCACCAGCGTGTGCTCGAACTGCGCCGTCCGCTTGCGGTCCTTCGTGACGACCGTCCAGCCGTCGTCCCACATGTCGTACTCGTGCGTCCCGAGCGTCAGCATCGGCTCGATGGTGAACGTCATCCCGGGCTGGATGACGGTCGTCGCGTGCGGGCTGTCGTAGTGCGGGACGATCAGCCCCGAGTGGAACGACGAGTTGATCCCGTGCCCGGTGAAGTCCCGCACCACCCCGTATCCGAACCGCTTCGCGTACGACTCGATGACCCGGCCGATGATGTTGATCTGCCGGCCCGGTTTGACCGCCTTGATCGCGCGGGCCAGTGCCTCGCGGGTGCGCTCGACCAGCAGCCGGCTCTCCTCGTCGACGTCCCCGACGAGGTAGGTCGCGTTGTTGTCGCCGTGCACTCCGCCGATGTACGCCGTCACGTCGAGGTTGACGATGTCACCGTCGCGCAGCACCGTGGAGTCGGGGATGCCGTGGCAGATGACCTCGTTGACCGAGCTGCACAGGGACTTGGGGAAACCGCGGTAGCCGAGCGTGGAGGGGTAGGCGCCGTGGTCGCACATGTACGCGTGCGCCACCCGGTCCAGCTCGTCCGTCGTCACGCCGGGCGCGATGATCTTCGCGGCCTCCTCCATCGCCCGCGCCGCGATCCGGCCGGCCACGCGCATGGCCTCGATCGTCTCCGGCGTCTGCACCTCCGGCCCGGTGTACGGCGTCGGCGCGGGTTTGCCCACGTACTCGGGCCGGCGGATGTTTCCGGGTACGGAACGGGTGGGAGAAAGCTCCCCTGGTACGAGCAGCGACTGGCCAGACATGTCAGCGAGTCTAACCAGCGGGCCTACGGGAGCATGTCCCCGGCAGGTGGGCGAAAGGAGCCGGTCATGGCCTTGTTCAAGAAGCGCACGGTCGGAAAACCGGGCGAGTGGTACTACTGCCTGGAGCACCGGAAGGTCGAGGAGGGGCCGGACTGCCCGGGCAAGGACCGTTTCGGGCCGTACGCGTCCCGTACGGAGGCCGAGCAGGCGATGCAGACCGCCCGCGAGCGCAACCTGGAGTGGGAGAACGACCCCAGGTGGCACGACGCCTCCGCCGAGGGGCGCGCGGACGGGGACTGACCGCCGTTGCCCGGACGTCCGGTCACCAGCGGGACGGAGGCGGGGCCGTCAGGTGGTCGGCCAGCCGGGAGAGGCGGTCCCGGAAGCGGCGGCGGCCCCGGGGCGGCGGCACCGTGTTCTCGCCGGCCGCCGCGCTGACCAGGTGCTGCACCGTGTCCAGGTTCAGCTCGGCGCCCTCCGGCACGGTCAGTGTCTCGTGCGCCATGGCCGTCAGCTCCCGCTCGCCGGTGCCGAGCGCCAGCACCGTCGCGCCGGCCCGGCGGGCGTCGTGCACCCGTTCCAGCAGCGGGGCTCCCGGGGCGTCGGGCGTCACCACGAGCAGCGTCTCCCCGCGCCGGGCCGCCGCCAGCCGCCCGAGACCCACCGCGAGGTGTGCCGGGTCCGACGGGCGCGCGTCGTGCCGTACGAGCGTGGGGGCCAGCTCCGGTGTCCCCGACCAGGCGGCCTCGTCCACCAGGTGCGCCGCCAGGTGCCAGGGCTCGTACCCGGCGGTGCCCACCAGCAGCAGCCCGCCGCCGTGCGGGACCACGGACCCCCGCAGCGC
The DNA here is from genome assembly GCF_049974565.1 of Streptomyces sp. WG5. Taxonomy (NCBI): domain Bacteria; kingdom Bacillati; phylum Actinomycetota; class Actinomycetes; order Kitasatosporales; family Streptomycetaceae; genus Streptomyces; species Streptomyces sp. WG5. The sequence continues at coordinate 14,030 of NZ_JBNGGC010000039.1, read as the reverse complement.
CCCGGCGAACCCCCGGGTGGCCCCCAGCCACTCGGTTCCGGCGAGCACGTCCCGCAGCAGCGCGACCCGTACGGCGTCCATGGGCCCGCATCCTGCCGCACCCCGGACCGCGCCGCCCGGGATCCGCCCGGAATTCGCCCGACCCGGGGACGGCCCGGGGAAGGGCCCGGGAACGGCCGGAGGACTGCCCGCAACTCCCCGGGGACGGTCCGAGGGCGCGCCGGGGACGGTCCGAGGGGGCTCCGGGACGGACCCGGAACGGCCCGACACCGGGTGGAACCCGAACCCGTCCGGCGGCCGGTACGGACGTAGGGTCGGCCCATGACCTCTACCGACAGTGCTGCACAGAAGGCCCCCGCCAAGGACCCCTGGGACCTGCCCGACGTCTCCGGGCTCGTCGTCGGCGTACTCGGCGGCACCGGCCCCCAGGGCAAGGGCCTCGCCTACCGCCTCGCCAAGGCCGGCCAGAAGGTGATCGTCGGCTCGCGCGCCGCCGAGCGCGCCCAGGTTGCCGCCGAGGAGATCGGGCACGGCGTCGAGGGCGCCGACAACGCCGAGACCGCCCGCCGCAGCGACGTCGTGATCGTCGCCGTGCCCTGGGACGGCCACGGCAAGACCCTCGAGGCCCTGCGCGAGGAACTGGCCGGCAAGCTCGTCGTCGACTGCGTCAACCCGCTCGGCTTCGACAAGAAGGGCGCCTACGCGCTCAAGCCCGAGGAGGGCAGCGCCGCCGAGCAGGCCGCCGCCCTGCTGCCGGACAGCCGGGTCGCCGCCGCCTTCCACCACCTGTCCGCCGTCCTCCTCCAGGACCCGGAGATCGACGAGATCGACACCGACGTCATGGTGCTCGGTGAGGAGCGCGCCGACGTCGAGATCGTGCAGGCCCTCGCCGGGCGCATCGCCGGCATGCGCGGCGTCTTCGCCGGGCGGCTGCGCAACGCCCACCAGGTCGAGTCGCTCGTCGCCAACCTGATCTCCGTCAACCGCCGCTACAAGGCACACGCCGGGCTCCGCGTCACCGACGTCTGAGGCGATGGGGGACACTGGTGGGTGCCGGCGGTACGGCAGTACCCGTACCGCCCGTGTTCGCCGCAGTACCCGCACGTGTCCCCCGACAGGAGCCCGCACCATGCCCCGCCTCGCCCTCTACGCCCTGGCCGTCTGCGTACTCGCCGTGGCCGCCGCAGTCGTCTCCTTCGTGCAGGGCAGCGTGCTGATCGGCGTCGTGTGGGTGCTGCTGTCGGGGGTGTCGTCCAACATGTGCTGGTACTACGTCAAGCGCGGCCGGGACGCCCGCCGCGCCACGTCCGTCACGGGCTGACCGGCGTCAGCCGACGACCGAGCACAGCTCGTCCGTCTGCCAGAAGCGGTACAGCTCGAAGCCGCAGTAGGTGTCGACCTCGCTGATCCCGAGGCCGCGCAGGACCGCGTCGACGGCGTCGAAGAACACGCCGTTGAGCGCCGGGATCCACAGCAGCGCGAACACGATCAGCAGCCCGAACGGCGCGAGCGGCTCCACCTGCCGCCGCACGTTGTACGACAGCCACGGCTCGACCACCCCGTAGCCGTCCAGGCCCGGCACCGGCAGGAAGTTCAGGACCGCGGCCGTGACCTGGAGCAGCGCCAGGAAGGCCAGCGCGATCCGGAAGTCGCGCGGCACGCCGTCCAGCGCGTCCAGCCAGAACGGGGCCGTGCACACCACCGCGAACAGGACGTTCGTCAGCGGGCCCGCGGCCGAGATCAGACTGTGCCGCCAGCGGCCCCGGATCCGCCCGCGCTCGATGAACACCGCACCGCCCGGCAGACCGATCCCGCCCATGATCACGAACAGCACCGGGAGCACGATGCTCAGCAGGGCATGCGTGTACTTGACCGGGTTCAGCGTGAGGTAGCCCTTCGCGCCGACCGAGATGTCGCCGCTGTGCAGCGCGGTGCGGGCGTGCGCGTACTCGTGCAGGCACAGCGACACGACCCACGCGGCCGTCACGAACAGGAACACGGCGAGACCCGGCTGCTCGGCGAACCCGGTCCAGGTGGCCCAGCCGGTGACCGCGGCGACGGCGACGATCCCGAGGAACACGGGACTGATCCGCCGGTCGCTGGGGCGGGAGGTGGCGGTGGTCATGGGACTCCCTGGCTGTCGGACACACATGGGGCCTGCGGGGCCGGCCGGGGGGCCGGCGGGACTGCCCGACCGTACCGGGCGCACCGGGAAAACGTCCCGCGGGCGGCGGGAGGTTCCGGAACAACGGCGGGAGGTCGCGGGACGCGGTCCCGCCGGCGCCCGCCGCCGGTGGGCATCCGCGGCTGCTCCACGCGCCGCACCGTCAAAACCCCGTGACCGGCTTCGACGGCAGCGGGGACAATGGACCCCGTGCGCTACCGCATCCTCGGCACCACTCAGGTTCTCCGCCCCGACGGCACCCTCGTCCCGGTGGGCGGGGCGCGGCTGCGCGCGCTGCTGACCGTGCTCGCCCTCAGGCCCGGTCGCGCCGTGCCGGCGGGGCTGCTGGTGGAGGAGGTGTGGGACGGCGACCCGCCCGCCGACGCACCGGGCGCCCTCCAGGCGCTGGTCGGGCGGCTGCGCCGGACGCTCGGCGCGGACGCGGTCGCCTCCGCCGACGGTGGTTACCGGCTCACCGCCACCCCCGACGACGTCGACCTCCACCGCTTCGACCGGCTGGCCGGCGAGGGCACCCGCGCCCTCGCCGACGGCGACCTCGCCAAGGCGGCCGTGGCGCTCGACGACGCCCTCGCCCTGTGGCGCGGTCCGGCCCTCGCCGACCTGCCCGACCGCACCGCCGAGGCGGCCCGCTGGGAGACCCGGCGCCTGGACACCCTGCGCGCGCGCCACACCGCCGCCCTGGCCCTCGGACAGGCCGAGCCCTCCCTGCCCGAGCTGACCGCGCTGTGCGACGAGCACCCACTGGACGAGCCCCTCCAGGCCCTTCGGCTGCGCGCCCTGCGCGACACCGGCCGCGCCGCCGAGGCGCTGGCCGCCTACGAGGCCGTACGCCGGCTGCTCGCGGACCGGCTCGGCACCGATCCCGGGCCCGAACTGCAGGCCCTGCACGGGGCGCTGCTCAATCCCGGAGCGCCCGCGAAGGCCCCCGGGCCCGGGAAGCCCGCCACGCCCGGGAGGCCCGCGATGCCCGCGGTCGGCGGGATACCTTCGGCGCCCCGTGAGTCCTCCCCGTCGTCCCCGCAGTCCCCGGCTCCCGCCGCCCCCGGAGCTCCCGCCGCCCCCGAAGCTCAAGCCGCCTCCGGAGCGCCCGAGCACCCTGTCGCCGCCGCGGCGCCCCGCCCCCCGGGCAACCTCCGCGCCCGGCTGACCTCGTTCGTCGGCCGGGCCGCCGACCTGGAGGCCCTCCGTTCCGACCTGGCCACCACGCGGCTCGTCACCCTCCTCGGGCCCGGCGGTGCGGGCAAGACCCGGCTGTCGCAGGAGGCCGCGGAGGGCGCCGGGGACACGGCGCGGGACGGCGTGTGGCTGGCCGAACTCGCGCCCGTCGACGACCCCGACGCCGTACCGGAGGCCGTCCTGACCGCGCTGGGCGCCCGCGAGACCGTGCTGTACGGCGCCGGCGCCGAGGAGATGCGGGCCGTCGCCGCCACCGACCGGCAGGCCACCGCCGTCGAGCGCCTCGTCGAGCACTGCGGCCGGCGCCGCATGCTCATCGTCCTCGACAACTGCGAGCACGTCGTCGACGCCGCCGCCCGCCTCGCCGAGGAACTGCTCGCCCGCTGCCCGGACCTGACCGTCCTCGCCACCAGCCGGGAACCCCTCGGCGTACCGGGGGAGCTGCTGCGCCCGGTGGAGCCGCTGCCCGAGCCGGCCGCGCTGCGGCTGCTCGCCGACCGGGGCGCCGCCGCCCGCCCCGGCTTCCGCACCGACGCCGACGAGGAGACCGCGGCCGCCTGCGCCGAGATCTGCCGCCGCCTCGACGGCCTGCCGCTGGCCATCGAACTGGCCGCCGCCCGGCTGCGGATGCTGACCCCGCGCCAGATCGCCGACCGCCTCGACGACCGTTTCCGCCTGCTCACCTCTGGCAGCCGCACCGGCCTGCCCCGCCAGCAGACACTGCGCGCGGTCGTCGACTGGTCCTGGGACCTGCTCGACGGGCACGAACGGGACGTGCTGGGACGCCTGTCCGTCTTCGCGGGCGGCTGCGACCTCGCCGCCGCCGAGGCCGTGTGCGGGCCCGCCACCCTGGAGGCGCTCGGCTCCCTGGTCGACAAGTCCCTCGTCGTGGCCGCGCCGTCCGGGAGCGACGGGATGCGCTACCGGCTCCTGGAGACCGTCGCCGAGTACGCCGGTGAACGCCTCGACGAGACCGGCGGCCGACCCGCCGCCGAGCGCGCGCACCTGACGTACTACCGGGAACTCGCCCGTACCACGGACCCGTTGCTGCGCGGCCCGCGGCAGCTCGCCGCCGTCGAGCGGCTGGAGCGCGAGTACGAGAACCTGCGCACCGCCCTGCGCCACGCCGTCGCCGAGCGCGACGAGCAGGAGGCGCTGAGCCTGGCCCTGTCGCTGAGCTGGTACTGGCAGATGCGCGACATGCGGGTGGAGGCCCGGAACTGGTTCAGCGAGGTCATGACCCTCGGCCCGGACCCGTTCGCCGAGCCGGTCCGCCGTGCCGAGCCGGTGTGGGAGCGGTGCACGGCCGCCCCGCCCCCGATGACCGGCGAAGTGCTCGCCGAGGCCCGCCGCGGCGTCCACCTGGCCCATCTCGCCTGCATGGACACCGAGCTGGACGCCTGGCAGAGCCCGGCGGCCAAGCGGAAGCTGCGCGCCATCACCGAGACGTACGAACCGGGCATGCCCCAGACCTGCTTCCCTCCCGGCCTGCTCTGGTTCTTCGCCGTGGTGCTCTCCGGCGACATGGAGCGGCTGCGCGAGATCATGGACGGCGCCGTGCGCACCTGCCGCGAGACGCCGGGATACGACTGGGCGCTGGCCGGCAGCCTCCAGATGCGCGCCAACTTCCTCGCCAACCGCGCCGAGTGGGCGGGCGACGCCACCAGTGACGCCGACGAGGCGCTGGAGATCTACCGCCGCCTCGGCGACGCCTGGGGCACCGCCGAGGCCCTCGCCGCCCGCGGCGAGGCCCGGGAGCGCAAGGGCGAGTTCCGGCTCGCCGCCGCCGACTACCGGGCCGCCGCGCAGCACGCCGAGCGGCTCGGCGCGCACGCCCAGGTGGACGTCCTGGAGGCCCGCCTCGGCAGTGTGCTGCTGGAGGCGGGCGAGGGCGAGGAGGGCGAGCGCATCCTGTACGCCGTGGTCGACCGCGCCGACGTGGCCGGGCACAGCGGCGCCATGCCGGCCGCCCGGCTCTTCCTCACCGGCTGGCTCGGCATGACCGGCCGGACCGCCGAGGCGCGGATGCAGCTGCGGCTGCTGCGCAAGGACTTCGTCATCTCGCACTTCATCGTCTTCGACGCCTTCATCCTCGCCGCCGAGGCGTGGATCGCCACGCTGGAGGACCGGCACGAGGAGTGCCTGGTCAAGATCCGGGAGTCGTTGGCGCGGGCCGAGGACCCGCTGTCCGCGGCCATCGCCCCGCACATGCGCTCCGGCTACCTGACCATCGCCGCGATGGCGCTGGCCCGCGTGGACGGCGGGCGCCGGGCCGTGGACGCCGCACGCTGCATCGGCGCCGCCGAGGCGATGCTGCCGCCGGACCACGTCCCGATGGGCCTGGAGCGGGACGCGCGTGACCGGGCCGCCGAGCGGGTCCGCGAGGTGCTCGGCTCCGAGGCGTACGAGGCCGCGTACGCCGAGGGCGGCGGTCTCTCCGCGAAGGAGGCCACCGCCCTCGTCTGAGGCGGACGCGACTCAGCTCTTCGTACGGAACTTGTGGATGGCGACCGGCGCCATCACCGCCGTCAGGGCCGCCGACCAGCCCAGCGTCACCCACAGGTCGTGCGTGACGGGGCCGCCCACCATCAGCCCGCGCGCGGTGTCCGCGAGGGCGGAGAGCGGGTTGTAGTCGGTGAACGCCTGCAGCCAGCCCGGCATCGAGTCGGTCGGCGCGAAGATCGACGAGCCGAACTGGAGCGGCATCAGCACCAGGAAGCCCATCGCCTGCACGGACTGCGCGTTCTTCATGATCACGCCGAGGGTGATGAACACCCACATCAGGGCCGAGCCGAACACCGCGGACAGACCGACCGAGGCCAGCAGACCGGCCCAGTCGGTGATGTCGAAGCCGACGAGAACGGCGACGACCATCAGCACCGCGGTCGCGAACAGCATCCGCAGCAGCTCCACGGCGATCTTGGCGAACAGCACCGAGCCGCGGCCGATCGGCAGGGACCGGAAGCGGTCCATGACGCCGGAGTTGAAGTCCTGGTTGAAGCCGGTGCCGACCCCCTGGGCCATGGTCATGCCCATCATGGCCATCAGACCGGGGACGACGTACTGCACGTACGCCTCCTGTCCGCCGCCCAGCGACTGCCCGATGGAGCCGCCGAAGACGTACACGAACAGGAGCGTGAAGACGATCGGGAACAGGACGGCGTCGAACATCGACTCCGGGTCCTGCCGGATCCACAGCAGGTTGCGGCGTACCAGGGCGCTGGTGTGCCGCAGGTGCCCGCGCACCGAGATCCGGGCGTCGGCGGCCGGCTGCACGGGAACCGCGGAGACGGGAGCCGTGGGGGCGGTGGTGGTGGCGCTCATGCGGCGACCTCCTCGCGGGCGTCGGCGGGCGCGGTGTCCTGCGGGGCACTGGCGCGGTGGCCGGTGAGGGACAGGAAGACCTCGTCCAGGCTGGGCAGTTCGGTGGTGATGGAGGCGATCGTGATGCCGCGCGCGGTGACCGCGCCGACCACGGCGGTCAGCTGCTCGTCGCTGAGGATCGGCACCAGGGCGGCGCCGCGCTCCGTGTCCACGGTGGAGCTGGCGAGCCCGGTGATGCCCAGCTCGTCCAGGTGGGAGGCGAGCGGGCGCAGCTGGAGCGGGTCGGCCGGGCGGATGCGCAGGGTGCGGCCGCCGACCTTGGCCTTCAGCTCCTCGATGCCGCCGTTCGCGATGACCTTGCCGCGGTCCACGACGGTCAGCTCGGAGGCGAGCTGCTCGGCCTCCTCCATGTACTGGGTGGTGAGCAGCACGGTGACGCCGTCGCCGACCATGCGCTTGACCTCGTCCCACACCTCGTTGCGGGTGCGCGGGTCCAGGCCGGTGGTGGGCTCGTCCAGGTACAGCACGGCCGGGCGCCCGATCATGGACGCGGCCAGGTCGAGGCGGCGCCGCATGCCGCCCGAGTAGGTGGCCGCGGGCCGCTTGCCGGCCTCGGTGAGCGAGAACCGCTCCAGCAGCTCGTCGGCCCGGGCGCGCGCGTCCTTGCGGGACAGGTCGAGCAGCCGGCCGATCAGGTAGAGGTTCTCCCAGCCGGGGAGCTTCTCGTCCACGGACGCGTACTGCCCCGTGAGCCCTGTCACCCGCCGCAGCTGCCGCGGCTGCCGTACGACGTCGTAGCCGGCGACGTACGCCCGGCCGGCGTCGGGGGTGATCAGGGTGGACAGGATGCGGACGAGGGTGGTCTTGCCGGCGCCGTTCGGCCCGAGCACACCCATCACGGTGCCCTCGCGCACATCCAGGTCGACACCGTCCAGCGCCTTGGTCTCGCCGTAGTGCTTGACCAGCCCCCGTACGGTGACCGCGCTGCCCGCGGTCCGGGGGTCGTCGTCGATTCGCTTCATGCCGACGACGTTGTCAGCCCCCGCCGACAAACCACCGACATCCGACCGACACCGGCCCCGTGGTCCCGCCGTCCCACCCGCGGCGCACCGCGACCGTCGACCGCTGGACCACCACGGCGAGCGGCCGGCTCCGCGAGAGCGGCGCCGGGCTCGGGGGCGAAGAGGTGGGGGCGGAGCCCCCTGGGGCCGGTGTGTGGTGCCGCGGTGGCTCAGTGGACGGAGTGCTCGTCCTGCGGGAACGTTCCGCCGACGACGTCCTCGGCGAAGGACTTCGCCGCGTCGCCGATGACCTGGCGCAGGTCGGCGTACTTCTTCACGAACTTCGGCACCCGGCCGCCGGTCAGCCCGAGCATGTCGGTCCACACCAGCACCTGGGCGTCGGTGCCGGGCCCGGCACCGATGCCGACCGTCGGGATGTGCAGCGTCCGCGTCACCTCGGCGGCCAGCTCGGCCGGCACCAGCTCCAGGACGACCGCGAAGGCGCCCGCGTCCTGCACGGCCTTGGCGTCGCGCAGCAGCTGCTGGGCCGCCTCCTCGCCCCGGCCCTGCACCCGGTAGCCCATGGCGTTGACGGACTGCGGGGTGAGGCCGATGTGCGCCATCACCGGGATGCCGGACTCGACGAGCAGCCGGATCTGCTCGTGCGACCGCTCACCGCCCTCCAGCTTCACGGCGCCGACGCCCGCCTCCTTCACCAGCCGGGTCGCCGAGCGCAGCGCCTGCACCGGACCCTCCTGGTAGGAGCCGAAGGGCAGGTCTCCGACGATGAGGGCGCGGCTGGTGCCCCGTACGACCGCGGCCGAGAGCATCGTCATCTCGTCCAGCGTGACGGGCACGGTGGTGTCGTAGCCGAGGTGGCAGTTGCCCGCGGAGTCGCCGACGAGCATGACCGGGATGCCGGCCTCGTCGAAGACGGACGCGGTCATCGCGTCGTACGCGGTGAGCATGGGCCACTTCTCGCCGCGCTCCTTGGCGGCGGCGATGTCCCGGACGGTGATACGGCGGTTGCTCTTGCCCCCGTACAGCGCCTTGCTCCCGTCGGCGGGGCGGCTCTGTGGCGTCTGGGCAGCCGAAAGCTGCGTCATGGCAACGGCTCCTTCATGTCATCTCGAGGCGCCCTGACGGCGTCCCCGGATCCCCTCCATGGTGGCACCTCGTGAGCCCCGGCGGCTAGGGGCCCCCGTCGCGGGCCGCGCGAGGGGGAGTCGCGCACGGGGGGACAGCCGCGAGCGGGGGAAGCCGCGTACGGGGGGAAATCGCGGACGGGGGGAAATCGCGGACGGGGAACGTCGCGCGGGCGGGAAGTCACGCCGGGAAAGGGGAGGGAGGAAGAGGGGAGGGAGGGGGCGAATGTGCCCGGTGGGTCACAGAGCCGTCCGTGTCGACGGTCTGCGGAACTCCGGACTCCGGTTCGTGCGTCCTCGTGCCCGTACGGCCGTCATGGGACGGCAGGATCGGAACCGATCATCCCCTAGGGTGCTGAGTCATGGGGGGCGACGGTGTGCACGGCAGTCAGTGAGGCGACGGTATGGCGCAGCAGGCGTACATGACGGAGACGGACAACGGCGACTCGGGCCCCGAGCGCCGGAATACCCGGATTCGGCGTCTGTTCGACCGGCTGGTCACCGGCTGGCGCGGCGACCGGCGGATCTGGCGCCGGGGCCTGGTCACCGCCGCGGTGGCCCTGCTCCTGGCCGGCGTCATGGCGGCCCACTCGCGCATCCCGAACGCCATCGGCAACCTCGGCAGCCTCACGGAGACCTTCCTGCCGTGGTTCGGCCTGCTGCTCCCGGTCCTGCTGGTGATCGCCGTCGTCCGCAAGTCGGCGACGGCCCTGATCGCGCTGGTGCTGCCGGTGAGCGTGTGGCTCAACCTCTTCGGCGGCCTGCTCTTCGACAAGACCGGCGCCGGCGGCGACCTCACGGTGGCCACGCACAACGTCAACGCCGACAACGCCGATCCCGCCGGCACCGCCCGCGCCGTGGCCGCGGCGGGCGCGGACGTGCTGGCCCTGGAGGAGCTGAAGGCGTCCGCCGTGCCGACGTACGAGCGGGCACTGGAGCCGAAGTACCGGCACCACGCGGTCGTCGGCACCGTCGGGCTGTGGAGCAAGTACCCGGTGAGCGACGTGAAGGCCGTCGACATCCGGCTGGGCTGGAAGCGCGCGATGCGCGCCACCGTCGCCACCCCGTCCGGTCCGGTCGCGGTGTACGTCGCTCACCTGCCCTCCGTACGGGTGAAACTGGAGGCCGGGTTCACCGCCCGGCAGCGGGACAAGAGCGCCGAGGCCCTCGGCGAGGCCATCTCCCACGAGAAGCTGCCCCGCAAGATCCTGCTCGGCGACCTCAACGGCACCATGAACGACCGCGCGCTCACCGCGATCACCTCCCAGATGCGCTCCCCGCAGGGTGCCGTGGGCAACGGCTTCGGCTTCAGCTGGCCCGCGTCGTTCCCGATGGCCCGCATCGACCAGATCCTGGTCACCGGCGTCGACCCGGTGACCAGCTGGACCCTCCCCGAGACCGGCAGCGACCACCTTCCGATCGCCGCCCGTGTGAAGGTCGACACAACGGCTTCCTGAGATTCGCCGGTGGAATACTCGCCCTGAGAGGCTTTGTTCCGTACGGGAACATAACGACGTCCGGACGGGGCGCCCAGACAGACGCTCATCCCGTACGGACACCTCCGCTCTCGAAAGGCGAGACCCCTCATGCCCCTGGCCCTGCTCGCCCTTGCCGTGGGCGCCTTCGGCATCGGTACGACCGAGTTCGTGATGATGGGCCTGCTGCCCGACGTCGCGGACGACCTGCACATCTCGATCCCCAGCGCCGGCCACCTGGTCTCGGCCTACGCGCTCGGCGTCGTCATCGGCGCCCCGCTGCTCGCGGCGGCGACCGCCCGGATGTCGCGCCGCACGGTCCTCGTCGCCCTCATGGTCCTCTTCGTGGCCGGCAACGCGCTCTCCGCGGTCGCGCCCGGGGAGGGCTCCCTCCTGGCCGCCCGTTTCGTCAGCGGTCTGCCGCACGGCGCCTTCTTCGGCGTCGGTGCGGTGGTCGCCACCGGGATGGTGGCGCCGGAACGCAAGGCCCGCTCCGTCTCCCTGATGTTCCTCGGCCTCACGGTCGCCAACATCGTCGGCGTGCCCGCGGCCACGGCCATGGGCCAGCAGCTGGGCTGGCGGGCCACCTTCCTCGGCGTGAGCGCGATCGGCGTCGCGGCGATAGCGGCGCTCCTCGCGCTGATCCCGCGCGAGAAGGCCCCCGCACCCACCACGGGCCTGCGCGGCGAACTGGCCGCCCTGCGCTCCCTCCCCGTCTGGCTGGCGCTCGGCACGACGGTCGCGGGCTTCGGCGCGCTGTTCTCCGCGTACAGCTACATCACGCCGATGCTCACGGACGCCGCCGGGTTCGCCGAGGCCAGTGTGACGCTGCTGCTGGCGCTGTTCGGCGTCGGCGCCACCGCGGGCAACCTGCTGGGCGGCCGGCTGGCCGACCACTCCCTGCGGGGCACCCTCTTCGGCGGCCTCGCCTCGCTGGTCCTGGTCCTCGCCCTCTTCCCGCTCCTGATGCGCACGGAGGTCACCGCGGCCGTCGCGGTGGCCCTGCTGGGCATGGCCGCCTTCCTCACCGGCTCCCCGCTCCAGCTGATGGTCATGGAGAAGGCGTCCGCGGCCCCCTCCCTGGCCTCCTCCGCCAACCAGGCCGCCTTCAACCTCGCCAACGCCGGCGGTGCCTGGATCGGCGGCCTCGCCCTCGCGGCGGGGTTCGGCGCCACCTCCCCGGCGACGGCGGGCGCGGCGCTGGCGGTGCTCGGCGTGGCGGTCGCCGGCGCGGCCTACGCGGTGGACCGGCGCCGTGTCGCTCCCGCTCCGGCGGCCGGGCGGGAGCGCGTGGTCGCGGGCCACGTGCCGGAGCCCGCGGAAACGGTCCGCCGGTAACGTCCGGAACCCGCCTCCCGGGGACGGGTGCCGGGCGGGCCCGGGCGGGCCCGGCCACGGTGACCTGCGGTTTTCCCCGCACGGCCGGCCCGGGTCCGGCGATCGCCGCGGGGGCCCGGCCGGTGGGGGAGGGCGGGAGCGCGAGGAGCGGGAGATTACTGGGACAGAAAGTGTGTCAAAGGCCGACAAATAGCCACTCGTCGTGAGACGGACGGTCACGTGTGACGCCCGGTGTGCGCCCTCCGGCACACGCCGGGTCGTCCGGGAGACGGACACGGGACCTCACACAAGGACATCCGACGAGGGGAAGTCGCCGATGAGTGAGTCCGTACAGACCGGCCCCAGGAGCAAAACCGGGGACAAGGTCAGAACAGAGGCCGCCGCGACGGCCGGGCAGGCCGGTCAGGCTGCCGGCCAGGTCGCCGGAACCGCGGCGGAACAAGCCCGGCATGTGGCCGACGAGGCCCGGCAGCAGGCCGGCTCGGCCGTCCAGGACCTGCGCGGCCGTGCGATGACCGAGGCGAACGGCCAGACCAGGCGGGCGGCCGGCACGCTGCGGCAGTGGGCGGACGACCTCGCCGACCTCGCCGAGAACGCCCACAAGGAGTCCGCGGTCCGCGGCCTGGCGACGCAGGCGGCCGACCGGGGTCACCGGGCGGCCGGCTACCTGGAGAGGCAGGGAGCCGAAGGCCTCGTGTCCGACCTCCAGGGCTTCGCCCGGCGGCGTCCCGGGGCCTTCCTCGGCGGCGCGCTGCTGGCCGGAATAGCCGTCGGGCGCCTGGCGAAGGCGGGCAGCGCCGCCCGTTCGGACGGCTCCGGACAGGGGCCGGCCACCGGTGCCGCGGACCGCGGCGGCCTGGCCGCCGCCCCGGACACCGCGCCGCTGCCGCCCGGCCCCGCGCCGGGTGCCCCGCCGCGGGCGGCCCCCACCAGCGCACCCGTCCCGCCCGCCACCGGTCTGCCGCCGGACAGCGCGCCGGGACGTGCCCGCCCGGAGGTGTGAGATGGCCACCGTCCGACCCGCGCCCCGCCCCACACGCCCCACCGAACCGCACGTCGACGACAGGTCCGTCGGGCAGCTCATGTCCCGCGTGACCGCGGACCTGCAGATCCTCTTCCGGCAGGAGATCGAGCTGGCCAAGGCCGAGATCAAGGAGGAGGGAACGAGGGCGGGCAAGGCCGCCGGAATGTTCGGCGGAGCCGGTTTCGCCGGCTACATGGTCCTCCTGTTCCTCTCGCTGGCCGCCGTGCTGGGCCTGGCCAACGTCATGGACGGGGGATGGGCGGCCCTGATCGTGACCGCGGTGTGGGCCGTCGTCGCGGCCGTGCTGTACATGAAGGGCCGCGCGGGGATGCGCACGGTCTCCCCGAAGCCCGAGCGAACCGTCGAGACCATGAAGGAGAACGCGGAATGGGCACGTCACCCGACCAGATGAGGGCCGAGATAGAGGCCACGCGCGGCCAGCTCTCCACGGACGTGGACCAGCTCGCCGAGCGGACCAGTCCCCGGCGGGCGGTCCGCCGGCGCCGGGCCAGGATGCGCGGCGCGGTGTGGGGCGTGCGCGACCGGGTCATGGGCACGGCGTCGCACACCGTCCACAGTGTCACCGGCACCGCGCAGTCCGCGGCCGGTTCGGTCTCGGGCACCGCGCACTCCGCGACGGGCTCGGTCTCGGACACGGCGCGCTCCGCGGCCGGTTCGGTACAGGAAGGCACCGGACGGGCGGCCGAGGCGGCACGGGACGCGGCCGGCCAGGCGGGAGAGGCCGCCCAGCAGGCACCCGAGATGGCCCGCCGTCAGACCCGGGGCAACCCGCTGGCCGCCGGCCTGGTCGCCTTCGGCGTCGGCCTGCTGGCGTCCTCGCTGCTGCCCGCCTCCCGGACCGAACAGGAGAAGGCCACCGAGCTGATGGAGCGCGGCGGCGAGGCGCTGGAGCCGGTGAAGCAGGCCGCGGCCGAGTCCGCGCAGCACCTGAAGGAAGGCGCCAAGGAGGTGACGCAGAGCGCGGCCGCCGAGGTGAAGGACAGCGCGGCGCAGGCCGCCCGCACCACGCAGGACGAGGCCCGCGACCGCGGCGGCGAGGTCGCCGGTCAGGCGCGGGACTCCGGCCGGCACCTCAAGGACGAGGCCCGGCAGCAGCGCCCGGGTTCCACCTAGCGCGTACGACCGGAGCCCGACCCCGGAGCCCCGAGCCCCGATCCGGTCCCGCCCGGACGGAGGCCCGGGGCTCCGGCGTGGCCGCGGGCATGCGCGGGCGACGGCTCAGGCGTCGGCGCCGTTCGTGGCCGGTACCGGCGAGGACCGAGCTGAAACGGGCGGGCCCCGGGGAAACAAAGCAAAGGGGGGGTAAAGGGGGCCCCCCCCACCCAGGGGGAGTGGGGGGGA
>NZ_JBNGGC010000038.1:0-78992 GCF_049974565.1 Streptomyces sp. WG5 | reverse complement strand
GGCCGCGCCGGGGGGCGGGCGTGCCGGCCACAGGCTCACGCGCCCGCCGCCCCGGGCGTCACGTCGGCTCGGCCCCGAGGACCGGGGCGACCCGCCCCGTCCCGGGGGACCGGCCGCCTCGGCTCCCCTGTCCGCAGCCATGCCGGGGCGGCCCGCCACCACGGACGGCACGAGCGGGCGGCGTTGCCCGCACGCCGCCCGCACGCCGCCCGCGGGCTCCGGCCACGTACCATGGCGGCATGTCGTTCCTCCGCCGCCGCAGCGCCACGCCCGCCGGGCCCGACTTCGACGTATTGGCCATGGACCCCGGCGACTGGCCCGGGAACCTGGGCGCCGGCCTGCTGCCCGCGCCCGACGGCAGCTGTCAGGGCGTCTTCCTGCGCTACGACCTGTTCGGCGGCCGCGGCCCCGCGATGATCATCGGCAACCTGCCGGCCGGCTCCCCCGCCCGCGAGGTCCCCGAGGGAGAGATCCCGTTCGAGGTGGCCCAGCTGCTGCTCGCGCTGGAGAACGACGAGGAGATCACGGTCGTCGGAGCCGAGGACGTACCGGTGATGCAGGGCGACAACCTGCTCATCGTGCGCCGCCTCAAGCTCTCCGAGAGCCGGATCTCCTGCGTGCAGTTCGACCGCAGCGACGGCGTCCTGGTGACCATCGCCGCCTGGGACCGCCCCATCACCGACGACCTGTACGCCCTGCTGAAACCGCTTCCGGCGGAGCTGTTCCAGCAGGGCTGACCCGGCGGTCACCGCGGGGTCGCGAGCGCGGCGTCCGGCGGCGCGCACGTACGCCACCCGGTGGGCAGGCGGGCACCGCCGCCGGGTTCTTCCGCGAGGTGCGGGGCCAGGCCACGTGACCCGGGTACCGGAACGGATGGCCGCCCAGCCGCCCCACCGGCCGGCACCCACGGCCACTGCGGACATCCGCGCACACGGAATCCGCGGTGCGCCCCTTCGCAGGCACACCGCGGACCGTCGACCGTCGTCTCAACGCGTGCCGACCGCCGCACGCACCGCCCGCCGGGCCATCTGGCAGTCGTCGTGCAGCCGGCGCAGCAGCAGCCGCTGTTCCTCGCCGGACGGCGCGGCACCCGGGTGGGCGGGAGCCTGCGGTACCGGAACCGTGTCACGCATCGAACGCTGCACGGCCGTCTCGTAGGTACGGATCTCCCGGGTCAGCACCAGCATCAGGTTCACCAGGAACGCGTCACGTGCGGCAGGCCCCGCCGACTGGGCGGTCTGGCTGATCTGGCGGCGAGCCGCCGGGGCGTCACCGAGGACCGCCCACAACGTCGCCAGGTCGTAGCCGGGGAGGTACCAGCCCGCGTGCTCCCAGTCCACCAGCACGGGACCGGCCGGTGACATGAGGACGTTGGACAGCAGCGCGTCACCGTGGCAGAACTGGCCCATGCCCTGGCGTCCGCCGGCCTGGGCGATACCGTGCAGCAGCTTCTGCAGGTCGCCCAGGTCCCGGTCGGTGAGCAGCCCCAGCTCGTGGTACCGGGAGATCCGGGCGGCGTAGTCCAGCGGGGCGTCGAAGGTGCCGGCCGGCGGTCGCCACGCGTTGAGCCGGCAGATCGCGCCGAGCGCTGCCCTGATGTCCGCCCGCGACGGGGCTTCCAGCGGGTGCCGCTGCAGCGCGGCCACGCGCCCCGGCATCCGCTCGATCACCAGCGTGCAGTTGTCCGGGTCCGCTGCGATCAGCCTCGGCACCCGCACGGGAGGGCGGTGCCGGACGAACGAGCGGTATGCCCCTATCTCGTGCCGGATCCGCTCCGCCCATGCGGGGGAGTGGTCCAGTAAACACTTGGCGACCGCCGTGCTGCGCCCGGTCGTACCGACCAGGAGCACGGACCGCCCGCTGCGGCGCAGCACCTGGACCGGGGCGAACTCGGGGCAGATCCGGTGCACGGAGGTGATCGCCGTGCGCAGTTGGGCGCCCTGAGGGCCGGACAGGTCGATTCTCCCGCTGAGCTGCTGCGTGCCGGGGCCCGCGCCGCGCCGCGCCCTGCCCGCCCCGAGCACCGGGGCCGCCGGACGAGCGGGGGCGAGATAGGGGCCGCCGCCCGCCGCCGGGCGGGGGTGCAGCGATCGCTGCGGGGCGGACACGGAGGACGATGCTGCGTACATGGGCGAGACAGATCCCTTCGTGTGCCTGCTGTGCCTGTCTGGAGCGCGGTGCCCGACCGTCGAGTACGGGAGGGAACGCCTTCCGAAAGCCGTCGCGCTGCCCGACCGGCCGCCTGGGATCACCCTGGGGAGTAACCCCGCGGCGACCGGGTCGGGGTGGCGCATTCCTACCTGACACCCGTCCGCCCGTGGCACACCATCTGGCGCACCCTGGCGAACGGTGGCGAATAGTCGCCCGGCAACCTGCACGGGGCTACTGTCAACTCAGCCGAGAACCTGGGGGCTTGACGTGAGCGGAGAACCCAACACCCGTCTGTCGGACCTGTTCGGCCTGGCCGGCTGGTCCAAGGGCGAACTCGCGAGGCTGGTCAACCGGCAGGCGGCGGCCATGGGCCACCCCCAGCTGGCGACCGACACCTCGCGGGTGCGGCGGTGGATCGACATGGGGGAGATCCCGCGCGATCCGGTGCCGCGGGTGCTGGCGGTTCTGTTCACCGAGCGTCTCGGCCGTGTCGTGACCATCGAGGACCTCGGTCTGGTCCGGCACGGGCGTGCGGGGAAACGGCCACGCGGCGGGAGCGAGGAGCATCCCGACGGAGTGCCGTGGGCGCCCGAGCGGACTGCGGCGGTCCTCACCGAATTCACGGGAATGGACCTCATGCTCAACCGACGCGGCTTGGTGGGCGCGGGCGCCGCGCTCGCCGCGGGATCAGCACTCAGCAACGCCATGCACGACTGGCTGCACACCGACCCGGCCCTGGCTGCCGACGCTCCCGACCTCCGCCACCCCCTGCACGCCGACCCCGCGGGGTTCGACCGCTACGAGGCCGCACCCATCGGGTCGCAGGAAGTGGAGGAACTGGAGCGCTCGGTCGAGGTGTTCCGCGCCTGGGACGCCGCCCGTGGCGGCGGCCTCCAGCGCAAGGCCGTGGTGGGCCAGCTCAACGAGGTGGGCGGCATGCTCGCCTACCACCACCCACCCCATCTGCAGCGGCGCCTGTGGGGCGTCGCCGCCAACCTCGCCGTCCTCGCGGGCTGGATGTCGCACGACGTCGGCCTGGAGCCCACGGCCCAGAAGTACTTCGTCATCGCCACCCACGCCGCGCGCGAGGGCGGCGACCGTCCCCGGGCCGGCGAGGCGCTCTCCCGGGCGGCCCGCCAGATGGTCCACCTGGGCCGGCCCGACGACGCGCTCGATCTGATGAAGCTCGCCAAGACCGGATCCGGCGAGGAGGTGCTGCCCCGTACCAGGGCCATGCTCTACACCATCGAGGCCTGGGCCCAGGCCTCGATGGGCAAGGGCCAGGCGATGCGCCGCACCCTGGGACGGGCCGAGGACCTCTTCGTCTCCGACAAGGCGAACGTGCCGTCGCCCGACTGGATGCAGACGTTCAAGGAGGAGGACCTGTACGGCATGCAGGCCCTCGCCTACCGGACGCTCGCCGAGTTCGAGCCGGGGGCCGCCGTACACGCGCAGCACTACGCCGAGAAGGCGCTCGCCCTGCGGATCGACGGCCGGCAGCGGTCGAAGATCTTCGACTACCTGTCCATGGCGTCCGCCTGCTTCATCGCCGACGACCCGGAACAGGCGGACCGCTACGCCCGCCTCGCCCTGGTGTCCATGGGGTCCAACTCCTCCCAGCGGACCTGGGACCGGCTGCGTGAGATGTACCGGCTCACCGCCGAGTACGCCGACTATCCGAAGATCCAGGAGCTGCGCGAGGAGATCAAACTGGCGCTGCCCAAGGCCAAGTCGACCAAGGGGAGGGGGAGGGGCGGCGCCAGCGCTCCGGCTTAGCGTGCGCGACGCGTCGCCCCAGGCGTCACACGGGCCACCAGCACGCAGGCGTCCTCCTGTCCCAGGTGCCCGCCGAACTCTTCCGTCACGATCCGTACGCCGTCCTGTGCGGAGCCCACCCCGGTCAGGCGGGGCCCCAGGGAGAGAAGCCGCCGCACGTCCGCGGGGGCGAGTTCGCCGGTGTGCAGGAGCAGCAGGTCGCCGTCTTCGAGGGCCGCCTCGGCCTGCCCGGCCAGTGCGCGTCCCGTCCCCCGGCGGAACAGCAGCGGGACGAGGTGTCCGGCGTGTGCCCACGTCAGAGTGCGGGTGTGGGGCCGGTAGGAGCAGTACAGGGCGCCGCGGACGGGCGGCAGGGCGGTGGCTTCGAGCAACCGGTCCAGTCGGTCCGGGAGTTGTGCGGGCCGGGTGCCCGCCGTGGCCAGACCGCGCAGGGCGCCGATGCTCATCGCCGGACCCTGCGCCCCGTCGGGACCCGGGCCGGTGAGGTCGCCGACGCTGAGCAGGGTCTCGTCGCCGGCGAGCGGGCACGCGTCGTACCAGGCGGTGCACGGGGGTGCTTGGGCCGCCGAGGCCGTCGGGGCTGTCGGGGCTGTCGACGGCAGGTACCCGGCGGCCAGGTCCAGGCCCGGCCGCCCCTCGTGCGGGAACCGCAGGAGGCCGTGCCAGGGCGGCAGCACGGCTTCCCGCGGTTCGACCGCGGCCCGTTGCCCGGTGTCCGCGGGCAGCGGGTGGCGGCTGAGCGAGTCACGGGTCTCGCTCACCACCCGCTGGCTGCGGCGCAGTTCGCTGACGTCCCGCAGTACCGCCCACATCGAGGCGGTGCTGCCGTCGGCGTCGAGCACGGGCTCGCCCATCATGTGCACGGTGCGTACGGTGTCGTCGGGGCGCACCACGCGGAACTCGCCGTCGATCGGCCGGGCGTCGACGAGGCAGTCCGTGACCATCGCGGTCAGTTTCGGCCGGTCCTCGGCGAGTACCACGGACGGGAGTTCGTCCAGGCTGAGCGGGGCGGCGGCGGGGTCGCGGCCGAGGATGTGGAAGAGTTCCCCGGACCACTCGGCCTCGTCCGTCAGCAGGTTCCACTCGGCGCTGCCGACCCGGCTGAGCAGCGAACCGGGCCGCGGCGCGGGGGCCGGCCCGTCCCGGAGCTGCGCCAGGTGCTCGTCGATGTCACTGAGCTGGTGCAGTGCCAGGTCGTACAGGGCGCGCTGCCAGCGCCCGCGGGGGTCGGTTCCGTCGCCCTGGCTGTCCCGCCGCACCGCGTCCACGTCGCCCCTCAACCGCCGCGCCTGCGATATCAGGGCCTCGACCGAGCCGTGCCCTGGTGGCTGGGCGGCTGGGTGGTCCGCGGAGAGAGGGGACGACATGACGCACTCCGATGTGCAGACGGTACGACCAAGGCGGAACTGAGGCCGGCGGGAGGACCGTTACGACTCTTACACAGCCCGCGACGCCCCGTAAGTGATTTGGCAACACACGATACGGTGGTGCTTCTGGCATATGCCACAGTCTTCCCGGAGCGACTTCGGCACCCGGACGACGTAGGGGGCTCGAAGGTCAAGTCGTAGGATTCCTACGGGACTTGACGGCACCGAAGCCCGAGTTGCGTCGTCGTCCTGGTGTTCGGTGAATCCTTGTTCTATGGCCGATCGTGCGGCGTCGGGCGGGGCGCCAGGTCGACGGGTGTGCGCGCGCCCGTCTCCAGGGCCCGTACGCCGGCCTCGGCGACGACGGAGGCGGCGTACCCGTCCCAGGTGCCCGGACCGGTGACCCGGCCCCGCCGGGTGGCGTCGACCCAGGCCTGCACCTCGCGGTCGTAGGCGTCCGCGAACCGTACGAGGTAGTCCTGGGGCACCTCCTCCCGGGCGCCGCCCGCCGCCGTCACCACCATGGTGCGCGCGTCCCCGATCCGGGCGCTGCCCGCCTCGCAGACGGCCTCGCAGCGCACCTCGTAGCCGAAACCGCAGTTGACGAAGATCTCCACGGCGACCAGGGCGCCGCCCTCGGTCTCGAACAGCACGAACTGAGGATCGAGCAGACCCTCCGGCGCACCCCCCGACGGACGCGGCCGGAGTACGGTCACCGCGGTCAGTTCCTGCCCGAGCAGCCAGCGGGCCGCGTCGATCTCGTGCGAGACGGAGCTGGTGACCAGCATCGCGGAGGTGAAGTGCGGCGGGGAGGACACGTTGCGGTGGACGCAGTGCAGCATCAGGGGACGGCCCAGCCGCCCGCCGTCCAGCAGCGATTTCAGCTGTCGGTACTCGGCGTCGTACCGCCGCATGAACCCGATCTGCGCCAGCCTCCGGCCCAGCCGGGCCTCCGCCTCCACCACGCGCAGGGCGCCCGCGGAGTCCGGCACCATCGGCTTCTCGCACAGCACCGGAAGCCCGCGTGCGAAGGCGGCCAGCAGCGCCTCCTCGTGCGCCTCTCCGGGCGAGGCGATCAGCACGGCCTCGACCCCCGGCGCGTCGAGCGCGGCCTCGGTGTCCGTGTGGGCGACGACCCCGCCGATCCCGCCCACGGCCGCTTTCGCCCGTTCGACGTCGGGATCCGCCACCGCGGCGACCCTGGCCCCGCTCACCACCCCGTCGAGACGTCGTATGTGATCAGCGCCCATGTGTCCCGCGCCCAGGACCGCCACACCCAGAAGTTCGCTCACGCTCCGCCGACTCCTTCCCCGTCCGCCGCACACCCGCGAAGAGGCGGGTACGTGTACGGCGGACAGGGTTTCACGGTCGTCAAGAGGGGCGGGGTCCCCGGGTGGGGCGGGGCAGGGCGGGCGTCAGTAGCGCAGTACTCCGGCGATACCGTCCGCCTCCCCGAGCGCGCCGTCCGGCACGAAGCGGACGTCGGCCCCGGTCTCCAGACACCGCTCGACGATCTCGTCCACGACGTCCTCGCGGGCCTCGAGGTCGTCGCCGTCCGCCGGGACCAGATGCTCGCCGTCGTCGCGCACGGTCACCCGGAAGTTCTCCTCGACGGCGAGGAGCCGTACGCGGCCGGTCCGGGCGCTCTCCCACAACTCGTCCACGCCGGCCGCGAAGTCCTTGCGCCCGCGGGCCGCCTCCAGTTCCCTGGCCACGGCCTCGACGGAGCCACGCGCCTCGTCGTCGAGCACCGGCCGCACCGCCTGCCACACGGCCTCGGCCGTGCCGTGCGCGAGGCCCCCGTGCGGAACGAGCACCGCGTCCGCCACGGCACTTCCGGCCTCCGCCAGCAGCGACAGCGCGGCCTGCGGGCCGGTGACGTACAGCGGCCGGGGATGCGCCCGCAGGACCCTGCCCATCGTGGCGTCGGCCTCGCGCAGGAACCGCCGGGTTCCCTCGTCCCGGAACGTGCTCGGCGCGTCGCCGATCCGCTCCTGGCGTTCGGGGTCGAAGTCCTCCGGGGGCCGGTCGAGGGGGAACCCGCCGGTGCGGTCCTCGACGACCCGGCCCGCGCCGCCACTCCACAGCGTGACGCGGTCGGTGGCGACCGACAGCACCCAGAACGGCCGCTCGGCGGCCTGCGCGGCGACGAGGTTGCGGGTCAGGAAGGTGTCCGACAGGACCACGCGCTCGGGCACGGTACGTGCGAGCGTCCAGACCTGGTGCTCGCCCGGGGCGGCGAAGAGCGCCAGTCCGTCCTCGGCGTGCGTCAGGTCGACCTCGGCGAGGGCCCGGTCGAGTTCCCGGGACACCTCCGTACGCCGTACTCGGGTGACCGCCGGATCGTCTTCCAGCTGCTTCTTCGCCTCGGCGACCACGTTGCGCAGTCGGACGGAGTCCTGGGC
Source organism: Streptomyces sp. WG5 (assembly GCF_049974565.1). Taxonomy (NCBI): domain Bacteria; kingdom Bacillati; phylum Actinomycetota; class Actinomycetes; order Kitasatosporales; family Streptomycetaceae; genus Streptomyces; species Streptomyces sp. WG5. The sequence goes on along the minus strand of NZ_JBNGGC010000038.1, from coordinate 71,293 downwards.
GTTGTCCGGTTCGCGGCGGTGCGTGGGCGTCAGCACGGACACGGCCGGGTACGGGCGGGGGCGCCGTAGTCCGGCGAGGGCGGCGGGACTCAGATCGTGCTCCATGTCTGCACGATAGATCCGATGGGCATGTCGGGCATTCGGGGCAATGCGCCTTAGCTGTGATCCGCCGGCCGCTTCAGTCGTCGCCCCCGGCGGTCCGGGGCGCCTCGGAGCCGCAGGAACTGCCGTCGGGCGGCAGGGAGCCGTACAGCAGGAAGTCGTCGACCTTGCGGTGCACGCACTCGGAGGAGGCGTAGCCGGTGTGCCCCTCGCCCTTGTTGTCGAGGACCACGGCCGAGGGGCCGAGCCGCTCGGCCGTCTCCACGGTCCAGCGGTACGGGGTGGCCGGGTCGCCCCGGGTGCCGATCAGCAGCATTTTCGAGGTGTCCAGGTCCTTCACCTGGTCGCGGATGTAGTCGGTGCCCTTGGGCCGGCCGTAGCACATGAGCACCTGGGTGAGCCGGTACCGGCCGAAGACCGGGGAGGCCTCCTCGTACCGGGCGCGCAGCCGGCCCAGGGACCCCGCTACCTGCTCCGCGGTGGGGCGGTCGGGGTCGTCGGCGCAGTTGATCGCCATCAGGGCGGCCGGCAGGTTGTCCATGGGGATGTCCTCCTGGTCGGTGAGGCCGCCGTCGTCGTCCGCGGGACCCCGCGCGCGGACCGGGAAGGTGACGCCGCCGGACACGAAGCCCTCCAGGCCGCGGGTGTCGCCGTCCTCGAGCAGCTGGGCGAGCGCCCGCTGCAGCATGGGCCACAGTTCGCGGCTGTACAGCGCCTGACCGATGGCGCCCACCATGTCCTGCCCGGAGAAGGGCTCGCCGAAGTCCGTCGGTACCGGGTCGGAGTCGAGCGAGGCGACGAGCTGGACGACCTGGCGGCGGGCTGCCCGGGCGTCCTGTCCGAACGGGCAGGCGATGTCCTCCACGCACCAGTCGAGGAAGTTCTCCAGCGCGGTCTGCTGCCCCCGGGCACCGGCCAGCCCCTGCTCGGTCAGCGGTTCCGTCAACGTGTCCACGCCGTCCAGCACGACCCGGCCGACCTTGTCCGGGAACTGGGCGGCGTAGACCGCGCCCAGCCGGGTTCCGTAGGAGAAGCCGAGGTAGTTGAGCCGGTCGTCGCCCAGTGCCCGGCGCATCACCTCCATGTCGCGGGCGGCGTCGACCGTGCCGATGTGGGGGAGCACGGGGCCGGAGTGCTTCGTGCACTCGGCGGCCGCGTCCCGCAGGCGCCGGAGCACGTCCTGCGGGTCGGTGAGCTCCTCGTCCCCGTCCGTGGCCTCCATGATGTCCAGCGTGGCCGGGCCGCAGGTGACCGGCGAGGACCGGCCGACGCCGCGGGGATCGAAGGTCACCACGTCGTAGCCGTTGGTCAGGTGCATGAAGTCCTTGCCGCCGGCGGAGAGTTCGCTCACGCCGGAGCCGCCCGGCCCGCCGAAGTTGAGCAGTACGGAGCCACGTGAGTCACCGGTCGCCCGGTACCGGGCGAGGGCCAGGTCGAGCGTTCCCCCTTCGGGCCGGTCGTAGTCGAGGGGGACGGTGACCTTCCCGCACTGCAGGTCCTTCGGTGAGTCCATGCCCTCGCACGACGACCAGGTGATGTCCTGGTCGTAGAACCGGGACAGGCCGGGCTCGGTGTCGTCCGCGGTCGCCAGGGGCAGCCCCGCACCCAGCAGGGCCAGCGAGAGCGCGCCGGTGACCGCGCAGCGCCGGACCGAGGGCCGAGTCGACAGCTTGGCCAGCATCGATGCCTCCCGGGCGCCCCGTCGCGGACCGGTGCTCGGCGCCCTCGATCACCATAAGCGGGCCCCGGACGCCTCGCCTCCGGGCGCTGCCGCCGGGCGCGGGAGGTGGCTTCCCTCCGTCCATGCCCGTGGGTCGTGGAACCGGCGGTGCAATGCGTGGGTCTCCCCGGCCGGTTCCGGCACGGGACCCTCCACGGTCGCGCCGGGAGCCGCCTCGTGCGCCGCGGGCGTCCGCACGGGCGGTGCGGGGACGTCCGGTTCCGTCCGCCCGGGCCCCGAGCCGCTCCGACGACGCGACGTGGACGACGCCCCAGGTCCACCGGGCGTGCGCGGCGGCGTGTACCGCCAGGTCCACCAGGCCTGCGCGCGGCGGCGTGTACCGCCAGGTCCATCAGGCCTGCGCGCGGCGCGCACTCCAGGCCCACCAGGCGTGCGCGCCGCGCGTATCGGGCAGTGCTCGCCGGACGTGTACGCGGTGGCCGCGGCACGCCTTCCGGGAGTGAGGACCACCGCCTTCGAGCGCGGCTTCCGGGGCGGCTCGTGGCCGGCGTCGGGGAGTGACTCGGGAGCCGGTGCCGTTCCCGCGTCCGCGACGCTGTTCAGCGGCGCGTGCGCGGCCGTGAACGGTCCAGCGCGGCCACGCCGAGTGCGGCCAGGCCGATCTGGATGAGCCACTCGACCCAGTCGACGCCGTCGGTGTCGGCCACGTCGAACGCCGTCGCGATCCACGAACCGATCAGCGCGGCCACGATGCCGACGAGGATGGTCCACAGGACCCCGATGCGCTGACGGCCCGGGACGACGAGGCGGCCCAGGACGCCGATGACGACACCGATGACGATGGCACTGATGATTCCGTCGATCTCCATTTCCGCCCCTTCTTGTCAAGGCCCCCGCGCCAGTGCGTGTGCCCGTTGCGGGCGGGCGCAGTCCGCCGGGGGTTCGGGGCGTGCGAAGGGCCGGTCCGCGGCTGCGGACCGGCCCGTGGTGTTCCCTTCCCGTGTGTCTAGGGCCTGCGCATGCTCTTCGCTGCCGTGGCGGCGCACACCGCCCCCAGAGCCAGGGTCAGCGCGCCGATGATGATGTTGTTCCAGATGACGCCGGCGTCCGGGTTCGTGCCGACGATCCACGGCGAGATGATCATCCAGAGGCCCATCGCGCACATGGCCCCGCTGAGGCCGTACATGCGTTCCGGGGCGCGGGTGAATCCCAGGGCCAGCAGGCTGATGGCGATTCCTATGATCAGGTTGTGGGCCACGAGTGCAGGCTGGCTGGTGGTGAAGTGGAGTATCCACGGGGACACGGCACAGTAGAGGCCGAGCAGGAACACCGGCCCGTCCACGAGTGCCACGTCGCGACCGCCGAGCATGCGGGCGTAGCGCGCCTGCATTTCCGGAGCGTCGGGGTGGCTGGTCATGTCACCTCGGGTGTGCGAGACGTTGGCCATGAGTCGTCTCCTTCGACTTGCTGGGCCGACCGCGTCTGGGTGCGGTGTGCGGCAGCGCCGCATATGTCCATTCTGCCCTTATTTCTGCCTTATATGTAGCCGTGGTCGGAGTGTGAGTGGCGGCCGGGGTTGGACATGTCCACGCGGATCGCGGGCAGGCGCGAGGGGGAGAACGTGAGGAACGCGGGGACAGCGGAGGTGGCCGTCGCTATGGGCGCGAAGGTGTTGGAGCGGTTTCCCGCGGGGTCGCCGCGCGGGTCGTGGCCGGCGGAGGAGTGCGCGGCGCGGCGTCGGGCCCGGGGTGAGCCCGCGACCGTCGTGATGGACCTGGAGTCGGACGCCTTCCTGGTGATCGTCCCGGCTCGCGACGAGGACTGAACGGGGCTGGGGGAAGTGGTCTCGTGGCCGCCGCCCCCCGCAGGGCGGTTCTCCGGCGGGCCCGGGTGAAGTCCGCGGCCGCGGTACGGGACCGGTCCGGTTCTCCGGCCCCGGCTGTGACGGGGCACCGCGGAGAACGGCTCCTCCGGGCGGGGAATGTATTTTGGTACCTGAAAGGTTGGCTATTACATCCAGTCGTCCAGCCGACGTCTTCCCCCCCCACCAGCGAGGCACACCGTGAACCACCCCGCCCCCGAGCGGCCCGCCGACGTCGTGGCCCGCCTGCGCGCCACCTTCCGCACCGGCCGGACCAAGCCCGTCGAGTGGCGCACCGCGCAGCTGCGCCGGCTGCGCGCACTGCTCACGGAGAACGGTCCGGACCTGGAGGCCGCGCTCCACGCCGACCTCGGCAAGAGCGCCGCGGAGGCCCAGCGCACGGAGATCGGCTTCACCGTGCGCGAGATCGACCACACCCTCGGCCACCTGGCCGACTGGCTGCGTCCCGAGCCCGCCCCCGTCCCGGCGCACCTGGGCGCCGACGCGACCGCCTGGACGCAGTACGACCCGCTGGGCGTCGTCCTCGTCATCGCGCCCTGGAACTACCCGGCCCAGCTCCTGCTCGCCCCGGTCGTCGGCGCCCTGGCCGCGGGCAACGCGGTGGTCGCCAAGCCCAGTGAGCTGGCCCCGGCCACCTCCGCCGCGCTGGCCCGCCTGCTGCCGCGGTACCTGGACACCGAGGCCGTGGCCGTCGTCGAGGGCGGGATCCCCGAGACCACGGCCCTGCTCGCCGAGCGCTTCGACCACGTCTTCTACACCGGGAACGGCACCGTGGGCCGCATCGTCATGCGCGCCGCCGCCGAGCACCTCACCCCGGTCACCCTCGAACTCGGCGGCAAGTCACCGGCGTTCGTCGACCGCGACGCCGACCTCGACGTCGTCGCCGCCCGGCTGGCCGGCGGCAAGTTCCTCAACGCCGGCCAGACCTGCGTGGCCCCCGACTACGTACTCACCGACCCGGAGACCGCGGCAGCCCTGGAGCCGGCGCTGGTCCGCGCGGTCGAGGGCCTGTACGGGACCGACCCGGCCCGGTCGGCGGAGTACGCGCGGATCGTCAACGAGCGCCACTTCGACCGGCTGACCGCCCTGCTGGACTCCGGCCGGGTGGTCGTCGGCGGCGGCAGCGACCGGGCGCGGAAGTACATCGCGCCGACCGTCCTCGCCGACGTGGCCCCCGACTCGCCGGTGATGGGCGAGGAGATCTTCGGCCCGATCCTGCCGATCGTCACCGTGCCCGGCCTCGACGACGCGATCGACTTCGTCAACGACCGCGACAAGCCGCTGGCCCTCTACGTCTTCAGCGGGTCCGACGAGACCAGGGAGCGGTTCGCCGCCGAGACGTCCTCCGGCGGCCTCGGCCACGGGCTGCCGCTCGCTCATCTCACCGTCTCCGACCTGCCGTTCGGCGGCGTGGGGGAGAGCGGCATGGGCAGCTACCACGGCCGCTACTCCATCGAGACGTTCAGCCACCGCAAGGCGGTCCTGAAGAAGCCCCTGAGCTGAGCGACGCGATCGTTCCACGCCAACCCGGCCGGGAACCGGCCGGGTTGAACTGGTCTACACCCTTGACTGGTACAGACCAACGCGGTTGAGTGTGCCTCCACACCCCCCACCACGGCCGCCCCCACGCCGTGGCCGGTCCGGCCGGCACGCGCGCACAGGGCTCGGCTCCGCCCTTCCCTTGCGCGGGAGCGGCCGTGCTCCGCAGAAGGAGGCAGAGCTGTGTCGAGGCGCCGTATATCCGCCCTGGTGACCGTACTCGCCCTCGCCGGAGCCGTACCCGTGCTCCTGCCCGCCGCACCGGCATCCGCCGCCGCGTGTTCGAGCTACCCGGCCTGGTCGGCCGACGCGCACTACAACGCCGGCGACATCGTCCGCTACACCGACGGCAAGGCCTACCGGGCAGAGCACGCCAACCCGGGCTACGACCCGCTCATCAGCACCTGGTACTGGGAGCCGTACGCCTGCGACGGCGGATCCGAGACGCCGGTCGGTAACTTCGTGGTGACCGAGGCCCAGTTCAACCAGATGTTCCCGGGCAGGAACTCCTTCTACACCTACCACGGCCTCACCGCGGCGCTCAGCGCCTACCCCGGTTTCGCGGGCACCGGCAGCGACACCACCAGGAAGCAGGAGGCCGCGGCCTTCCTCGCCAACGTCGGCCACGAGACCGGCGGACTCGTGCACATCGTCGAGCAGAACACCGCCAACTACCCGCACTACTGCGACGGGAGCCAGCCCTACGGCTGCCCGGCCGGCCAGGCCGCCTACTACGGGCGCGGCCCGATCCAGCTCAGCTGGAACTTCAACTACAAGGCCGCGGGCGACGCGCTCGGCATCGACCTGCTGAACAACCCCTGGCTGGTGCAGAACGACGCGGCCGTCGCCTGGAAGACCGCCCTGTGGTACTGGAACACGCAGTCCGGACCCGGCAGCATGACCGCTCACAACGCCATGGTCAACGGTGCCGGCTTCGGCCAGACGATCCGCTCCATCAACGGCGCCAAGGAGTGCGACGGCAGGAACCCCGCACAGGTGCAGAGCCGCGTCACCACGTACCAGCAGTTCAGCCAGATCCTCGGTGTCCCGCCGGGCGGCAACCTCTACTGCTGAGCCGCGCCGGGTGTGTGCGGACTCCGCCGACGGCCTCGGGAAGGACCGCCGCGGAGTCCGCGGGCACCGGGAACCCCGGCGTCCTGTCCGTCGGCCGCGCCGGCTCCGGCACGCCGCGGCCGACGGGCAGCGCCGCCCTCCGCCCGGGTACGGCGAGCGACCGTGAGCGGTCCCTCGCCGTACGGCGCCGGGCGGTCGGGCCGGGCGTCCGCCACATCGACACCGCAGCCTTCTTCTTCTCGTCCCTGTGCTCCGCCGGCGAACCGACCGGCCACGCGTCCGCCGAGAACGCCGCCGCGGGCGCGCTCCGCCTCACCGACGACGACCCGGCGCGGGTCCGACGGTGCGCGGCCGGGCTGACGTGCCTGGACGGCCGGAGGAGCCCGCACGGGCGGAGGCCCCCGCACGGGCAGACGCGCGCTACACGGTCCAGGCGCCGTCCCGCATGATGTGCCGCTGCTTCAGCTCGCGCGTCTCGTGCCATGCCTGCACCGCGAGCGGGCGCACCCGGAACCAGGCGTACGACGCGCTGTCCTCGCGCGGATCCCAGCCGGTCTTGGCGAGGAACGCCCCGGCCGCCGCGGACGGCACCTCCCGCAGGCCGAACGTCTCCACTTCGCCGTCGATCAGCACGACGTCCCGCGTGTGCCCGAACGCCAGCCGGGCCCGGCCGCCGTCGCGCAGGTTGCGGCCGGTCGGGTTGGTGAGCCGCGTGCACAGCCAGACCGACTCCCCGTGCCACACGAACCAGAGCGGGACCATGCACGGCAGCCCGTCGGCGTCCGCCGTGGCCACCCAGATGTCCATCTCCCGTTCCAGCCGGTCCAGTACGTCCTGCCGGCGCCGTCCAGGCTCGCGAGGCGGTGCGGTGATCTTCATGGCGGTGACGGTAGTGGACCGGCCCGGCCCGCGCCTCGGACCCGAGGCGTAGGACCAGAGACTGGCGCCGCAGTGGGTTTTACGTATAACCTCTCCCGTCAATCGCCCGTCCCGAAAGGTCCCGATGACACGCATCGCCCTGGTCGCCCTCGTCGTCGACGACTACGACGAGGCGATCCGCTTCTACACCGAGGCCCTCGGGTTCCGCCTCGCCGCGGACGCGCCCCGGCCCGACGGCTCCCGCTGGGTCGTCGTCGAACCCGGTGGCGCGGCACAGGGCACCGCCCTGCTGCTGGCCCGCGCCAAGGGGGAGGCGCAGCGCTCCCGCGTCGGCGACCAGACGGGCGGGCGCGTCGGCTTCTTCCTGTACACCGATGACTTCGCCCGCGACCACGCCCGTATGACGGCCGCGGGCGTGACCTTCCTGGAGGAGCCCCGGCACGAGCCCTACGGCTCGGTCGCCGTCTTCCAGGACCTGTATGGCAACCGCTGGGACCTGCTCCAGCCCGCCGCCCCCTGACCCCGTCCCCAGATCCCCGCACCGACCGCCGAGGAACGACCGCACATGTCATCTACGCGCATAGACACCGAGACTCTCCGCCGCCTCCCCAAGGCGGTGCTGCACGACCACCTCGACGGCGGCCTGCGCCCCGCGACCGTGGTGGAGCTGGCGGAGGCCGTCGGCCACACCCTGCCCGCCACCGACCCCGCCGAGCTGGCCGCCTGGTACTACGACGCCGCCAACTCCGGGGACCTGGTGCGCTACATCGCCACCTTCGAGCACACCCTCGCCGTGATGCAGAACCGCGAGGGCCTGCTGCGCACCGCCCAGGAGTACGTCCTCGACCTCGCCGCCGACGGCGTCGTCTACGGCGAGGTCCGCTACGCCCCCGAGCTGATGACCCGCGGTGGTCTGACCCTCGCCGAGGTCGTCGAGACCGTCCAGGAGGGGCTGGCCGCCGGCATGGCCAGGGCGGCGGCAGCGGGCACGCCGGTGCGCGTGGGCACCCTGCTGTGCGGGATGCGGATGTTCGACCGCACGCGGGAGACCGCCGACCTCGCGGTGGCCTTCCGGGACGCCGGTGTCGTCGGCTTCGACATCGCGGGTGCCGAGGACGGCTTCCCGCCCGCCGACCACCTCGACGCCTTCGCGTACCTGCGCCGCGAGAACGTGCCCTTCACCATCCACGCCGGCGAGGCCCACGGGCTGCCCAGCATCCACCAGGCCCTCCAGGTGTGCGGCGCCCAGCGCATCGGCCACGGCGTGCGCATCACCGACGACATCCCGGACCTCGCGGCCGGCAAGCTCGGCCGCCTCGCGGGCTGGGTCCGCGACCGCCGGATCGCCCTGGAGATGTGCCCGACCTCCAACCTCCAGACCGGCGCGGCCACCTCGATCGCCGAGCACCCCATCACCGCGCTGAAGGACCTCGGCTTCCGCGTCACCCTCAACACCGACAACCGCCTCGTCTCCGGCACGACGATGACCCGCGAGATGTCCCTGCTCGTCGAGCAGGCCGGCTGGTCCGTCGAGGACCTGCGCACGGTCACGGTGAACGCGGTGAAGAGCGCCTTCATCCCGTTCGACGAGCGCAGGGCCCTGATCGAGGACGTCGTCCTGCCGGGTTACGCAGCGGCGCTCTGAACGAGCCCGCGCACATAGGCGGCCTGTCCGACGTGCTGGAGATCGTCGGACAGGACGCTCACCAGCCGGGCGCCGAGCGTGACCGGTGGGTCCCAGCCCTCGTCCACGATCCGTTCCAGGTCCTTGGCGGCCAGGGAGCGCAGGGCGCCGAGCGTCTGCTCGTGCACGGCGTCGTAGTAGCCGGTCAGCAGGTCGGCCGAGTCGACCCGCACCTTCTCGACCTTCGCGGGGCTGTGGCCGTACCCGGTGTCGTGGCGGGGCAGCCCGAGGCCGAAGCGTTTCTCCCAGCCGTCGGTCAGCCACACCTGGTCGAGCCCGAAGGCGTCCGCGACGTGGTCGTCCTGGACGCGGGTGAGGTGCCAGACCAGCCAGGCGATTGAGTTGGCGTCGTCGGCGGGACGGGCGTTCAGGCCGTCGGGGTCCAGACCCTCGACGGCGGCGTGGACTTCTTCCTGGATGCGGCCGTAGCCCTCGATGAGGATGTCCTTCGCGTGCATGGGTCCACCATCGCGCAGTCCGCCCTCACGCGCTCCCCGCTTCCAGCAGTCCCATCAGGGCCCGCGCCGCCGGGCTGGTGGCCTGCGCCGGCGGCAGCAGCGCGATCGTCTCGTACGCCGTGTCGTCGGAGTCCTTCAGCGGCAGCGAGGTGAGGGAGGCCCGCTTGTGCCGGAAGTGGCGCGGCACGACCGCGATGCCGAGGTTCTCGTCGAGCAGGTCGAGCAGACCGTGCACGTCGTTCACCTCCAGTGCGACGGTCCGCCTGACGCCCGCCGCGGCGAAGGCGGCGTCGGTGACGCGGCGCGGACCCCAGTCCGGGTGGAAGTCGACGAAGACCTCGTCGGCGAGATCGTGCGGAGTCAGCACCGCGCCGACCGTCGCCAGCCGGTGGTCGGGATGGCACAGGACGGTCATCGGCTCACCGGCCAGCGAGACGGACCGCAACTGGTCCGTGTCCGCCTGCGTCCGGTAGGCGAAGGCCAGGTCGAGCCGCCCTGCCGCGACCTCCTCCGCCAGCCCGCCGGAGCCCGCCTGCCGCAACCGGATCTCCACGTCCGGATGCTCCCTGCGAAACGCCGCCAGCAGCCCTGCCACCGGCACTCCGGCGATGCACTGCTCGGTGCCCAGCGACAGCGTGCCGCGCAGCACCCCCTGCACCGCGGCGACCGCCTCGTGCGCCGAGCGCACCTGGGCGAGGATCCGCTCCGCCTCGCCCAGCAGGGCGCGCCCGGCCTCCGTCAGCGTCACCCGGCGGGTCGTGCGCACGAACAGCGGCGCCCGCAGCTCCCGCTCCAGTGCCCGGATGGACGCCGACAGGCCGGACTGGGACACCAGCAGCCGTTCGGCCGCGCGGGTGAAGTGCTGGTCCTCGGCGACCGCGACGAAGTGCTGGAGGTGACGCAGTTCCATGACTGAGAAGCGTAACGGCACAATCCCATCGGATTCTTCTGTTGGACCACTGCACGCAGGTCGCGACAGAGTGGGACACGGTTCCGCCCAAGCCCCGCACCCCGGGTGCCAACCCCTCTGGAGTCGCGTTGTACACCGCACACCCCGACCGCTACGCGGACATGCCCTACCGGCGCACCGGACGCAGCGGCCTGAAGCTCCCCGCGCTCTCGCTCGGCCTGTGGCACAACTTCGGCCCGGACCGCCCCGTCGAGACCCAGCGCGCCATCCTGCGCCGCGCCTTCGACCTCGGCGTCACCCACTTCGACCTCGCCAACAACTACGGCCCGCCGCCCGGCGCCGCCGAGTCCGCCCTGGGCGAGGCGCTCAAGGCCGACTTCGCGCCGTACCGCGACGAGCTGGTCATCTCCACCAAGGCCGGCTACCTGATGTGGCCCGGCCCGTACGGCGAGTGGGGCTCGCGCAAGTACCTGCTGTCCTCCCTCGACCAGAGCCTGACCCGGATGGGCCTGGACTACGTCGACGTCTTCTACTCGCACCGACCCGACCCCGAGACTCCCCTGGAGGAGACGATGGGCGCCCTGCACACGGCGGTGCAGCAGGGCAAGGCGCTCTACGTCGGCGTCTCCAACTACTCCCCGGAGCAGACCCGCGAGGCCGCCCGCATCCTCGGCGAGCTGGGCACCCCGCTGCTGATCCACCAGCCGCGCTACTCCATGCTCGACCGCCGCCCCGAGACCAGCGGCCTGCTCGACGCACTCGACGAGCTCCAGGTCGGTTCCATCGCCTACTCCCCGCTCGAGCAGGGCCTGCTGACCGGCCGCTACCTCGACGGCATCCCGGAGGACTCGCGCGCCGCGGGCGACAGCCCCTTCCTGAACTCCGACGCGGTCACCGAGGAGCTGGTCGGCAAGCTGCGGGCCCTGGACGGGATCGCGAAGTCCCGCGGCCAGTCGCTGGCCCAGATGGCCCTGGCGTGGGTGCTGCGCGAGGGCCGGGTGACCTCCGCCCTGGTCGGTGCGAGCAGCCCGCGGCAGCTGGAGGACAGCGTGTCGGCCATCGGGAACCTGGACTTCGGCTCCGACGAACTGGCCCGGATCGACGAGATCGTCACCCCGTAGGACGTGCCCGGACGATCCCGGAGGCGGGCCGCCTCCGGGATCGTCGGCGTGCGCAAGGCCCTGGGGGCGACGCCGGGAATCCCCGACGAAGCGTCACGCCCCCTCGGGCACCCGGTCGAGGAAGCCGTACACGGCCCGGATCCGGCCCTCGCCGTCCAGCGTGACCACGTCGGATCCGGCCACGGGCGCCGAGCCTTCCCCGGAGGGGGCACCCACGGCCTCGCTCACCAGCTCCCAGGAGAAGCGCGCCGTGTCGTGGTGCCCGTCCACGGCACCGGAGAGCCGGAAGGCGAAGCCGGGGAAGCGCTCGCGGGCCGCCGCGATCACGGCCGCGATCTGCTCGTGGCCGCGGACGTCGGCGAAGGGGTCGGTGTAGCCGCCGTCATTGGTCCAGGCCGCGGCGACCGCCTTGGCCCGGGCCTCCGGGGCGGCGTTCCAGGCCTCGAAGTAGCGGGCGACGGCGTCCTCGTAGCGGCGGGTGGGTGCGGACATGGTGATCAGCCTCCGTCAAAGTGCGGTGCGCGTGGTGCAGGCGCTGGTCAGGTACCAAATTCCGGTCGCGGCGACCCGGTACCGCAACCCTGCCCGGACCCGTCGGCGGCGTCGATTACCCCGGGGGTCATGGCGCTGTGCCTCCGGGGGCGCGGAGGCGGCGCATCCGGGGGCGTGAGGACGGCGCACCCCGGAGTGGTGACGACAGGGCCCCGCGCCGCAGGGTTTCGGCCAGCCACGGCCGTGAATATGCCAGGAGACTGGCCGGAAACTCATGGTGACAGTGGTTCAGTAGTGAACATACTCACCTCTAGGGGCGTCTCACACCATGCGACAGCGCCCTCACGCACAGCACACGAGCCGCGCGGACGCCAGGCCCGACCGGCAGGCGGGCGGGGCGGCGGGGGAGGGGAGCAGTGCACGACGAGTTCCTGTGCCATGTCACCGCATACGGCGTCTGCGACGGCCGACGCATCGGTGTACCCCTGGGGACCTACCGGGCTCCCACCCTCGCCCTCGCCCTGTGGTGGCTGCGCGACCGCGCCTCGTGGATGGCCGAGCGGCTGGACCCGCAGCCCGACACCCCCCACTTACCGCGCGGTGCCCTGACCCCGGTCGCCGACGACGCACCCGACGTACCGCGCGTCCTGCGCACCTGGTGCGCCGACGTCGTCCAACAGGAAATGGTGGCAGAGGAGTTGGCGGCGGGACGCCTGGTCCGGATCGCCACCAGTGACGACACCACCGAGTACGAACTGATGGCCGAGTCCGTGGACGCGTTGCGCATGCAGCGGGCCTCCCCGCCCCTCGTCGTGCCCGTCGCCTGAGTCGCCCGAGTCGCCCGAGTGTCTTCCCGCGGCGCCCCTACGACCCGGCCGGGGCACGGTCACCCCGCCGGCCCGCCCACCGCGCGAGCAGCGCGCCGAGGAACCCGGTGACCAGCCCCCACAGCAGGGCGAGACCGACGGCGCTCCACAGGCGCGGGCGGAGGAACAACTGCCCGGACAGTCCGCCGCCCAGGTCGCCGATGCCGAGCACCGACAGGCCGTAGTGCGCGGAGATCCGGCCGACCAGGCCGGTCATGAGGACCGTGAGCGCCAGCGCCACGGCCATGTGCACGGCGTGCGACCAGGCCGGCCTCCGGTCCGGGGAGCGGACCGCGAGTACGGACCCGGCCGCCAGGAGCAGGACCGCCGCGACGACCAGGAGCCACCACCACCGCCCGTCGTGTTCGGCGAGCGTTCGCAGGTTCAGGGTCGAGACGTCCGGTGTCCGCAGCACCTCGTCGAGCACGTGCGGCACCGGCAGCCCGAACGGCCCCTCCACCCGCCCGTCCCAGGAGGCACCGAGGCCGATCGTGAGCGCGAGCCACGCCAGGTTCGGCAGCCCGAGCAGCAGTACGGCGAAGGTGTCCGCCGGATGCCCCCGCGTTCCGGCGACGACCAGCGCGACGACGACGCCGACGACGACGTACGCGAGCAGCAGCGCGACCATCGCGTACGCCGCCGGCCGCACCGACGTCCGCAGGCGCAGCAGCCGCCCGGGCAGCGGAGCCCCGCGTGGGACGAGCAGGGCGAGTACGAGGACGCCCGCCAGCCACAGCAGTCCGAACAGGACGGTCAGCGGCACATTCGTCGTGAACCCGACCGTCGGCTCCACGCCGAACAGGTCGACGAGGTCGTCCAGCACGCCTTCCCCGAGGGAGACCTCGAAGGTCCGGCGGGCGGCGAAGGCCAGCCCGAGGAGGGCGAGCAGCCACAGGACGGCGATCCGTCCGGCCCAGCCGGCCAGCTCCGTGGCGCCGGCGGCGGCCCGGCGGCGCAGGGGCCGCAGGAAGCACCGGGCGATCACCAGCGCACCGGTCAGTGTGACGGACAGCGGGAGCACGGTCAGCCCCGCGTCGGTGTCGGCGAACCCTCCGGCGTCGCCGGACAGTTCCAGCGCGCCGCCCACGGCGGTGACGACGGTCGCCGCGACGACCCGGGGAAAGGCGCCGTCGGGCAGATCCGCGGCCCCGGCCGCCCACAGTCCGAGCGCGGCCACGGCTCCCATGGCGACCAGTCCGGCCAGCACCGTACCCAGGGCCTGGACCCAGCCGTGACGGGCGACCGCCCGGCCGGAAGGGGCGGAGGGGGTTCGCGAGCTCACGCTGCCACGCTAGGCAGCACCCGGCGGGCGCGCCCGCCGGCAGGGCCGTCCGCGTCGGCCGGAGCGAGGGGGACTCCGGTGCGCCGGCCCGGAGGGCGGTCCGCGCCCCGGCTCGTGGCCCGCCCCGGCACATGGCCTGGAGGAGTTCCCGGAGGGAACGCGCGATCGGTGGACCGGTGCGGTCACCGTCCGCCGTTGTCCAGCCGCCGTCCGCCGCCGCCGTCTCGGCCGGCTCAGTCCGCCCGGACGACGAGGGCGTAGTCGCCCAGCCCCAGCAGGCGGTCGGCCGACACCTCACCGCGTGTCGTGAAGACGGCGAGGAGACGCCCGGTCTCCGGATCGAACGCGACGTCCAGCACCGTGCCCCGCTCGGTGCCCGTCTCGGTCAGGACCCGGCGGCCCAGTAGCTCATGGCGGGGCACGACCGTGTCCGGGGCGGCGGCGGTACCGACCCGGACGGCGGCCGGGCCGACCTCGCGCACCGCGTCCCAGGGCAGCACGCTCTTTCTGCGGAAGCGGCTGCGGCGGAGCCGGACGTGGCTCACCGCGCCGGACGCGATGTCGACGCCCAGCGACGTCACGGTACCGAGCGGCGCGGCCCCGGCCGGCGGCACCACCGGCAGCCCCCGCACCTCCGTGAACAGCATCACGGGAGCGGCCCCTTCACCTGCCCCGGCACGCCACCGCCGGCCAGGGCGGTGAGGCCCGGCAGGTCGTCGGCGACGTGCCGCACCGCGTCCGCGGGCAGCACGAGGGCCCGGCCGGCGAGCGTGAGCGTCTCGCCGCGCGGTACGTACACCCGGCGCCGGTGCCGGGCCGGACCGGGCACGAACGCTCTGCTCGCCGCCACCCGGAAGCCGACGACCCGCCCGGCGACGCCGCCCTCCACCACGACGTCCAGCACCGTTCCGATCTCGGCGCCCGCCTCCGTCAGCATCCTCGCCCCCAGCACCCGGGCCCGCAGGGTCGGCTGGTGCGCCAAGGCGGCCGCGGCGCTCACGAGGCTCCGCCGGTCGCGGATCACCACCGCGTCGTGGCCCAGCGCGTACACGGCAGGCCAGGGCAGGCCCTCCTTCAGAGGGCCGGACAGCAGGCCCCGCCCGGCCAGGGTGAAACCGGTGATCCGGCTCGCGGCGGCGTCGCATACGGTGTCCTTGACGTCCGCGACGGCGTCGCCGCCGAGCGTGACCACGGGCCGGGTGGTGAGGCTTCGCGCGGTCATCAGTTCGTTCATCGCACCCCTTCCCGCACCTTCGGGTTCCCCGCGCCACTGTGACGATGCCCGCAGTACGAAGACACGGGGACTGCGAGGCCGGGCTCGGGGTACGAGGACAGGTGCAGCAGCGTCCGGCCAGTCCGGCTTCCGAGAGAGAAACGCATGACCGAGTACCTGGACGGGGCAGTGATACCGACTGGTTTCGACGTACCCGTTGAACCGCTGAGGCGGGCGGCGCACTACTCCGGTGAGCCGGGATGCATAGCGCAGGCGCGTGCCTTCGCCTCGCTCTTCCTCGACCAGTTGAGGACCGAGTGGTGCGCCACGATCGGCCAGCGCGCCGACGGCGCGGTACTGCTGGTGGTGAGCGAGCTGATCACCAACGCCGACCGGCACAGCAAGGGGCCGTACATCCTGGAGCTGGAGGGCACGGGCGGCTCCGTGGCGGTGACCGTCTACGACAGCAGCGGGGCGGTGCCCCAGCGCTTCCCCCGGGACCCCGAACGCGTCGGCCGGCACGGCCTGGAGATCGTCCACGCCCTGGCGGAGGCGGTCGTCGTCGAGCAGGTACCGGTCGGCAAACGAGTGCGCGCCGTGGTGCCCCTCACCGAAGCATGACCGTGCCACTCCGTTCCTGAACGTCCCGGGCGTGGGGCGACCCCCCGTCCGCCGGTTGCCGTCAGGCGCAGCCGAGTTCGCCCAGCATGCCCTCGCGCAGCCGGGTGATGATTCGCTTGATCAGCCGGGACACGTGCATCTGCGAGCAGCCGAGCCGCTCGCCGATCTCCGCCTGGGTGGCCTCCTCCACGAACCGCATGTGGATGATCTGCCGGTCGCGCTCGCTGAGCTCCGCCATCAGCGGGGCGAGCGAATGGAAGTCCTCGACGAGCCGCAGCCCGTCCTCCTCGACGCCGATGAAGTCGGCCAGCACCGACTCGCCGCTCTCGGGCCCGTCCCCGGTCAGTGCGGCGTCCAGCGAGGAGGAGTTGTAGCCGTTGGACGCGATCTGGCCCTCGACCACCTCGTTCTCACTGATGTTCATCAGGGTGGCGAGTTCGGCGACGGTGGGTTCCCGGTCCAGGCGGGAGGAGAGCTCCTCGCGGGCCTTGGCCAGCTCCACGCGCAGCTCCTGCAGGCGCCGGGGCACGTGCACCGCCCAGGTGGTGTCGCGGAAGAAGCGCTTGATCTCGCCGACGATGTACGGCAGCGCGAAGGACGTGAACTCCACCTCGCGCGACAGTTCGAACCGGTCGATGGCCTTGATCAGGCCGATCATGCCGGTCTGCACGACGTCCTCCATGTCGTCCCCGCGACCGCGGAAGCGGCCGGCGGCGAACCGCACGAGCGACATGTTCATCTCGATCAGCGTGTTGCGCGCGTACTGGTACTCGTGCGTGCCCTCTTCGAGTTCCGCCATGCGCTGGAAGAACTGGCGGGACAACTGCCGCGCGTCACGCGGAGCCACGGTGCGCGGGTCCCCGACACCCGGCAGAGATCCGCCGCCCGTCCTGCTCCCGGTGGTCTGCTCGACGACCTGTGCCTCCGGCCGGATCACGGCGGACTCCATTACCTCTCCCACGAAAGTCACGGTTCGACGTCTCCCTAGGTTCTTCCCGCTTGCGGGTACCCGGGCCACGGCGGCGCATGCCCCCCGTCTTCACGGGTGGCGAGAACTCGGTGCCGCTGCGTCATCGCGGGGTGATGCGTTCCTCCTCAGCGTAGTCCCGTGGGCGGTGACCGGCACCCGGTGCTTCCCCTCCGGTTTCCCTCTGGGCGGAACGCCGCCCCCTTCCCTCGCGCGGCAGGGTTCCTAGGCTGAGGAGGTGACCAGCCACGTGCCGAAAGAAGCCCGCGTCATCGCGCTGCGCCCGCAGACCGCGCGCCCCGGAGCCCGCCCCGCCGCCTCGCCGGTCCCCCCGGAACGGAGGCCGCCCGCCGGCAGAGAGCCCTTGTGGCGCGATCTCGTCGGCGACGTCCTGCGCCGTGAACGCCTTGCCCAGGAACGCACCCTGAAGGAGGTGGCGGATACGGCGCGGATCTCCATGCCGTATCTGTCGGAGGTCGAGCGCGGCCGCAAGGAGGCGTCGTCGGAGGTGCTGGCCGCCGCCGCGGGCGCTCTCGGCCTGGGCCTCGGCGACCTGCTGGCGCGGGCCCACGGGGAGCTGGTCCGCCTCACCTCCCGGCACACCGGCGCCGGCCGGGCCGGTGGTACGTCGGGTGCCCGGCACGACGGGCTGTGCCTGGCCGCCTGACCGCCCGCACGGGCCGGCGCCCCGCGGACGGCGAGGCGCCGGCCCGGCCTCTCACACCCTCACCAGACGCCGGTCGAGTACGTCGTCGGCCAGCCCGTACGCCACCGCCGCCTCGGCGGTGAACACCTTGTCGCGGTCCGTGTCCGCGCGCAGGGTCGCCACGTCGTGGCCCGTGTGCCGCGCCAGCACCTCCTCCACCTGGGAGCGGATCCGCACCATCTCCTTGGCCTGGAGCGCCAGATCGGACGCCGTGCCGCGCTGTCCGCCGGTGGCCGGCTGGCCGAGCAGCACCCGCGAGTGCCCCAGCACGAACCGCCGCCCCGGATCCCCGCCGGCCAGCAGCACGGCCGCCGTGGAGGCCGCCTGCCCGACGCAGAACGTGGAGATCGGCGCCTGCACGAACGTCATGGTGTCGTAGATCGCCATCAGCGAGGTGTACGAGCCGCCGGGCGAGTTGATGTAGATCGCGATCTCGGACTCCGGGGCCGCCGACTCCAGATGGAGGAGCTGCGCGATGACGACGTTGGCGACGCCGTCGTCGATCTCGGTGCCGACGAAGATGATCCGCTCGTTCAGCAGCCGGCTGAACACGTCGAAGGACCGCTCGCCCTGCGGGGTCCGCTCGACGACGTTCGGAATCGTGTACGTCCCCATCACCGCAGTCCCATCCTCGGTCGTGTCGTGGCCGGGCGGACGTCCGCGAGGGACTCCAGGACCCGGTCCACCATCCCGTACTCCCTGGCCTCCTCGGCCGTGAACCAGCGGTCCCGGTCGCCGTCCCGGGAGATGGTCTCCGGGCTCTGGCCGGTGTGCTCCGCGGTGATCCGCTCGATGGTCCGCTTGGTGAACTCCAGGCTCTCCGCCTGGATCTCGATGTCGGCGGTGGTGCCGCCGATGCCCCCCGACGGCTGGTGCATCATGATGCGCGCGTTCGGCAGGGCGTACCGCTTGCCGGCGGTGCCGACGCTGAGCAGGAACTGCCCCATGCTGGCCGCGAAGCCCATGGCGAGCGTCGAGACGTCGTTGGGGATCAGCCGCATCGTGTCGTAGATGGCGAGCCCGGCGTGCACGGAGCCCCCGGGACTGTTGATGTACAGGCTGATGTCGGTCCGCGGGTCCTCCGCGGACAGGATCAGCAGCTGGGCGCAGACCCGGTTCGCGGAGACCTCGTCGACCTGCGTGCCCAGCAGCACGATCCGCTGTGCGAGCAACTGCGCGGCCAGGTGGTCGTCGAACGGGGTCGGAGGGGTGTCGCCCTCCTCCGCCCGGGGCAGCGAGGCCGGGGCGGGGCCGGCGAAGAGTGGAGACATCGGCGCTCCTTGTCGAGTCGTGGAGAACGTCGTACGCGGCTGGCGGCGCCGCGGTCCGTCCACTGTGGGACCGCCCCGGCCCCCGGCGGGGGTTTCTCTGCCCGCGGCAGATTCGCCACGGGCAGATCCCGGTCCGTACGACCGATGAGTTCTCCGGCCTGCGCCGGTCGACAGTGGTGACCGTGTTCCACGCCCGGGAGGTACTCATGAGCACCGACGGATTCACCACGTGTCTCTGGTTCGACGGCCAGGCGGAGGAGGCCGCCCACTTCTACGTCTCCCTCTTCGAGAACTCCGGCATCGGTGCCGTCACCCGGTACCCCGAGGGAGGGCACCGGCCCGCCGGCACCGTGCTCACCGTCGACTTCACGGCCAACGGCCAGAAGTTCGTCGCCCTCAACGGGGGGCCGGAGTTCAGGTTCAACGAGGCGATCTCCTTCCAGATCACCTGTGAGAACCAGGAAGAGGTCGACCACTACTGGACCGAACTCACCAAGGGCGGCGAGGAGGGACCCTGCGGCTGGCTCAAGGACAGGTTCGGCGTCTCCTGGCAGGTCGTCCCGGTCCGGCTCGAGGAGATGTTCCGCGACCCGGATCCCGCGAAGGTGGCGCGCGCCAACCAGGCGATGATGTCGATGCACAAGCTCGACATCGCCGCGCTGGAGAGGGCGTACGCCGGGGAGTGAGCGGCCCGTCGGCGCGCGGAGCGGGGCAGGGGCTGACCGGCGTGGGGAAGCGGACCCCTGTCCGGCGCTCCGTCGCTTCGCTCCGGGCGACCGCACCGTGCCCGGCCGCACGGCTGCGGTCCGTGCCGATGGACCCCCCCTTCGGCCGGTCCCGGCACGGAGCGACCCGCGGGGCGCGAACTCCTCGGTGACCGACATCACGACGACCGAGGGGGAGGCGCGGAAGGCCACGGACGTCTCCTGAGCCCCGTCCGGGCACCCCGCCGGGCCATGGCATGATCGGGCGCATGCGTGAACGTGTTGTGGCCGCGTGCGACGGGGCTTCGAAGGGAAACCCGGGTCCGGCCGGCTGGGCCTGGGTGGTCGCCGACGCGTCGGAGCGTCCGGTCCGCTGGGAGGCGGGCCCGCTCGGCAGGGCCACCAACAACATCGCCGAACTCACGGCGTTGGAGCGCCTGCTCGCGTCGACCGACCCCGACGTGCCGCTCGAGGTCCGCATGGACTCGCAGTACGCCATGAAGGCCGTCACCACCTGGCTGCCCGGCTGGAAGCGCAACGGCTGGAAGACGGCCGCCGGCAAGCCGGTCGCCAACCAGGAGCTGGTGGTGCGCATCGACGAGCTGCTCGACGGCCGCTCCGTCGAGTTCCGCTACGTACCCGCCCACCAGGTCGACGGCGACCGGCTCAACGACTTCGCCGATCGTGCCGCCAGCCAGGCCGCCGTCGTCCAGGAGCCCGCGGGCAGCGGCCTCGGCTCACCGGAGCCGCCGCCGGCGCCGGACGTTCCCGCGGCCCGCAAGGCACCGCGCCGGAAACCGGGCGCGGCCCGCAAGGGCGGCGGTGCGCCGGCGCGCACGATCAAGGCGAAGTTCCCGGGGCGCTGCCCGTGCGGGCGGTCGTACGCGGCGGGGGAGTCCATCGCCAAGAACGACCGGGGCTGGGGCCACCCGGAGTGCCGCACGGCGGCGGCCGGGTAGCCCGAGCAGGCCCACGGCCGGGCAGCCGAGCCGGGCAGCCGACGCAGGCCCGCGGCCGCGTAGCACCGGCCTGCGCCCCCTCGCTTGTTACTGTGCTTTCCGGATGACCGGAATGTCCGTACATAAGTGCATGTCAGGGGTGCGTGTGAAGGTCGCTTGTGTCGGCGGCGGGCCCGCCGGACTGTATCTGTCGATCCTGCTCAAGCTGCAGGACCCGTCCCACGACGTCACCGTCCACGAACGCGACCCGGAAGGCTCCACCTACGGCTGGGGCGTCACCTACTGGCGCGGACTGCTCGACCGGCTCCAGGAACACGACCCCGAGTCCGCGCGCGCCCTCGCGGAGCACTCGGTGCGCTGGCGGGACGGCGTCGCCCACGTGGGCGACCGGTCCACCCGGCACCGCGGCGACGAGGGGTTCGGCATCGGCCGCCACCGGCTCCTGGAGATCCTCGCCGCCCGCGCCCGCTCCCTCGGTGTGCGCCTGGAGTACGAGCACAGGATCACCGGCGACGCCCCGCCCGCCGCCGACCTCGTCGTGGCGGCCGACGGAGCGGGCAGCGCCCTGCGCACCCGCCACGCCGGTCACTTCGGTACCCGGACCCGGGCGGGGCGCAACCACTACGTCTGGCTCGGCACCACCCGGGTCTTCGACGCCTTCACCTTCGCCTTCGTCGAGACCGGCCACGGCTGGATCTGGGCGTACGGCTACGGCTACGGCCCCGAAGGCAGCACCTGCGTCGTCGAGTGCGCGCCCGAGACCTGGACCGGCCTGGGCCTGGACCGGGCCGACGAGGCCGAAGGGCTGGTCCTGCTGGAGAAGCTCTTCGCCGATGTCCTGGACGGCCACCCGCTCACCGGCCGGTCCGCACCCGGCGCCGGTACCCCGTGGCAGACCTTCCGCACCCTCACCAACCGCACCTGGTCCCGGGACAACCTCGTCCTGCTCGGCGACGCCGCCCACACCACGCACTACTCCATCGGCGCAGGAACCACCCTCGCGCTGGAGGACGCCATGGCCCTGTCCGCCGCGCTGCGCGACCGGGCGACCCTCCCCGAGGCCTTCGCCCACTACGAACGCGAACGCAGGGCGGCCCTGCTGCCGGTACAGAGCGCGGCCCGCCACAGCGCCCAGTGGTACGAGAACCTGCCCCGCTACATCCATCTGCCGCCGGAGCGGATGTTCGCCCTGCTCGGCCAGCGCCACTCGCCCCTGCTGCCCTACGTCCCGCCCCGTCTCTACTACCGGGTCGACCGGGCGGCCGGGCGACTGGAGGCGCTGCGCCGGCTCAAGCGCTGGCTGGGACCGAGGGTCGCGCGGACGGTGCAGGCGCGGAACCTGGCCGCCCGCGACCAGGGCGCCGGCAGCGAGGCGTCCCGACGCGATGCGCGATCACTCCGGATGACAGACTGACGCCATGGACGAGCGCACATTCGACAGGTCGGAACAGCACGCATCGGTGATCGGCCTCGGCACCTGGCAACTCGGCGCCGACTGGGGAGACGTCGACGACAAGGAAGCCCTCGCGGTGCTGGAGGCGGCGGCCGAGTCGGGGGTGACCTTCTTCGACACGGCCGACGTCTACGGCGACGGACGCAGCGAGGAGACCATCGCCACGTTCCTGCGCGGCAGGCCCGACCTGCACGTGCTGGTCGCCACCAAGATGGGCCGCCGGGTCGAGCAGATCCCGCAGAACTACGTCCTCGACAACTTCCGGGAGTGGAACGACCGCTCCCGCCGCAACCTGGGCGTCGACGTCCTGGACCTGGTGCAGCTGCACTGCCCGCCGACTCCCGTCTACTCCACCGACGAGGTCTTCGACGCCCTCGACACCCTGGTCGAGGAAGAGCGCGTCGCCGCCTACGGCGTCAGCGTGGAGACCTGCGAGGAGGCGCTGACCGCGATCGCCCGGCCGAACGTGGCGAGCGTGCAGATCATCCTCAACCCGTTCCGGATGAAGCCGCTGCGCGAGGTCCTCCCGGCGGCGCGGGAAGCGGGCGTCGGCATCATCGCCCGGGTTCCGCTGGCCTCCGGTCTGCTGTCCGGCAGGTACACCCGGGACACGGTCTTCGCCGCGAACGACCACCGGAACTTCAACCGGCACGGCGAGGCCTTCGACCAGGGCGAGACCTTCTCCGGCGTCGACTTCGCCACGGGCGTGGAGGCCGCCGCGGAGTTCGCAGCGCTCGCCCCCGAGGGGTACACCCCGGCCCAGCTGGCCCTGCGGTGGATCATCCAGCAGCCCGGCGTGACCACCGTGATCCCCGGTGCGCGTTCGCCCGAGCAGGCCCGCGCCAACGCGGACGCCGCCCGGCTGCCGGAGCTGTCCGAGGACACGCTCGCGGCGATCCGCGACCTCTACGACCGTCGTGTCAAGGACCAGGTCGAGGGCCGCTGGTAGGCGGTGCCCCGAGCCGCCGGCAGGCGGTACCCGCGAACCTCACGGCACCAGGAGCAGCTCCCGCTCCCGCTCCTGGTCGCCGGAGGCCGCTCCTTCGTTCCGCGTGCTGAAGGCGTGGGACAGCGTCTCGCTCGCCGCCTCGACGGCCTGCGGCGTGCCCTGAACGGTGACCGCCACCGGCGCGGACAGCGGGGCACCCGCCTCTCCCGGCGCCGAGGACGCCTCCGGGGCCGCCGGGGAGCCGAAGGTGGCGGTGCGGACCGTCGCCCGCTCGTCCGCCGGGAGGCCGTCGGGTGCGCCGAAGACGCCCTCCAGTGCGCGGACGATCGCCCGCGCGTCGTCGAGACCACCACCGCTGAGCGTCACGGTGAGCTGAGTGTCGGACATCCTGCTCCTTCTCCCGGGCCTGCGTCGGTCCCGGCCCGTGTAACCGTCCGCCGATCACCCAAACCGGGCGCCGCGATCCCGGCACGGCGCCTGAGTGCGGGGAACCCGGGAAGAGAGAAGAGGACGCAGGCCGCGGAAACCGGGAGGAACAGTGACGGACTCGCGCTCGGACACGGCGGACGGCAACGGCTCGGGCCGGCGCAGGGGGCGCAACGAGAGCGAGGAGGAGCGGGCGGACCGGATGTGGACGGAGCTGATCCAGGAGGTCCGCGTCGCGCAGATGGGCGTACAGATCCTGTTCGCCTTCCTGCTGACCGTGGTGTTCACCCCGAAGTACGACGATCTCTCGGACACGGACCAGACGATCTACCTCGTGACGGTCGTCCTCGGTGCCGTGACCACCGGCGCGCTGATCGGGCCGGTGTCCCTGCACCGCATCGTCTCCGGTCGGCGCGTGAAACCCCAGGCGGTGCGGTGGGCCTCCCGGCTGACCCTGCTCGGCATCGTGCTGCTGCTGGCCACGATGACGTCCTCGCTCCTGCTGATCCTCCGGGTGGCGACGGACGACGCCTTCGTGCCCTATCTCGTCACCGGCGTGGTGCTCTGGTACCTGCTGTGCTGGTTCGGGATCCCGCTGTGGACCCGTCACCGCTACACGTCCCACTGAGTTCCGCCGAGGGCCCACTGCGGTACACGTCCCACTGAGGTCCGGCCCCGAAGGTCAGCCGTCGGCCATCAGCTCCGCGAGGAAGTCGTCGACGCGCACCTGCTCCTCACCCGGCCGGACCACGGCGTGGGTCTCGTGCAGGAAGGCCTCGACGGCCGCGGCCCACACGAACACCACGGCGTGGTGGCGGTCCCCGTCGGGCCGGACGTCGCCCAGCAGCTCGATGCGCAACTCGTCCCACAGGCCCCGCGATTCGGGGCGAAGCCGCACGTCGCCCACGCCGACCGGACGGGTGAGCCCGTCGCCCAGCATCTCCCGGTCCAGGGTCCAGCGGGCGAGCACGCGGCCGTCGTGACTGAACACCACGGTGACCGCGAACGGGTCCGCGGCGTCGTACCCGAAGTGGGCGAGCACGGGGAAGCGGTCGGCGTCGCCCGTCCGGAGCTGCACCACCAGGGTCTTGTGCACGACGGTGTTCACGGCAGGGGCCTCCCGGGGGAACGGACGTAGAGCCCTCTAGTACCCCGCCCGTCCGCAAGATGCTCACGCGAACGGGTGATTCGCCCCGGCCCGTTTCAGGACCGGCCGAGCGCCTCGCGCAGCGCGGGCAGCAGGGTCTTCTCGGACCAGTCCAGGAAGGCCGGTTGCGTCTCGCCCCCGATCTGCACCAGGGCGATCTCGGTGAACCCGGCCTCGGCGTACGGGCGTACGGCCTCCACGAAGGCGTCCGGGTCGTCGCCGCAGGGGATCGACTCGGCGACGTCGTCGGGGGTGACGAACTGGGTGGCCGCCTCGAAGGAGTCCGGGTGCGGAAGTTCGGAGTTGACCTTCCAGCCGCTGCCGAACCAGCGGAACTGGGCGTGGGCGCGTGTGACCGCCGTGTTCCGGTCGGGGTCGTAGGACACCGGCAGCTGACCGACGCGCGGCTTGCCCTCGCCGCCGTGCCGGTCGAAGGCCTCCAGCAGCCCCGGCTTGGGTTCGGTGGCGATCAGCAGGTCGGCGTGCTCGCCCGCGAGCGCGCAGGAGCGCTCCCCGGAGACGGCGATCCCGAGGGGCGGCGCGCTGTCCGGCAGGTCCCACAGCCGGGCCGACTCCACGTCGAAGTGCGTGCCGCGGCGGTTCACATGACCGCCCTCGAACAGCGCCCGGATGATCTCCACGGCCTCCTCGAGCATCTCGTGCCGCACGTCCACGGACGGCCAGCCGCCGCCCACCACGTGCTCGTTGAGGTTCTCGCCCGAACCGAGCCCCAGCCGGAACCGGCCCTCGGACAGCAACTGCAGCGTCGCCGCCTTCTGCGCCACCACCGCCGGGTGGTAGCGGAACGTCGGACACGTCACGTACGTCATCAGCGGGATGCGGGAGGTCGCCTGTGCCGCGGCGCCCAGCACGCTCCACGCGTACGGCGAGTGGCCCTGCGAGCGCAGCCACGGGAAGTAGTGGTCGGAGGTCACCGAGAAGTCGAACCCCACCTCCTCGGCCCGCACCAGATGGCCGACGAGCTCACGGGGGCCGGCCTGCTCGGTCATCATCGTGTATCCGATTTGCACCATAACGGGCGAGTCCCCGTCCGGACGCGGCGAAAACGGGGCGAAATCGGAGCCGTGCGGTCGCGCACCGCGTCCGAACGGGCGTCCCCCGTGCCCGTGCGGCCCGGAACTCCGCCACCGGCGTGCGCGAGACCAGCATCCACCGACTGCGCGAAGCCGGCATCCACCGGCGTGCGCGGAGCCGGCATCCGGAGCCGGCCTGCCGGCACCCGGGGTGCATCCCGGTCTGGCGCGGAACCCGGCGTCAGCGCAGTCCGAAGCGGTCCGCCCAGGCCGTCATGTCCGCGGCCGTGGAGTTTCCTCCGCACACCACCAGCCCGATCCGGGCGCCGTCGCCCACCCGCTCCAGCACCCGCCGGGCCGCGGGCAGCAGGCAGCCCGCGGCCGGCTCGGTCCACACCTTGCCGTGCTCGGCGAGCGCCAGCGAACCCTCGACGGCCTCCCGGTCCGGCACCACGAGCACCTCACCGACCAGCGCCGACACATGGTCGTACGTCAGCTGTGAGACGGACGGGGCGCTGAGCGTGGTGACGACCGAGGACAGGGGCACGGGGAGCGGCCCGCCGGCCGCCAGCGCCTGGGACATCGCCTCGGCGCCCTCGGTCTCCACGCCCCAGATCCGCACGTGTGGCCGCAGTGCCCGCAGCGCCGCCGCCACGCCCGCGATCAGCCCGCCGCCTCCGATGCTCACGAGCACGTCGGTGAGTTCCCCGGCGTCCTCGGCGAACTCCAGGCCGACGGTGCCCTGCCCCGCGATCACGACCGGGTCGTCGAAGGGGTGGACCAGGGTCAGCCCCTCCTCCCGCAGCCGGGCCACCAGGGCGAAGGCACTGTCCATCCCGTCGGTGAGCCGTACCAGCGCGCCCGCCTCCTCGGCGGTCTCCACGGAACGGGCCGGTGCCGTCCGCGGCATGACCACCGTGGCCTTCGCGTCGAGGGCGGCGGCCATGACCGCCACGGCGATGCCGTGGTTGCCGCCGCTGACCGCGACGACACCGGCGGCCCGCTCCGCCTCGGTCAGCGACAGCAGCTTCGCTGTCGCGCCGCGCGCCTTGAACGAACCGGTGCGCTGGAGCAGCTCCAGCTTCGCGGTGACCGGGACCCCGAGCAGCGCGGACAGCCCGGGGCTGGGCACGGTCGGGGTGCGTACGACATGTCCGGCGATCCGCTCGGCGGCGGCTTCGATCTCCGTGATCCCGATCAAGGCAGTCATCCTTCCGGCGCGGGCGGTGATCCGCGCCGCTTCGCACCCTTGCGCGCGTCACTGTCGAGGTCAACACGGTCCGGCACGGTTCCGAGGGCGGTGAGTGTCTGCCGGGTAGAACTTCCGAGGCCGGGCCGCACCGGGAAGCCGGCAGTGACCGCGGCTCCCCGGCCGTCCCGCTCATGGCCGCCGCGGTCGTCCTCCGGTCCGCGTGCCGAGGCGTCTTCAGTGCTGCTGCGACTTCTGCGGCGTCACCTCGCTCGGCCGTACGACGACGAAGCCCTGGCCCTGGAGCAGCAGCTGCACGGCCTCTCCCGAACCGCCGCGCAGCATCGAGCCGATGGACTGCGAACGGTGCAGGGAGGTCGACAGCCCGGCGGACCAGCCGACGACGGCATCGGTGTCGACGTAGACCGGGTCCTGGGGCGAGACGGGGATGACCAGCGGGCTGCCCTCGCACACCAGCCCCAGCCTGCCCTGCCCCGCGAAGACGCTGTTGAACAGTCCGCCGCCGGTGATGCCCGCACCCTTCACGGTGGCGATGCGGTACGACAACGAGGAGTCGAAGCACAGGACGTTGCGGCCGTTGACCGTGAACTCGTCGCCGGGTTCGACCTCCACGATGAAGCAGTTCTGCGCCTCGTGAGCGAACCACGCCTCACCCTGTCCGCGCACCGCCATCAGGGGCAGTCCCTCCCCGGTGACCGCGCGTTTGAGCATGCCGCCCACGCCCTGGCCCTTGCGTTCGAACTGGAGACTGCCGCGATAGGCGACCATCGCGCCCTGCCGGGCCAGCATGTCTCCGTTCACCGTGTAACGGATGCACTTGGAATTCTCGACGGTCATGCCCGGCGCCGTGGCGGGCTGCACCATGTGCTCGCTGGAAAAGAGGTCACCCTTCATACGGGCATACTGGCCCGGAGCGTCCCGTTCCGACAAGATCGTGCCGGTGGCAGGGTTCAACCGCCGAAGACCTGGGTCCAGTACGTGCCCGCCCGGCCGCCGCCGGCGAGGCCGATGCCGATGTGGGTGAAGTCGGACCTGAGGATGTTGGCGCGGTGCCCGGGGCTGTTCATCCAGCCCTCCACCACGTCGGCCGGGGAACGCTGGCCGCAGGCTATGTTCTCCCCGACCGTGCGCCGCGTGGCGCCCGCGGCGGCGGCCCGGTCCCAGGGCTTGCCGCCGTCGGGATCGGTGTGGGAGTAGAAGTCGCGGGCCACCATGTCCGCGCTGTGCGCCTGCGCGGCGAGGGCCAGCCGGGAGTCGACGGCCAGCGCGGGCAGACCGGCCCCGGCCCGCTCCCGGTTGGTGAGGTCGACGACCTCGGCCGTCGTGCGGGCCAGGCCGTCCGGGGTCAGCGGTACGGCCCACAACGCGGTCCAGTAGGTGTCGCCCGAGGGCCCGCCGGTGACACACGCCCACCCGGCGTGCGTGAAGGCCGCGTCCTGCAGGGTGCGCCGGGTCCGCTCGGTGCGCAGGCAGTACGCGACGAACTCGGTGGGCGTGCGCGGACCGGAGACCAGATGCTCGCCGACGGTGAGATAGGCGAACCGGGCGGAGACGACGCGCTGGTGCACGGAGACACCGTCCCGGGTCTCGACGCTCAGCGTGCCCGCGGCGGCCATGGCGGCGGCGTGCGCCCGGGCCGCGGAGGCCAGGCGCGGGTCGGCGCGGACGGCGGGGGAACCTGCCTGTGCCCGGGCGGAGTTGACCGGACCGAGGAAGCCGTCGAGGTCGGCGGGGGGTGCCAAGGCGGCGGGGGACGCGGCCGTCCCCCGGTCGCCGGGCGACGGGGCGTCGTCGACCTCCACCCCGAAGTCGCGGGCGAGACCGGCGAGCCCGTCGGCGTACCCCTGACCCAGAGCGCGCAACTTCCATCCCTCACCGCGCCGGTACAACTCCGCGAGCAGCAGGACGGTCTCCTGCCCGGGGCGCGACGGAGCGAACCGGGTGAGGGCGCGCCCGCTCGCGTCGGTGACGTGGAGCGTGGGGGAGGGGAGCGCGCTCAGGGCCGTGCCGGGGTCCGAAGCACTGACCGCCACCGTCACCCGGGCGGCACCGGGGCGCAGTCGCGCGGGCTCGACAGTGAGCGTGTCGCCCCGCAATCGGACGCCCGGCGCCTCCAACTGGTTGTAGAAGACGAAGTCGTCGTCACCGCGCACCTTGCCACCCTCATCGGTGATGAGCGCCGTCACGTCGAAGCCGCCGGGCACCCGCACGCTCACGGGGCCGTCGGGCAGGGGGACGTTGCCCCCGGGGACCAACTCGCTCATCGTGCCGCCCTGTGTCCTCTTACCACGTTCCGGTCGGGGTGTCGGTGTCGGGTGAACGTCCACCGCACAGAGGGAGTTCCCGGCGCACGGCCGGCACCCGGTGCTCAGCCGGAAGCCGTTCGCTCCGGAGTGATCTGATGAGGGTGGTGCAGGGAAGACTGAGGACCATGGACGTGACCGCGACACAGGGAGGGACCCGCATGACGCGCCCGATCACGGCAGGCGTCGACGGTTCGGAGGAGAGCCTGGCCGCACTGGGCTGGGCCGCGAGGGAGGCGGTCCGCCGGGAAGCGCCGCTGCACGTCGTGCACGCCTGGCGTTTCCAGCCGCAGGACGCGGCCGGACCGGGAGACCGGGACGCGCAGGAACGGTGGGTCCGGGACTCGGTCGCCGAGTCGGTCCGGACCGTCACCGAGCGGCACCCGGGCCTCCCGGTGTCCACCGAGGTCCGCGAGGCCGACGACGCCGTCGCCGTACTGCTGGCCGCGGCGGGCGACGCCGGGACGCTGGTGCTCGGCTCGCGCGGCCACGGGGCGGTCGTCGGCTTCCTGCTCGGCTCGGTCGGCCAGCAGGTGATCGCCGAGGCGACCCGGCCCGTCGTCCTCGTACGGGCCGGGGAGGAGGCCGTGACCGAGGCCGCCGGACGCGAGGTCGTCGTCGGGCAGCAGGGGGAGCCGGAGGACAGCGCCGACGTGATCGGCTTCGCCTTCGAGGCGGCCGCCGCGCGCGGTGCCACCGTGCGGGCCGTCCGGGCCTGGGCCCTGCCGACGGTGTTCACCTACAGCCCGGGCTCGATGCGACTCGCCGACGAGGCCGGGGGGCTCGAGTCGTACGAGAGGAAGGCCCTCGGCGAGGCGCTCGGGCCGTGGCGCGAACGGTTCCCCGACGTTCCTGTGATCGAGCACGTGGAGATGGGCAGCGCGGGGCAGGTTCTGCTGTCGGTGGCCGCGGACGCCCAGCTGATGGTCGTCGGCCGCCGTGCCCGCCGTACGGCCGTCGGCGCCCGGATCGGCTCGGTGGCGCACGGCGTACTGCACCACGCGGACTGCCCGGTGGCGGTGATCCCGCACCAGTGACGCCCGTACGCGCCACGCCCGTACGCGCCACGCCCGTACGCGCACGCCGCGGGCGTGCGCGCACGGGGCCGGTGACTCAGTCGGCCGTCGGCTGCAGGGTCTCCCGGGCCCTGGGCAGGATGTTCGCGATGTAGTCCTCCACGGCCGTGTCCAGACCGATGTCGTGCTGGGCCCGCTCGGACAGGTACCAGCGGTGCTCCAGCAGCTCGTGGTAGATCTCGGCCGGGTCCATCGCTCCGCGCAGCTCCACCGGCACCGCGCGCACGGTGGGCCGGAAGACCTCGCGCACCCAGCGGTGGGCGAGCACTTCCGGGCGTGCGCCGAGGGGGTCGTCCGGGGCGTAGTCGTCCTGGGTGGCCATCCAGCTCTCCAGGTCGTTCAGCAGCCGCCTGGCCTGGTTCTCCTCGGCGTCCAGGCCGGTCAGACGCAGCAGCTGACGCTGGTGGTGGCCGGCGTCGACGACCTTGGGCACGAAGGTGACCGTGTCGCCGTTGGAGGCGTGCTCGATCTGCATCTCGGCCACGTCGAAACCGAGGTCGTTGAGGCGCCGGATCCGGCGCTCGATGTAGTGGTACTTCCCCGCCGGGTAGACGGAGGTGCGGGTCAGCTCCTGCCACAGGCTCCGGTAGCGGGCGCAGATCTCGGTGCCGAAGTCGATCGGGTCGACGGAGGGGTGCAGCGCCCCCGACGCCTCCAGGTCGAGCAGCTCGCCGCTGATGTTCACCCGGGCGAGGTCGAGGTCGTAGTCGCGCTGGCCGTCGCTCAGCCGCGCGTGCAGTTCCCCGGTCTCGGCGTCCACCAGGTAGGCGGCGTAGGCGCCCGCGTCCCGCCGGAAGAGCGTGTTGGACAGTGAGCAGTCGCCCCAGGCGAACCCGGCCAGGTGCAGCCGGACCAGCAGCACGGCCAGGGCGTCCATCAGCCGGTGCATGGTCGCCGGGCGCAGCGTCGTCTCGAACATCGACCGGTACGGCATCGAGCCGCCGAGGTGCCGGGTGACGAGCACCGGTTCCAGCGCCTCGCCGGCGGTGTCGGTGCGGCCGGTGACGACGGCCAGCGCGTCCACGGCGGGGATGGCGAGCCGGTCCAGGTCGCGCAGCAGCTGGTACTCGCGCAGCGCGGGCCGCTCGGCCAGCTCCTTGACGGCTATCACCTCGTCCCCGGCCCGCGCGTAGCGGACGACGTGGCGGGAGATACCGCGGGGCAGTGGCACGAGGTACTCCTCGGGCCACTCCTCCAGCGGCGTCTGCCAGGGCAGTTCGAGCAGGAGCGCGGGGTGCTCCGGATTGGTGGCGCTGATCTGCAAGGCCATGCCCCGACTCTAGAACGCCCGTTCCCGGGCCTGTCGCGCGGCGTCCCTTCAGCGGGCCGCGGTGGACGGGCCGTGCCCGGGGAGCAGGAGGCAGCCGTCCAGCCCGGCGAGGACGTCGAGGGAGGCAGCGGTGCGTGCCCGATCGCGAGGGAACATGCCGGGCAGCGGTGCCGCACTCGTGCCCCCGTGATCGTTCCGCGCTCTGCTCGTCCCGGTTCGCCGTGACCGGGACAGCAGGTCAGTGGGGCGGCGGAAGCGACGGGTCCGGGGGATCCCGGGGGTGTGGTGGGTCCTGCTCCGGCGGTTCCCGGGCAGTCCGGGGGCGAGCGGCCGGGCGCATCCCGAACAGGACCCGTGTCACCGGCGTCCTGCGTACCCCGTACTCGTATCCGACGAGGATCACGCCCAGTGAAGCGGCCACGATCACCGCGTACTTCACCGCCATCGGCGCGGACCATCCGACCACGCCGTACGCGAAGGCGACCACGACCGGCTGGTGCAGCACGTAGAGGGGCAGCGCGGCGAGCGCCAGATACCGCAGCGCCGCGTCCCGTCGCGCGGTCGGGCCGCCCGTGCCCGGCCGCGGGCACGCCGTCCGGTTCCGGGGCCGGTCCAGCAGACCGAGGATCGAGACCACCCAGCACCAGCCGGCCGCCCCGAACACCGTCCGGGTGAACAGCGCGAGCGGCGTCCACGCCGTGAACGGGTCGTCTCCGGCGACGAAGCCGGGCGCGGACCCGGCGAACAGCACCAGCCCGAGCAGCCCCACCGGTATCGCCGCGCGGCGCACCGCCTCCCGGATCCGCCCGTCGTCCGCGAGGGCGAAACCGCACAGGAAGAACAGCAGATAGGCCCAGCGGTTCCAGCCCGCGTAGTCCTCCTCCATGCCCAGCAGCGCATTGACGGCGGCGAGCGGCAGCGCGGGGAGCAGGAGCAGGGCCGGGTGGCGGCGCAGGGCGGGGGCAACGTGTCCGGCGCCGGCCGTCAGCCGGGCCGCGACCGGGACGAGCAGCAGGCAGAAGGCGAGCAGCAGGACGACGAACCACAGGTGGCCGGTCTCGAAGTGGTCCCCCTCCAGGACGAAGGGGAAGTCGGCCAGGTCCGGGCGGACGGTCAGGAAGCGCGGCCAGAACCGCCCGTACGACTCGTGGTAGCCCGGGTCGGCGGCGCGCAGGCGCAGCCACTGGGGGAGGGGACACAGGACGGCCGTCCCGAAGACCAGGGGGACGCCGAGGCGGAGCAGGCGTTCCCGGGCGAAGCCGCCGGGCCCGCGGCGGCGGATCGAGTGCCGGGCGCCGAGACCGGCGACGAGGAACAGCATGGGCATGGCCCACACCACGCCGAACCCGGCGAGGACGGTGACGGCGTCCGTCGTCCGCGCGTTCTTGACGTAGAAGTCGTCGTCCGGGGAGAAGACGAGGGCGGTGTGGAAGAAGACCAGTCCCAGCACGACGAGGGCGCGCAGCGCGTCCAGTTCGCCGCGCCGGCCGCCGGCCGCCCCTCGCCCCGTGTCCGCGCTCATCGGCCCTCCCGCCCGAGGTGCGCCCAGTGTGGTGGAGCGGGCCGGGGGAGGACAGACTTCCGGTAAGCCGGGGGCCGGGGGAGGACAGATTTCCGGCGGGCCGGGATGGTTCAGCGCACGCCGTGCGGGCGGAACTGGACGCTGATGCGCGGCCCGGCGGCTCGGGTGCTCTTGGGGACGCAGTGCTCCCAGGTCCGCTGGCAGGAGCCGCCCATCACGATCAGGTCGCCGTGGCCCAGCGGGCGGCGCACCGTGTCGCCGCCTCCGCCCGCCGGGCGCAGCAGCAGGTCCCGGGGTGCCCCGACCGACAGGATGGCGACCATCGTGTCCTGGCGCGCGCCCCGCCCGATCCGGTCACCGTGCCAGGCGACACTGTCCCGGCCGTCGCGGTAGTGGCACAGCCCGGCGGTGGTGAAGGGCTCGCCCAGCTCCTCGGCGTAGTGCGCGGACAGCGCGTCGCGGGCCTCGGTCAGCAGCGGGTGCGGCAGCGTGTCGCCCGCGCCGTAGAAGGCGAGCAGCCGGGGCACGTCGACCACTTGGTCGTACATGGCACGCCGCTCCGCGCGCCACGGGACCTCGGAGGCCAGCCGCTCGAACAGCGCGTCGGCGCCGGTCAGCCACCCGGGAAGCAGGTCGATCCAGGCACCCGAGCCGAGGTGCGTGCGGCGCAGCCCGTCGAGCGGGCCGAGCCGGACCTCGTCCGTCTGGTCGAAGAGCGAGCCCTGGAGGTGCGTGGTCATGGGTCCAGCGTAAACCCTGAATCGAATACACGTTCTATCCGTGTGTTCCGTCTGTGCTCCGCTCCCGGCACGACCCTTCCGATACACCGCTGTATCGGATACGTTCCCGGATCGAGCACGGGGAGGACCGGACATGGCGGCGAAGGCGACGACCGGGCGGGTGACCAGGCGGCGGGCGCGCACCCGCGCCAACCTCCTGGACGCGGCGTTCGCGGTGTTCGCCGCCAAGGGGTTCGGCCGGGTGTCGATCGAGGAGGTCTGCGAGGCGGCCGGTTACAGCCGGGGTGCCTTCTACTCGAACTTCGACAGCCTCGACGAGCTGTTCTTCGCCCTCTACCGCGAACGGGCCGACCTGATCGCGGAGCAGGTGTCGGGCGCCCTCGCGCTGGACGGTCCGGACCTGGACGTGCCCGCCGCCGCGGACCGCGTCACCGAGGTACTGCTCCTGGACCGGGACTGGCTCCTGGTGAAGACGGACTTCCTGGTGCACGCCGCCCGCGATCCCGCCGTGGCGCGAACACTGCTGGAGCACCGGGCGCGCCTGCGGCGGGCGATCGCCGAACGGCTCGCCCGGGCCCGCGGGCGCACCACCGTTCCCGCCGTCCTGGGCGACGCCGACGGCGCGGCGCACGCGGTGGTCGCCGCGTACGACGGAGTCACCACCCAGCTGCTCCTGGACCGGGACGTCGAGCACGCGCGTGCCTGGCTGGGACAGCTGCTCACCGCACTGCTCACCGAGGGCGGCGACACCCCCTGACCCCCCAGCCCCTCGTCCCTCGACTCTTCGACCCCCTCACCCCTTCGACCTCCTCAACCCTTCGACCCGCTCAACCCCTCGAGATCCCCCATGACACGCAACAGGAAGGGACGGTCGCCATGGATGCCGACGTCATCGTGGTCGGAGCGGGCCTGGCCGGGCTGGTCGCGGCCCACGAACTGACCAGCCGGGGCAGGAGGGTCGCCCTCGTCGACCAGGAGAACGCGGCCAACCTCGGCGGTCAGGCCTTCTGGTCCTTCGGCGGCCTCTTCCTCGTCGACTCGCCGGAACAGCGGCGCCTCGGCGTCAAGGACTCCCTCGAGCTCGCCTGGAACGACTGGCAGGGCAGCGCGGGCTTCGACCGGACCGAGGACGAGGACTCCTGGGCGGTGCGCTGGGCCCGGGCGTACGTCGAATGGGCGGCGGGGGAGAAGCGGTCCTGGCTCACCGGGCACGGCATCACCTTCCTGCCCACCGTCGGCTGGGCCGAGCGCGGCGACCTCACGGCCGGCGGGCACGGCAACTCCGTGCCCCGGTTCCACATCGCCTGGGGCACCGGCACCGGCGTCGTCGAGCCGTTCGTGCGCTACGCCAGGCAGGCCGTGCGCGACGGACTGCTCACCTTCCACCACCGTCACCGCGTCGACCACCTCGTCGTCGAGGACGGCACCGCGCGCGGTGTGCGCGGCACCGTACTGGCCGAGGACCACTCACCCCGCGGAGTCGCCTCCAACCGTGAGGCGGTCGGCGAGTTCCAACTCGCCGCCCAGGCCGTGATCGTCACCTCCGGAGGCATCGGCGCCGACCACGACATCGTCCGCCGCCACTGGCCCGAGCGCCTCGGCACCCCGCCCGCCGAGATGGTCACCGGCGTCCCCGCCTACGTCGACGGGCGGATGCTCGACATCAGCGCCGAGGCGGGCGCACGCCTGGTCAACCGCGACCGGATGTGGCACTACACCGAGGGGGTGCGCAACTGGGACCCCGTCTGGCCCGGTCACGGCATCCGCATCCTGCCCGGACCTTCCCCGCTGTGGTTCGACGCCCTCGGCCGCCGCCTTCCCGGATCTTGCCTGCCCGGCTACGACACCCTCGGCACCCTCCGGCACCTGCGGACCGCCGAGGACCTCGCCGGCCACGACCACTCCTGGTTCATCCTCACCCAGAAGATCATCGAGAAGGAGTTCGCGCTCTCCGGTTCCGAGCAGAACCCCGACATCACCGCGAAGGACCGCGCCGGGTTCCTGCGCGAACGCGTCCTCGGCAAGGGCGCGCCGGGACCGGTGGACGCCTTCCTGCGCAGGGGAGCCGACTTCGTGTCCGCGCCGAACCTGGAGCAACTCGTCGACAGGATGAACGGACTGACCGACAAGCCGCTCCTGGACGCCGCCGTGATCCGGCGTCAGATCGAGGCCCGCGACCTCCAGATGGCCAACCCCTACGCCAAGGACGCCCAGGTCCAGGGCATCCGCAACGCCCGCCGCTACATCGGCGACCGCCTCGGCCGGGTCGCCGCGCCGCACCGGGTCCTCGACCCGGCGGCGGGCCCGCTGATCGCGGTCAAGCTGCACGTCCTCACCCGCAAGACCCTCGGCGGCATCCAGACCGACCTCGACTCCCGCGCCCTGGGCGCCGACGGCACGCCCGTCGAGGGTCTGTACGCGGCCGGTGAGGTGGCCGGCTTCGGCGGCGGCGGGGTGCACGGCTACAACGCGCTGGAGGGCACCTTCCTCGGCGGCTGTCTGTTCTCCGGGCGGGCGGCGGGCCGGGCGGCGGCACGGCAGACGTCCTGAGCGACACGACCGCTTCGCCGGCGTCTCCGTCCCCGCGCGGCGGCTCCGTCTCCTCACGCCTCGTCGAGGAGGCGGAGCAGCACGGCGGCGTGGCTCTGCCCGGGCGACTTGGACGCGGTCAGCAGCGTCACGTCCCCCTGGCGCGCCAGCTCCCGTACGTGGTCGAGGAGCTCCGCCGCGTCCGGGGCGGCCAGCTCGGCCTCGTACCGCTGCGCGAACTCCTCGTAGGAGCCCTCGCCCGCGTGGTACCAGCGGCGCAACTCGGCCGACGGGGTGAGCCTCTTGGGCCACTCGTCCACGTGCGCCGCGTCCTTCGCCACACCGCGCGGCCACAGCCGGTCCACCAGGACGCGTACGCCGTCGTCGGGTTCGGGCGGGTCGTACACACGGTGCACACGGACGTTCATGGCTCTTCCTTCCTTTCCGGGCCGGCACCCGTGGGGGCCACCGCGCCGCCCCGGCCACCGAGGCCGGGGCGGCGCACCGGGGTCAGCCGGACCTCCGGCGCACGGCCTCTCGCCGCTTGAGCGCGCGGCGCTCCAGCTCCCCGGTCCCTCCCCAGACGCCGAGGGTCTGCCCCGTGTCGAGTGCCCATCGCAGGCACTGCTCCTGGACCGGACAGCGCCGGCAGACCGCCTTCGCCTGCTCGGTCTGCAGAGCGGCCGGGCCGGTGCTGCCGATCGGGAAGAACAGGTCGGGGTCCTCCGTGCGGCATGCGGCGTGCTCTCGCCAGTCGTCCATCAAAGTCACCTGCGATCGGTTTCGTTCGCTTCCTCGTGGATGCCTGCTCCCTTGCGGGTGACCTGTCGACAGCGGAGTGAAACCGGCGCGGGGCCTCGCGTCGTACCGTCGCGCCTATCTCCGCAGCGCCTCCTGTGCCGCCGTCACCACCGTGTCGGCCACCGTCGCGAGCGCCGGGGAGTCGAGTTTCCACTGCTGCCAGTACAGCGGCACGTCCACCGCCAGATCGGGGGCGAAGTCGACGATCCGGCCGGTGCCCAGCAGCGGCTCCGCCTGGGGCTCGGGCACCATGCCCCAGCCCAGACCGGCGGCGACCGCCTCGACGAAGCCCTCCGAGGTCGGCATGTAGTGCCGCGACGTACTCGCGCCGCCGTGCCCCAGCCGCCGCGCGAAGCCGTCCTGGAAGTCGTCCCGCCGGTCGAAGACCACCACCGGCGCCCCGGCGAGCACCTCGCGCAGCGGCCCGCCCAGATACCGCGCGGCGAATTCCGGGGCGGCGCACGGCAGATACCGCATCCGGCCGAGGTACCGGACGGAGCAGCCGGGGACGGGGTCGGGCGAGGAGGTCACCGCGGCCATCACCACGCCCTCCCGCAGCAGGGCCGCCGTGTGGTCCTCGTCCTCACGGCGCAGCTCGAAGCAGAGCCGGGGTTCTCGAGGCACCCGCGTGAGGGCGCCGAGGAACCATGTCGCGAGCGAGTCGGCGTTGACCGCCACCGAGACCCGGGTCGGCTCCCCGGCACCGCTCAGCCCCAGCTCGGCGTACGCGTCCCGCTCCAGCCGGGCCACCTGGCGGGCGAGGCGCACCAGCACCGCGCCGGAATCCGTCGGCCGCACCGGCTTCGTGCGCAGCAGCAGCACCCGGCCGGTGCGCTGCTCCAGGGCCTTCACCCGCTGGCTGACCGCGGACGGTGTCACGTGCAGTGCCGCGGCGGCCGCGTCGAAAGTGCCCTCGTCCACCACGGCCAGCAGGGTGCGGACCTGGTCGAGCGGAAGGTCCGCGAAAGCCGCCGCAGTCGTCCCCGCTTTCTCCGTCATCACGGGCGCTAATGATACGTAAGAATCTTTAGCTGTACGTCCTGTGATCGTCCGCTTAGCGTCGAGGGCATGACCAACGCACTCACCGCCGCGGCCGCCGGCTTCGGCACCGGCCTCTCGCTCATCGTCGCCATCGGTGCCCAGAACGCCTTCGTCCTGCGTCAGGGGATCCGCCGTGACGCGGTCCTCACCGTGGTCGGCATCTGCGCGCTCTCCGACGCCCTGCTCATCGCCCTCGGGGTCGGCGGGGTCGGCGCGGTGGTGGTGGCCTGGCCGGGCGCGCTGACCGCGGTCGGCTGGATCGGCGGCGCCTTCCTGCTCTGCTACGGCGCTCTGGCCGCGCGGCGTGTGTTCCGGCCGGCCGGTGCGCTGCGGGCGGACGGCGACGCCGCGGGCTCGCGCCGCCGGGCGGTCCTCACC
The DNA here is from genome assembly GCF_049974565.1 of Streptomyces sp. WG5. NCBI lineage: Bacteria > Bacillati > Actinomycetota > Actinomycetes > Kitasatosporales > Streptomycetaceae > Streptomyces > Streptomyces sp. WG5. Next base: position 33,003 of record NZ_JBNGGC010000038.1, on the reverse strand, counting down.
TGCCTGGCGCTGACCTGGCTCAACCCGCACGTCTACCTCGACACGGTGTTCCTGCTGGGCTCGGTCGCCGCCGACCGGGGCCCGCTGCGCTGGACCTTCGGCCTGGGTGCCGTGGTCGCCAGCCTGTGCTGGTTCGCCGCGCTCGGCTTCGGCGCCCGCTACCTCGGCCGGTTCCTGGCCCGGCCCGCGGCCTGGCGGGTGCTCGACGGACTGGTCGCCGTCACCATGATCGTCCTCGGCGTCACCCTCGTCGCCGGAGCCTGAACCGGACCACCGGACCACCGGACCACCAGGCCACCAAGCCACAGGCCGGGCCCCGGCGGCGTCGCGACGCCGGCGCCTCGCCGCTACGGTGCGTGACACCGGCTCACAGGGAGGCGCGTCCGTGCAGCGCGTAGTGCTCCATGAGCCGGCCCCTCGTCGTCTCCAGCCGGTGCGCGAGGATCTCGGCGACCGACCGCACCAGCACGATGCCCAGCTGCGGGTCCTCGTCGCACAGGGCGAGCACCGAGGCCGCCTCGAACTCGTAGGCGCGCACGGGGCTGAAGGCCTCGGCGCCGAAGTCCCACTCGTAGGGCGGGAACAACCAGGACCAGCCGAGCAGATCGCCCGCGCCGAGGCTGGCGACCGTGACCCGCTGCAGGGGCGTGACCTGCTGGGTCAGGGAGACCGCGCCGGAACGGACGACCCAGAACCGGTCGGCCCTGCCACCCGCCTCGAAGATCCGGGCGTCCTCCGGGAAGGAGACCTCCCGGGCGAGTGCCGTCAGCCGCTCGCGCTGGGGCAGCGGAAGGGCGGTCAGCAGTTTGATCGCTTTGGTCATGGCACGGGGCTCCTCGCCGGCGATTCGGTTCCGGGGCTTTCCCTATGCCCATTTCAGTCGCTTCGAGCGCCCTGAGCACCTCGGCGGACGGCAGATCCCGTACGGATTCCGTGCCGGATCCGGGGACGGCCGCGCCAGGGCATGAAAAAGCCCTGGCTGGACGGGGGAAGCCAGCCAGGGCCGTAAGCGGTGACGTACGAAGGACACTCCGGTCGACCCCGTCGCCACGTATGTGTGAACGCTAAACCATCTTCGGTTCTCCCGCGAAGCGGGAACCGGGGCACGTGACCTGTTTCACTGGTCCGATTTCACTGGTCCGAGCCGCCACTGCCCCCGTCCAGGGCCTCACCCGCCGTTCTCCGCGACGACCCTGATCGTCTCCAGTCCCGGATCGCTCGGGTCCGGCAGGTACATCCCGGCGTCCAGACCGCTGCGCAGGTACCGCAGGACGGGTTCGGCCAGCCGTTCGCCGGGCAGGACGGCCGGGATGCCGGGCGGGTACGGCGTGATCATCTCCGCCGCGACGCGCCCGGCGGCCCGGCCGAGCGGCACGTCCTCGGTGGGCCCGAAGAACGCGTCCCGGACCAGAGCCACCTGCGGCATCCGCAGCTCGGACGGCGACGGGACCTCGACGCGCGGGGCGGGGGCAAGGCCAGGGGCGGCGTGCGCGAGGTCCTTGAGCGCGGAGAGCAGCTCGCCGGCGGTCTCCCGGTCGTCGCCGTGGGTGATCTGCGCGCCGATGCGGCGGTGGTCCGTGATGTGCGCGATCACGCCCCGGTGCTCGCGCAGCCAGTCCGCCGCCTGGAAGCCCGAGACACCGAGCCCGTCGAGGTCGATGACGACGGGCAGCGGATCGAACCCGTGGGCCGCCCCCGGGCCGCAGAAGTCGGCCCGGTCGTTGACGTGCATGCCGTCGATCTCCTCGACGGCCGCGCGGACATCGGCCGCCAGCTCCAGGGCGCCGCCCATCAGCTCGCGGCCGCGCAGCGCCATCTGGCGGCGCCAGCCGTCCAGCCCGGCGAAGATCAGCGCCGAGGGACTGGTGGTACCCAGCAGGTCCGCCCGCATGCCGAGCAGCTCCGGCGGGACGAGGTCACCGCGCAGATGGAACACGGAGCCCTGCTCCAGGCCGCTGCCCATCTTGTGGATGCTGGTCACGCAGATGTCGGCGCCCGCGTCCATCGCCCAGGACGGCAGATCGGGGTGGAAGGGCAGATGCGCGCCCCAGGCCTCGTCGACGATCAGCGGCGCCGAGCGGCGGTGGCAGGCCTCGGCGACGGCCCGCAGGTCGGCGCTCGCACCGTACGGTGTGGGGCTGGTGACCAGGGCGCCCTTGGCGTCGGGATGGGCACCGAACGCCTTCTCGAACTCCTCCGCGGACGGCGGATGGGCCAGGTGCCGCTCTGCGTCCCAGCGCGGCTCGACCCAGACCGGCTCGATCCCGGACAGGATCAGCCCGGAGACGACGGACTTGTGGGCGTCCCGGCCGATCAGCAGCTTCTCGTGCGGCCCCGCGACCGCCAGCATCGCCGCCTTCACCGACAGGGAGGACCCGCACGTCGAGAAGAACGTGTGGTCGGCGTGCACGGCATCGGCCATCAGCTCCTGGGCGCGCTGCAGCACCCGCCCCCTGGTGAGCCGGTCGTCGAGCCCGCCCGTCGCGAGCACGTCCCCGTAGAAGACGGCGTCGCCCAGCACCTCCCGTACCTCCGGGTCGGCCCCGCGGGCCTGTTTGTGCCCCGGCGGCGTGAACGACAGCCGCCCCTCGCGGCGGTAGTCGACGAGGGCTTCCAGAACGGGTGCTCGGGTGTGGTCGGCCGTCATGCGGATCCGGTTTCCCGTCCGGTCCCCGGTCAATCCGCTCCGCGGCTCGTCACCGGGCGTGCCGGCCCGGGGTCAGCACCTCGTCGAGCACCCGCAGGACGGCCTCGTACGCCATCGTCCGTACGGCGGCGTCCCGGGATCCCTCAGGGTCGGTCGGCCGCAGCTCTTCCCTTCGCGCCCGCCAGATCCGCTCCTGTTCCACCGCGCAGGCCCTCGCGCGGTGCATACGGCGCAGCAGTTCGTCCGAGTCCACAACATCCGTCATGTACTCCGCGTACCCCCGCAGAGCCCCCGGAAGGCCACTGGGCCGAACGAAGGGCCGGAGGTTTGGGGGCACGGGCAGAGGTCAGCCGATCGACAGGGCCGCACGGCGCGCGGACGGCGCGCGGGGCCGGCCGGATCCGGCCCATCTCACCGACCAGGGGAGCAGACGGATGTGCGACAGGCACACGACCGAACCCGTCGTCGAGCAGCACGGCGCCCACCGGCACCGGCCGTGCAAACCGGCCGAGGCGCGGAGGACGGTCGAACGCGTCGTCACCGAATGCGGCGGCACCGACGGCAGCACGTCCTGCGACGCGGGCGCCCTGTCGGACGCCGTGCTCGTCGCCTCGGAGCTGACCACCAACGCGATCCTGCACGGCGGCGGCATCACCGACTTCCGGGCCGACGTCGTCGGGCCCGGTCTGGGGCTCTCGGTGTGCGACCGCAGTCAGGACCTCCCGGTGGCCGTGCCGTCCACCGACCCCCAGGGACGCCGCCGCGTCGGCGGCCGGGGCTGGCCGATCGTCTGCCGGCTGGCACGTGACGTACGGGTGGCAGACCTTCCCTCGGGAGGCAAGTGCATCACCGTGGTCGTTCCGCTGTCCTGAGTACTTTTCGAAAAGCGGAGTTTGTTCCCCCGGGGCAGGGGCAGTCGCAAGTTCGTGCTTCGGACCGGAGGCGCAGCAGCGGGAGCGGTATGGCTGCTTCGGCCCTCCGGGTGGTGACCCGGACAGTGCCGTTCCCGCGGAAAGTCCCCTGAGACCACCGTTCAGGAGCGAACGCGCATGCTCATCGAAACACCCACCGTCCGTCCCGGAACCATCGAGTCCACCAACGCCTCCGCCGCTCCCGCCCGTCGCCGGCACGACGACGCGCCCGACACCATGGCCCTCTTCGGCCGGCTGACGGAGCTGGCGGACGGGCCCGAACGCGACGCCGTCCGCGACGAACTCGTCACGGCCTGGCTGCCCATGGCCCACCGGATCGCCGGGCGGTTCCGGGACCGCGGCGAGTCCATCGAGGACCTCCGCCAGGTCGCGGCGCTCGGCCTGGTGAAGGCCATCGACCGCTTCGACCCGGAGCGGGGAGCCTTCGAGAGCTACGCCGTGCCCACCATCACCGGCGAGGTCAAGCGCCACTTCCGGGACCGTATGTGGGCCCTTCGGGTGCCCCGCCGGGTCCAGGAACTGCGCAACAAGGTGCGGGTGGCGCGCCGCGAACTCACCCAGAGCCCGGGCAGCCCCGAACCCACGGTGGCCGCCGTCGCCGCCCACACCGGGCTGACCGAGGACGAGGTCAGCGCCGGCATGGAGGCGCTGGAGAGCTTCAGCACTCTCTCGCTGGACGCCGAACTGTCGGCCGGCGACGACGGCTACAGCCTCGCGGACACCCTGGGCGCCGCGGACACCTCGTACGACACCGTGATCGACCGCGAGTCGGCCAAGGAGGGACTGCGCAGGCTGCCCGAACGCGAACGCGCCATCCTCTACATGCGCTTCTTCGAGGACATGACGCAAAGCCGTATAGCCGACCGCCTGGGCATCTCGCAGATGCACGTCTCGCGGCTCATCAGCCGCAGCTGCGCCCGCGTGCGCGACGAGGCGATGGGACAGCGGGCGGGCCGCCGGGGGACCGGCCGGCCGGTGCGCAGCTGACCGGCCGGCGAACAGGGAGGGAACGACAGGGATGCTGATGCCTCACCCCGTGGTGCTGCGCGGACTCGTCGCCGAGTACGAGGCGGCAGCGGTGCACGAGCCCGCCGACGACACGGGCGGACCGGGCCCCCGGACGCGGGACCTGGCGTACACGCTGTGCGTGTCGACCGGCACGAGGGACGTCGCGGGGGCCCTGGAGGCCGCCCGCCGCTGGCTCGCGGCCGGTACGGTCCCGGCCCCGCCGCCCGTCGCCGAGGCCGCGGGCGGGGCGGACTGACCCACGGCGGACAGGGAACGTGTGGTGGCGTGACCGCCCGTACGCCGTGAGACGGCGTACGGGCAGTCGTGCGTCATCGTCAGGAGGACCGGTACACGCCCCCGCGGTCCGACACCGGGACGCGCACGGCAGCCCGACGCCGTGGCCACCGCACCGCGTCCCGACGTCCAGCCCGGCGGGCCGGGACCCGGGCGCCCGCGCGCCGGGAGCGGACGGGCCTCACCGCGGACGCCGGGGACCACGGCACCCGCTGCCCGTCCCGCGGGGCGCTCCGCCGCCCGGTGTGCACCGACGAAGCCGGGGCATCCGGAGTCCGGGAGGGGAGGTCCCCATGAACGCACCTGGCAACGCACAGGGCATGGCACGCACCGCCCGCAGCCGGGCCCGGCGGGCGGCGAACGGGTCGACCGCCGAGACAGCGGCACGGGCCGGGCTCACCGCCCGCGGTGTGATCTACCTGCTGGTCGGCATCCTGGCCCTGCAGATCGCCTTCGGCACCGGAGAGCGGCAGGCGGACCGGGGCGGCGCCCTGGCCGAGCTGTCGGACAGGCCGTTCGGCGCCGTACTGCTGTGGGCGCTGGGCCTGGGGCTCGTCGGCATGGCGCTGTGGCGGCTGTCCGAGGCGCTGTTCGGCGTCACGGGGAAGGACGGGCACACGGCCAGGAAGCGCCTGCCGGCCGCCGCCCGCTGTGTGTTCTACGCGTTCGTCGCCTCCTCCGTACTGGCCTTCGCGGCCGGTACCGGTGGCAGCGGCTCCAGCGACCGGCAGTCCCGGGACGTCACGGCCGGAGTGATGGAGGTGCCCGCCGGGCGGTGGCTGGTGGGCGTGGCCGGCATCGCGATCGTCGTCGCCGGAGTGGTGATCGGCGTGCAGGCACTGCGCCGCAGCTATCACAAGAAGCTGAAGCTCGGTGCCCTGAGCCCCCGGGCCCGGCGGCTGGTCGACGTCACCGGCGTCGGCGGCGGGGCGGCCCGCGGCATCGTCTTCGCCACGGCGGGCGCCTTCGCCGTGCGGGCCGCCGTCGACTACGAACCCGACAGGGCGAAGGGGCTCGACGACACCCTCCGCTCCTTCGCCGACACCCCGCTCGGCCCCTGGCTCCTGATCTGCGTCGCCGCGGGTCTGGTGCTCTTCGGTGTCTTCTCCTTCGCCCTCGCACGCTGGCGCCGCGTCTGAGCCGCGCCGCACGGGGAACCCGGGTCGAATGAACGAACACGAGATTCCTCCGCCGGACGGACGTCCCGTGGACGTCTACCTCGACCTCCTGCGCATCCGCATGGAGACCGACGACTACCAGCTGCTGCTCAGCGTGGTGGAACCCGTCCTCCAGGCGATCGACGAGCACCAGATGCCCACCATCGACTTCTCCCTGGACGGGGACAACGCCGAGGCGCTGCCCCAGGAGATCAGGGACGAGGCCGCCCTGGTCATCGCCACCGCGGTCACCGGCCGGCTGGACAACGAGGTCGTCGAGATCAGGACCGACGAGACCGGCCCGGTCCGGGTCGTCACCGACGCGGTCACCGCCTCCGATCCCGAACGCCTCGGCGAGATAGCCGACTACCTCAAGGAACGCCACCGGCAGAACGAGGAACTGCGCGGCATCGCCGAGGCGAGCGGTCTGCCCAGCGACTTCTGACCGTCACCGGCCCGGACCGTCACCGGCCCGGACCGTCACGCCGCCGGCCCCGACCGTCACCGCGCCGGCGTCCTGACCGGCACCGCCAGCGGCCGGGCGAGGCCCACCACCGCCTCGTCCAGGCGCTCCAGGTGCCGCAGCACCCGGCCGGTGATGCGGCCGTAGCGCGGCACCCCGGCGGCGTCCGGTTCCAGCAGCGAGGCGATGCTCGGCCCGGTCTCCACCTCGGTCCGGGCGTCCTCGTCGGCGACGTGCGCGGCGATCGCCTCGATGTTGCGCACCGTACGCCGCACCGCCCCGCGCAGCCGCGGGTCGGCCGCGATCGAGGGGTGGGTGGGCAGCAGCTCGGCCGTCGCGGCGAGGGACCGCGCGTGGTACGCGCAGGTCTCCAGCAGCGCCACCACGTACTGGGCGGTGTTGCGCCGGGCCCGCAGCGGCGTGATCGGATGGGTCAGCGGCTGGGTGGCGGCCCGCAGATCCCCCAGCGCCTGGTCCAGCTCCCGCGCCGTGTCCAGCAGATCGGCCGCCGCCCCGCCGCTGAGCTGGTCGACGGCGCCCTCGGTGACGTCGGTGAGCCGCTCCAGCACCGTGCCGAGCAGTTCGTTCGTACGGCGGTCGGTCCGTATCGGCAGCACCAGCGCCGCCGCGACGATCCCGCAGGCCGCGCCGAGTGCCGTCTCCTCCAAGCGCAGCAGCAGCACCGACAGGCTGTAGGTGTGCAGCAGGGTGTACAGCAGCCCCAGCATCGCGGTGACGAAGAACGACATCAGCGTGTACGACAGCGGCGCCGTGTAGAACATCGCGAAGATGAGCAGCAGCACCAGTCCGAACGCGATCCAGGTGTGGCCGCCCACCACGCCCGCCAGCACGATGCCGGCCACCACGCCGAGCATCGTGCCGAGCACGCGGCGGTAGCCCTTGACGAGGATCTCGCCGGTGGAGGCCGTGTTCAGGAAGACGATCCAGCACGCGAGCACCGCCCAGTACCAGCGCTCGGCGGACAGGAACTCCCCGCCCAGGATGGCCAGCGACGACCCCACCGCCACCTGCACCGCGGCGCGCGTGGTGGGCCGGCGAAACCCGGTCGGCTCCTCCTTCGCGGAGGTCTCCTCCCCGGCGTCGATGGCGGCGTCCTCGGCGTCCAGTTCCTCCCGGGAACGGGTCGTCGCGGGCGTGTCGTCCGACTCGTCCTGCGGCCCGTCCAGGGCGATCCTGAGGCCCATCACCGCGCGCGCCGTCTCACCGAGGCCGCGGAACACGTCCTGCACCGCCGGTGTCGCCTCGGGCAGGTTCTCCTCGTCGCGGTAGCCGAGGAGCCGGTTGCGCAGATGGGAGAGCGCGGTCCCGCGCGCCTCGGAGGGCGGCCGCAGCACCAGCGTGCGCAGCGCCCCCAGATCGCGGCGCAGGATCTCCGTGGCCTCGCCGGGCGCCGGTGAACTGCCCACCGAGGGGGCGGGCGCGCCGGGCAGGTGCAGGGTCAGCGTGTCCGCCCGCTCGGCGCTGCGCGCGGTCAGCAGCAGCAGGCCCAGCCGCTCGGCGGCGATCTCGGCGTCCGCGATGCGCCGCTGCACCAGACGGGCCGTGGACTCGTCCGGAGTGCCCTCCTCCAGCCGGGACTGGATCATCAGAGCCGTCTCGTGCAGGCGTGCGGTGCCGTCGCGCAGGTGCTCGAGCGTCTTCTCGATCCCGTCCGGGCCGGCGTCCAGCAGTTCGGTCTGCGTGGCGATCAGCTGGGCCAGCCGGGCGCGGAAGGCCTGCCGCAGCCGCTGGAGCACGCCCGCCGGTGTCTCCGGCACCACCGCGAAGCGGACCACCGCGCTGCACACGAACGCCACCGCGATGGCTCCCAGCAGCTCCGGCAGCACCGACACCTTCGCGCCGACGAACAGGGAGACGAAGTAGACCTGGAAGCCGATCAGCCCGAGCGCGGTGCCGCGGTCGCCGAACCGGCGGACGAAGACGGCACAGAAGATCAGGACGACGAAGAAGGCGTCACCGATGACGACTCGCGAGGTGAGCAGCGAGCTGACCGACACCGACGCCAGGGCGACGGGCAGCCCCAGCGCCAGGGTGACGGCCTGCGCGCCCAGCTCCTTCTCCCGGATGGCGAAGGTGGCGACCATCGCCGTCATGGCGCCCGCCACCAGATGGGTGACGTCCGCACCGGACACGGCGAGCACCGCCAGCGCCAGCGCGATGGCGCCCACCGTCCGCAGCCCCGCCGTCAACCGCAGCAGCCCGGGGTCGGACGCGGCGACGCGGTCCCGCAGCCGTGTCCGCGCCGAGCGCCCCGCTGCCTTCACGCCGCCGTACACTCTCCCGATTCACGCCTGGTCCACGACCGGTCCCGGGCCGGTTCGCGCCGAGATCCACTTCTCAGCATGTCATGCCGTGAGCCGGCCGGGGCCGCGGGGTCACAGCTCCGCCCGGCCCGCCTCCTTGACACGTTCCCGCACCTGCTCCGGCGTCAGATAGGCGTCGGTGTACTCGAAGTCCTTCAGCTTGGCGGGTTTGCGGGCCTGGAAGCCGGTGCGTACGAAATCGTCGCCGGCGACCGCGTTGAGCGTCCAGTTGGCCGCCACCCGGGCCTTGGCCACACCCGTGCGCAGCGCCGACCAGTGGTAGCCGCGGGCCACGGCCTGGGCGGGCAGGCCCTTCAGCTCGACGCCCAGCGGCTTGGAGACCGCGTCCTTGCCGCCGAGGTCGACGACGAGCCCCAGATCCTTGTGGACGTACGGCCGCATCGGCTGGTTGCGCAGGGTGGCGATGAGGTTCTCGGCGACGTGCCGGCCCTGCCGCATGGCGTGCTGGGCGGTGGGCGGGCAGACGGCGCCCTCCTGGCCCTTGGCGAGGTCGGGCACGGCGGCACAGTCGCCGAGTGCGAACACCCCGTCGTGGTTCGGCAGGCACATCTCGGCGGTGACCGCGAGCCGCCCCTTGACCGTCTCCGCGCCGAGCGTGGCCATGAGCGGGCTCGCCACCACTCCGGCGGTCCAGATCAGGGTGCGGGTGGGCACCACCCGGCCGTCCGTGAAGGTGACCTCCTCGGGTCCGGCCTTGTCGATGGAGACGCCCAGGGAGATCTCGATGCCCCGCCGCGTCAGGACTTCCTGCGCGTCCCGTCCGAGCTTCTCGCCCAGTTCGGGCATCAGCTTCGGGGCGATGTCGATCAGATGCCACTTGATCAGGCTCGGATCGAGCCGGGCGTAGCGTTTGACGGCCGCGTGCGTCAGCCGCTGCAGACAGGCCGCGGTCTCGGTGCCCGCGTAACCGCCGCCGACCACCACGAACTGCAGCCGCGAGGCGCGCTCCGCGGGATCCTGACTGGCGTCGGCGAGGTCCAGCTGCGAGATGACGTGGTCGCGGATGTACGCGGCCTCCGCCAGCGTCTTCATGCCGAACGCGTTGTCGGTGAGCCCCGGGATGTCGAAGGTGCGGGTGATGCTGCCGGGGGCCAGCACGATGTAGTCGTACGGCTCGTTGACGATCTGGTCGGTGATGGTGCGCACCACGCAGACCTTCGCCCGGAGGTCCACGCCGATGGCGCCGCCCGGGATGATCCGGGTCCGGTACTTGCTGCTGCGGCGCAGGGAGAGCGCGATCGACTGGGGCGTGAGCACCCCGGAGGCGACCTGGGGCAGCAGCGGCAGGTAGAGCTGATAGGAGAACGGCGTCACCAGGGTGACGTCTGCCTCGTTGGGGGAGAGCCTCCGCTCCAGACGACGGACGCACTCCACGCCGGCGAAACCTGCGCCGACCACCAGGATCCTGGGTCGTGTCACGGTGTTCATCCCTTTCTGCGGCTCCAGGCGGTCTGCCGCGAACGCCATTCGCCTGCCCCTGGATCGCTGCTTCGCACCTCGTCGATCCCACCGTGTCCGCGCCGGTTCGGCCAGCCGGGCGGGGCGGGCGGGCGACACGTCCTGAGCACCACCATGCCCCGCCGTGGCCCGGAGCGCACCGGGTGGGAGTGAGCGGCCCGGCACTCTTCCGTGGGGAGTGGTGCCGCCGGGTCAGCCGGACCCGCGGAGGTGGCAGAGCAGCAGGCACACGTCGTCGTCCCGCTCCGAGTCGCTGAGCAGGGGGCGCAGGATCCCGTCCGCCGAGCCTTCCAGGTCCGCCTCCAGCTCCGCCGGGCCGAACGACCCGAGCGCCTCCGCCAGCCGCGCGATGCCCGGGTCTATGCCCCGGGCCCGGCGCTCCACCAGGCCGTCCGTGTACAGGGCGAGCGTCGAACCCGGCGCCAGCGGCACCGTGTGGTCGGCGATCTCCTGTTTCAGCGGGATACCGAGCATCGCACCCGGTTTGGCGTCCAGGGTCCGGACCCGCCCGTCCGGCGTACGCAGCACCGGCGGCGGATGGCCGGCGGCGGCCCACGTCAGCGTGGGGTCGTCGGGGTGGAAGCGGGCGATGACGGCGGTGGCGAAGAGGTCGGGCTGGAGATGGTGCAGGAAGGTGTGCAGCCGGGTCAGGAGCCGGCCCGGGCTGCCGCAGTCGACGGCGTAGGCGCGCAGCGCGGTGCGCAGCTGGCTCATCATCACGGCCGCGCGCAGTCCGTGCCCGGTCACGTCACCGACCACGGCGATGACACCGCCGTCGGGCTGGCGGAAGGCGTCGTACCAGTCGCCGCCGATGTTCAGGCCGTGCGTGGCGGGCAGATAGCGCGCGGCCAGGGCGAGTCCCGGCGGGGCGGGCAGCTCCGTCAGCAGGGCCCGCTGGAGGGTCTCGGCGATGTCGCGGTTGTGCTGGTAGCGCTGGGCGTGATCGATCGCGGTGCTGGCCCGCCGGGTCAGCTCGATCAGCATCACGGCGTCGTCGGGATCCCAGCGCTCCCCGGGCGGGGACAGGGTCACCACGCCCAGGGGCGCCTGCCGTGTCGGCAGTGGGATGCACAGCAGGGCCCGGTCCGGGGCCAGCGCCGAGGGCGGCTGGTCGTCGACACCGGGCAGGCAGCCGGGGTGCGGAGCGGCGTACTGGGGCCGGCCGGTGCGGGCGGCGACCACGGCGGCGGCCGCGTGCGCGGGGCCCGGCCGGTCGCCGTCCTGGTCGAACAGCCAGACGTCGACGCTCGCGGCGTACTCGGGCACCAGCAGGTCGGGCAGGCGGCGCACGATCTCGTGGTGGTCGAGCGACGCCGTCAGCACCGCGCTCGCGTCCGCGAGGAACGTCAGTCTGCGACGGGCGTTCTCCGCCTCCGTACGCGCCTTGCGCTCGGCGGCGAACGCCTCCCGCTGGGCCCGCCCGGCGGCGTCCAGCTCGGCGTGCAGCGCCACGACCCCCTGGTTCGTCTGGTGCAGCTCCTCCCGGTGGAAGTCGACCAGGGCCTCCTGCTCGGCGAGCCTGTCCAGTACCAGCGCCGTGTCCTCGTCGGCCCCCAGCAGGGCCTCCGCCGAGGCGGCCGGGTCGTCCGCCGAGACGTCGGCTTCGGTGTCCGGCACCGCCTCGGGGCAGGGCACCGTGATCCGCCACGGCGGCTGGCCGTCGGCAGCGGCGTCGCGCGACGGCGTCAGCACGGCGTGCAGCACCCCGTCCCCGGCCTCCGGCGTGGCGCGGGAAACCGTCCCCGCCTCCAGAGTGAGCCGCCAGGTACCGCCCTTGGCCAGGCACAGCCGCAGCTGCGCGCCGAGCGAGGCCACCAGCCGCGCCCGCTCCAGAGGCGGCACACCGTAGGCCGTGGCCAGGCGTGCGGTGGTGATGCGTGCCTGCGCCGCGTCGGTGATGTCGGTGATCTCCCAGGTGCGGGTCATGGGCGGTCCAGCGGGGTCGGGACCGGGCAGGCGGAGGTGGTGCCGTCCCGGGTGGGGCGGGTGGGGCGACTGGTGTGCGATGCTGCCGACAGCGTGTCTTCGAGGGGCGACGCGCCGCGGGGGGCGGCCGGGCGTGCGGTGGTGGTGCGTGCCCGCGCCGCGTCGGTGAGGTCGGTGATCTCCCGGGTGCGGGTCATGGGCCGTCCGGCGAGGACGGGGCCAGTACGGCCACGGCGGTGTCGTCCCGTACCGGACGGGCCGAACTGCTGGCGTCGCGGACCGTCACCGCGGCCGTCACCGCCGGGTCGGCCGCCGTGCGGCAGGTGTCGGGGGTCGGGGTCCAGCGGCTGGGCAGACCGTCGCTGTGCAGGACCAGCACCCGGTCGTCCGCCCAGGCCGTCTCCTCCTCGCGCAGGGTCGTGGGCCGGTGGGTGCCGACGATGCCGGGCCGGGACACCAGGTGCCGCCAGGTGCCGCCCTCGCACAGCCGCGCCCCGATGTTGCCGACGCCCGCGAACCTCAGCACCCCGGCCCGCGTGTCGACCTGCGCCACCGCGACGGCCGCGCCGCGGGTCCCGGTCAACGCCGTGTCGAGCCGCCGCAACGCCTGAGCGGGGGTGAGGTGGGCCGCACCGCGCAAGGCCTCCACGGCCGCGGTCGACGCGCGGGCCGCCTCCGGCCCGTGGCCCAGCCCGTCGGCCAGCATCAGCGTGACCCGGTCCCCGGCCCGGACCCAGGCCCAGGCGTCGCCCGAGTAGTCGGCCCCGCCGAAGGGGACGTTCACCGCGCCGGCCCGTACCCCGGCCGCCGGTCCCGGTTCCGCGGCACGGCCGCCGGGCACGGCGCCGACCCGGGCGACCACCACCGTGCCCCGGCCCGGGACGCTGTGCAGATCGAAGGCGTCGGCGAGGCGCGCGCAGGTGCCGAGACCGGCGCCGAGGGAGCGCGTCGTGCTGAAACCGTCGCGCAGGGCGGCGGCCACGTCGGCGATCCCGGGGCCGTGGTCGACCGTGACGACCTGCACCTGCCGGGTCTCGGCCCGCTCGGCCGTGAGAACGGCGGGAGCGACGACGTCGATGAGGACCTCGCCGCCCCCGGCGTGCTTGAGCAGGTTGGTGGCCAGCTCGGTCGCCACCAGCGCCGCGGTGGCGGTGTGCTGGTCGTCCAGCCCGGCCATGGCCGCCGCGTGCTCCGCGGCCACCCGGGCGTCGCGCACCCGGGTCGAGTCGTGCACCGGAACGTCCCACACGCGCGGCATCAGGACTCCTCACGCGGGCGGGGAGCCCGGCCCACCCAGGAGGTCACCCGCACGGTGGTGCCGGCCCCCGGGTCGCTCTCGATCGCGAACTCGTGCACCAGGCGCCGCGCGCCGCCCAGCCCCATGCCCAGTCCGCCCCCCGAGGTGAAGCCGTCACTGAGCGCCTGCTCCAGGTCCGCGATGCCCGGTCCCTCGTCGCTGAAGGTCAGCCGCAGTCCCTGCGCGCCCCCTTCGCTGAGAGGCTCCGTCTCCATCGTTCCGCCGCCGCCGTACACGAGCGTGTTGCGGGCCAGTTCGCTGGCCGCCGTGACCAGCTTCGTCTGGTCCACCAGACCGAAGCCGAGCTGAGCGGCCGCCTGCCGCACGTGCTGACGTACCCACACCAGATCCATGTCCGAACGGATCGGCAGGCGGGCCTGGGCGCCCGCGGCAGTGTGCATCACGGACTCTCCTGGCGCAGGCCGCCGAAGTGGGAGGACGGGGCGTGCCGCGTCAACAGCTCCAGCGCCACCTCGGTACTGAGCGCGGTGTGCACCCTCGGCAGCGTCAGGCCCAGTTCCACCAGGGTGATGGCGACCGCAGGCCGCATGCCGACGATCACGGTGCGCGCGGCCAGCAGCTCGGTCTGCCCGGCGATCTCGGCCAGTACCCGGCCGAGGAAGGAGTCGACGATCTCCACCCCGGAGACGTCGATGATCACACCGGTGGCCCCGCTGCGGGAGATGGTCTCGGCGAGGTCCTGCTGAAGCTGCTGCGCCGTGCTGTCGTGCAGGTCGCCCTGGAGGGTGACCAGCAGCACCTCGCCGAGCCGGAGGACCGGAACATGACCCGTCACGGGACCCGGGTGGGGCCCCGGGAATGCCTGGCTCACCGCGTGACCGGACCGTTCGCGACGGGGTTCACGATGCCGACCCCGAGCTGGTGCAGCACGTACCCCAGCGCGTCGGCGAGGCTCGCCCGGGTGACCACGGTGCCCAGGTCCAGGCCGAGGTGGACCATGGTCTGCGCGATCGCGGGCCGGATGCCGGAGACGATGCACTCGGCGCCCATCAGCCGGGCCGCCGCGACCGTCTTCATCAGGTGCTGGGCCACCAGCGAGTCGACGGTCGGGACCCCGGTGATGTCCAGGATCGCGTAGCGCGCCTGCTGTTCGACGATGGACTCCAGCAGGGTCTCCATGACGACCTGGCTGCGGGCGCTGTCGAGCGTTCCGATGAGCGGGACGGCCACGATGCCGTCCCACAGCTTGATGACGGGAGTGGCCACCTCCAGCAGCTGCAGCCGCTGGCGGTCGATGAGCGCCTGCCCCTCGCTGAGCGCCGTCTGCATGACCACGACCCGCAGCGTGCCCATCAGCACGCTCAGCGTGGTGACGCAGTCCCGGGCGTGCTCGGCGGAGGCGTCCGGCAGGTCGGCCACGAGCAGGTTCTCGACCGGCGGGCGCAGGGCGGCCAGTTCGCTCGACACCTGGGCGGTGCTCAGGCCGGCCCGGGACCGGGCCGCGCCCATCCGTGCCAACTGCTCGCGCACCGTCGTGAATCCGGCGGCGTCCGGGTCCTCCACCCGTGCCGCGTCCGCGACTTGGGCCAGCGCGTCCACCACGGCCTTGCCCGCCTCGACCGCCTCGTCGCGCGAGACGGTGAACACGGCCCGGAACAACGGCTCGTCCGCCCATCGCTGGGCGATCTGCTCACGGCGGCGCCGCAGAAAGTCCCTGACCTCGTCCGTCGGCGATCCCGCTGTTCCCTCCGCCTGTTCCGGCACCTGTTCCACTCCTCATCCGCATTGCGCCGCACAGCACCCAGGAGGTGACGTGACGGCGACGTGAGTCTGCCGGGCGACCACTGTAACCATCCGCCGACCTCGTACGACACCTGCTCCCGCGTGAACGGCCCGGACGAGTGCCGGGGAGGAGGGAATCTCAGGCGTCCGGAACCCGCGGGCCCGCGGGCTGCGCGTCGACGCGGGAGAGCGCCTCGTCGACGCTCTCGGAGACCGGCACGGTGATGCTCACCCCCGTCAGGTCCAGGACGCGCCGGACCGCGGGGGCGGGCGAGATGATGTGCACGCTGCCCGGCAGCTCCCGGGCCTCCTGATAGACCCGCAGGATGATGTTCATGCCCGACGAGTCCATGAACGGGACCTCCGACAGGTCCAGCAGGAAGTGCCGTCGGCCGTGGTGGAGTTGGTTGGCCAGATGGTGCTGGAACTCGGTCGCGGTGTCGACGTCCAGGTACCCCTCCACCCTGAGCAGCGCCACCTCCTCCCGGGGCAGCGTCACCTCGACGGACAGCGGGTTCTGGGCTATGGGCACGGAAACCTCCAACAACGCGGCCGGACGGTGGCGTGTCGTTACCACCGCGCCCGGCGGTTACCCCCGAATCCGTGCACCACACCTGTCCGGCCCGGGTGCCGCCCGTCACCCGACGCGGATACCCACGAGGCACGTGTCGTCGTCCGTGTCCGACCTGCTGTAGGTGAGCAGCCGGTCCAGGTGCTGGTCGAGGGTGTTGGGTGTCGGACGGACGGTCCTCAGCAGCTGGGCCAGCGCCTCCTCCACCGAGCGGTCGCGGCGTTCGATCAGCCCGTCGGTGTACATCAGCAGCGTGTCCTCGCCGGCCAGCTGCACTTCGTCCTCCTCGTACGCCGCCTCGGCCACCGCCCCCAGCAGCATGCCCTTGAGCAGCGGCAGCGGCTCGGCCCGGGAGCCCCGGACCAGCACCGGCGGCAGATGGCCCGCCCTGGCCCAGCGCAGCGTGCGCCGGGCCGGGTCGTACAGGCCGCACACCGCCGTGGCCGTGACCCCGCCCGTCAGGTGGTGCGCCACGATGTTGAGCCACGACAGCAGCTGGCCCGGCCCGGCACCGGTCACCGCCAGTCCGCGCAGCGCGTTGCGCAGGACCACCATGCTGGTCGCGGCCTCTATGCCGTGCCCGGCCACGTCCCCCACGCACAGCAGCACCCGCCGGTTCGGCAGCATCACGGCGTCGTACCAGTCGCCTCCCACGAGCTGCTCGGTCTCCGCGGGCCGGTACCGGACGGCCACCTGGAGGTCCGGAACCCTGAGCGGGGTCTGGGCGGGCGGCATGATGGCGTGCTGCAACTGCAGGGTCAGCCGGTTGCGCTCGATGGCCTGCTGCTCGGTGTGCGCCAGCTGGTCGCGCGTCGCCGCGAGCGCCACCTCGGTCCAGTGCTGGGCCGAGATGTCCTGGTAGGCCCCCCGTACGAGGAGCAGGCGGTCGTCGGCGTCCAGGACCGGTTCGGCCACCACCCGGACGTGCCGGGTCACCCCGTCGGGCCGCTGCAGCCGGAACGCCGCCGACGCCGGCCGCCGGTGGTGCAGGAGCGTGCGCAGGAACCGGCCGATGGTGACCGCGTCGTCCGGGTGGGCGTGGGCGGTCAGCTCCTCGAGCGGCACCGGCGTACTCGTCTGCGGACGCCCGTACAGGTCGAACAGCTGTCCGTTCCAGGTGATCTCGCCGGTCAGCAGGTTCTCCTCGAAGCCGCCGATGCGGCCGAGGCGCTGGGCGTGCTGGAGGAGGCTGGCCAGCCGGGCCGTCTCGTCCTCGATGCGCCAGATCAGCAGGACGGCGTTGCCGTGCCGGCTGATGCTGATGTCCGCGACCGCCGAGAGCGGCACCTGGTCCACCAGCGCGGTGAGGTTGATGTGCCGGGCCCGGAAGGGCTCGCCGGTGGCGTACACCCGTTCCACGTTCTGGAACAGCTCGCTGTCCCCGGCGGCCATCGGGTACGCCTCCAGCAGCAGCGCGCCGCCCACGACGGCACGCGGCCGTCCGGCGGGGTCCAGGAAGCTCTTGTTCACGTGCTGGATGCGGAAGTCCGCCAGGTGCCCGGCGGCGTCCAGGTGCGGCACCAGGACCAGGGCGGGGTCGTACAGGCCGTCGGCCAGGTCCATCAGCTCCACCGCGTCCGGCATGACCCGGGGCTCCTGCCCGGCGCCGTGCGGTGGCGTGTACGACTCCAGGGTGTGCGCGCACAGCTCCGCCAGGGCCTCCACCTGGCGCACCACCTGCGGCGGCTGCGGGGCCAGCGGCGCCGGCCAGACGATCTCCAGCACGCCGTGGATACGGCCCCCGGTACCGGCGGGCACGGCGACCCTGCCGCCGTCCGGGTACTGGTGCCGGCCCACACTGGGCAGCCCGGTCCCGGCCAGGGAGGTGAACCACTGGCCCGTGCGCTCGGTCAGTCCGCACCGGGCCACCGTCGTCACGTCCGGCGGCACGTAGCGCCAGCGGGTGGCCTCGGCCGCGGAGAACCCCGCGCTGCCGGCCAGCGTGAGCGATCCGTCGTACCCGGCCGCCCAGATGGCCACGGCGGCCGCGCCCAGCGGACGCAGTGCCTGCTCCAGCAGGGCGTCGGCGACGGCCTGGGTGTCGTCGGCCGCCAGCGCACCGCTCTCGGCCGCCCGCAGGCGCACGGCGGCCGAACCGGCCCCCGCCTCCCCGGTGTCCGTGCCGTCCTCGGCGTCCGCGCCGCGCACGGCGGCGGTGGCCGCGAGGAACGCGTCCGTCACCTCCGACATGCGGTCCCGGGCGGCCTGGTTGATGACGTCGACCGCGAACTCCAGCGGCGTGACCTGGGACTGCTCGGCCAGCTCGGCGAGCTGCCGGGCGGCCTGCGCCGGACCGCACCCGAGCCGTGCGACCAGGACGCCCTTGGCGAGCTCGACCAGCGCCCGGCCCTCGGCCTCCGCCTGGGCGGCCCGCACCTCGCGGCTGAGCCGGTCCACCGTGGCCGCCAGTCTGCCCACCGGCGACAGCGGGGTCATCCCGCGCAGACCGGCGCCCGGCCCGTCGACCGCGCAGGACTGCGGTGGTCCGGACACCGGGGGCGGCGCGGCGGACGCGTCCCGCGGGGCGCCGCCGGCCGGCTCGGGCGGCTGCTCGGATTCGCTCACGACGGGGACACTCCTCGGCTGGAGACCGCCGCGGACCGCGGCGGGACACGCCGCGCACCGCCCGGCCCACCGGTGTACGGGACGGGAGCCGGTGCGCTCATGCCGGCAGCCACCGTCGGACGCAGGCGATGAGGTCCTGGGTGTCGACGGGCTTGGTGACGTAGTCGCTGGCGCCCGAGGCGAGGCTCTTCTCCCGGTCGCCGGGCATCGCCTTCGCCGTGACCGCGATGATCGGCAGCTCGGCGTACCGCGGCATCCGCCGGATCTCGGCCGTCGCCGTGTAGCCGTCCATCTCCGGCATCATCACGTCCATCAGGACCAGTGCGACCTCCGGGTGGTCCACGAGCGTCTCGATGCCCCGGCGCCCGTTCTCCGCGTGCAGCACCCGGAAACCGTGGAGCTCCAGAATCCCGCTGAGCGCGAAGAGGTTGCGCGCGTCGTCGTCGACGACGAGGACGGTGCGCCCGGCCGGCGAGTCGTCCACGGCGCCCGGGGCCAGGTGCTGCGGCTCCTCGGGGCGGACCAGGGAGAGTACGTCCCCGGGTTCCTCGGCGGCCAGGTGCAGGGCGATGCGCTCCCGCAGTTCGTCGAGGCTGGACAGGAACTCCAGCGCCCCGCCCCGAGTGCCGGAGCGCAGGCTCTCCTCCAGCGCGGCGTCCGTCCGGTGACCGCTGTGCACGAGCACCGGCACGCTCGCCAGCGCCGAGTCACCCCGCAGGGCCTCAAGGAAGCGGGACGCCTCGGCGTCCGGCATGCCCAGCTCCAGCACGACGCAGTGGCACGGCTCGGCCGCCAGCGCACCGGCGGCCTCCTGCGCCCCCACGGCCGTGATGACGTCGAGCGGCGGCCGGTCGCCCGCGTCGTCCCGCCCGTGCGTCAGGTCGGCGATCACGCTCTCCGCGACGAGGGTCAGCAGACCGCGTGGACGCTCCTCCACGACGAGCAGCCGGCGCGGGCGCTGCCGGTGGCCGCCCGTGAACTCGGGTGCCGGCGCCGGGCGGGCGAGGACGTCGGCGGCCGACTCGGCCGGGACGTGTCCCGTGCCCCGCTCGAGCAGCTCCTCGAAGTCGGGCCGGGCCACCGGCAGGAACAGCGTGAACGTGCTGCCCCGGTCGGGCGTGCTGTCCACGGTGACGGCGCCGCCGAGCAGCTGGGCGATCTCCCGCGTGATGGACAGGCCGAGCCCGGTGCCGCCGTACTTGCGGCTCGTCGTGCCGTCCGCCTGCTGGAAGGCGCCGAAGACCGACTCCAGGTTCTGCTCGGGGATGCCGATGCCCGTGTCCTTCACCCGGAAGGCCACCACGGCACCACCCCGGATCACCCCTCGGGGCACCTCGTCGTCCGGCGCCGGTTCGACGGCCAGTTCCACCCGGCCCCGCTCGGTGAACTTCACCGCGTTGGACAGCAGGTTGCGCAGCACCTGACGCAGCCGGGAGTCGTCGGTCAGCAGGTCCGCCGGCGCCCCGGGGGCCGTCGTCACCGTGAAGTCGAGGCCCTTCTGCGTGGTCATGGGCCGGAAGGTCGCCTCGACGTACTCGATGAGCTGCCGCAGGGTCACGCGCTCGGGGGAGACGTCCATCTTCCCGGCCTCGACCTTCGACAGGTCCAGGATGTCGTTGATCAGCTGGAGCAGGTCCGCGCCCGCGGAGTGGATGATGCCCGCGTACTCGACCTGCTTCGGGGTGAGGTTGCGCGACGGGTTCTGGGCGAGCAGCTGGGCGAGGATGAGCAGGCTGTTGAGCGGGGTGCGCAGTTCGTGGCTCATGTTGGCCAGGAACTCCGACTTGTACTTCGAGGCCAGCGACAGCTGCTGGGCGCGGGCCTCCAGCTCCTGCCGCGCCTGCTCGATCTGCAGGTTCTTCGCCTCGATGTCCCGGTTCTGGGCCGCCAGCAGGGACGCCTTGTCCCCCAGTTCGGCGTTGGAGCGCTGCAGTTCCTCCTGCTGCACCTGGAGCTCCGCCGAGCGGGCCTGGAGTTCCGCGGTCAGGCGCTGGGACTCGGCGAGGAGCTCGTCGGTACGGGCGTTGGCCACGATGGTGTTGACGTTGACGCCGATGGTCTCCATCAGCATGTCCAGGAAGTCCCGGTGGACCTGTGTGAACGCGGTGACCGACGCCAGCTCGATCACGCCGAGGACCTGCCCCTCGACCACGATGGGCACCAGCACCAGAGCGGCCGGCGCCACCTCGCCGAGCCCGGAGGAGATGGTGACGTAACCCGGTGGCAGCTCGTCCACCACGATGGTGCGCCGGCTGCGCGCGGCCTGGCCGACCAGGGTGCGGCCGAAGGCGATGCGGGTGGGCCTGGCCGCGTCGCCGGGGTAGCCGTAGGAGCCGACCAGCCGCAGCTCGGGTCCCTCGTCGCCGTCCTCGGCGAGGTAGAACGCGCCGTACTGGGCCGACACCAGCGGCACCAGCTCGTCCATGATCAACTCGGCGACCACGGGCAGGTCCCGGTGCCCCTGCATCAGGCCGGAGATCCGGGCGAGGTTGCTCTTGAGCCAGTCCTGCTCCTGGTTGGCCCGCGTGGTCTCGCGCAGGGACTCCACCATGGAGTTGATGTTGTCCTTGAGCTCGGCGACCTCGCCGGACGCCTCCACGTTGATGGAGCGGGTCAGATCGCCCTCGGCCACGGCGGAGGTCACCCCGGCGATCGCGCGGACCTGGCGGGTGAGGTTGCCGGCCAGCTCGTTGACGTTCTCCGTGAGGCGCTTCCAGGTGCCGGAGACGCCCTCCACCTCGGCCTGGCCGCCGAGCCGGCCCTCGGTGCCGACCTCGCGGGCGACGCGGGTGACCTCGTCGGCGAAGGCGGAGAGCTGGTCGACCATCGTGTTGATCGTCGTCTTGAGCTCCAGGATCTCGCCGCGCGCGTCGACGTCGATCTTCTTCGACAGGTCGCCCCGGGCCACCGCGGTCGTCACCAGCGCGATGTTGCGCACCTGGCCGGTGAGGTTGTTGGCCATGGAGTTGACGTTGTCGGTGAGGTCCTTCCAGGTCCCGGCGACGTTCGGCACGTGCGCCTGGCCGCCGAGCCGGCCCTCGGTGCCCACCTCGCGGGCCACCCGGGTGACCTCGTCGGCGAACGCCGACAGCGTGTCGACCATCGTGTTGATGACGTCGGCCAGCGCCGCGACCTCGCCCTTGGCCTCGACCGTGATCCGCTGCGACAGGTCGCCGCGCGCCACGGCGGTGGCGACCTGCGTGATGGAGCGGACCTGGCCGGTGAGGTTGTTGGCCATGGAGTTGACGTTGTCGGTCAGGTCCTTCCAGGTGCCCGACACACCGCGCACCTGGGCGCGCCCGCCCAGGTTGCCCTCGGTGCCGACCTCGCGGGCGACGCGGGTGACCTCGTCGGCGAAGGCGGAGAGCTGGTCGACCATCGTGTTGATGGTGTTCTTGAGTTCGAGGATCTCGCCGCGGGCGTCCACGGTGATCTTCTGGGAGAGGTCGCCCTTGGCCACGGCGGTCGCCACCTGGGCGACGTTGCGGACCTGGCTGGTCAGGTTGCCCGCCATGAAGTTCACCGAGTCGGTGAGGTCGCGCCACGTGCCCCGGACGCCCTGGACGTCGGCCTGGCCGCCGAGCCGCCCGTCGGTGCCGACCTCGCGGGCGACGCGGGTGACCTCGTCGGCGAAGGCGGAGAGCTGGTCGACCATCGTGTTGATGGTGTTCTTGAGTTCGAGGATCTCGCCGCGGGCGTCCACGTCGATCTTCTGCGACAGGTCGCCCTTGGCCACCGCCGTGGCGACCTGGGCGATGTCACGGACCTGGGTGGTGAGGTTCCCCGCCATGGCGTTGACCGAGTCCGTGAGGTCGGCCCAGGTGCCCGAGACACCCGGCACCCTCGCCTGACCACCGAGGGTGCCCTCGGTGCCGACCTCACGCGCCACCCGGGTGACCTCGGAGGTGAACACGGACAACTGGTCCACCATGCCGTTGAAGACCTTGGCGATGTCCCCCATCAGACCGTCCGCCTCGTCCGGCAGACGCGTGCCGAAGTCGCCGTCCCGCACGGCCGTCAGGCCCGCCAGAAGGCGGCGCAACTCCTGGTCGCCCGGAACCGCGTCGACGGCCCCGGTGCTGTCGCTGGTCATGCGCACCCTCGTTCCGCTCCCCAGGAGCCCTCGGTGACGAGGACTCGGAACCCCTCCGGACCGGTCGGGAGGTCCGGTCTGTCGTGCGTGCTTTTCCGCAGTTCACGGATCTGCCCCATGAGAAAAATACGTCAGAGGCTAACCCAGGTCCCGGGTGCGGACAAAGCGGCGCCCACCCGGTGGAGCGCGGCGCCCCCTCCGGATCACGCCGTGCGTGCCCCCTCCGGATCACGCCGTGCGTGCCCCGTCCGGATCACGCCGTGCGTGCGGGCCCGGCCGGATTTCGCCGCCGATCGGCCCGCGGTGTCCGAATGCGGCGGCCCGGGACGGGTATCTGCTGGTGCAGGAGCCGGTCCGGCCCGTGGCGTCCGCCCGGCCCCACAGTCGTCACCGGCGTGGGAGGGAAGGGACAGCGTGCCGATGGAGAGCATCTGGTCGTACGCGGAGGGCAGCGGTCACGTGCGGGGACAGGACCTGACGGGCTGCACCGTCGTCGCCAGCGACGGCACCATCGGTCACGTCGACCGGCAGGCCGAACACTTCGGCATGCGGCACCTGGTCGTCGACACCGGCGTCTGGGTCTTCGGCCGGAGCGTGCTCGTGCCCGTCGGCATGGTCAGGGGCGTCGACCCGGAGGCCCGTACGGTCACGGTGGCCTGCACCAGGGCGGAGGTCAAGGCCGCGCCCCGGTTCCGGACCGACAGCGAGACGATGGACCGGGAGTACCTGACGTCCGTCGGCGACTACTACCACCGGCTGCCGCCCCAGGAGACCTCCGCGGACTGACCCGGTTGTGATCACAGCACGGCGAACACCAGGGACACCACTGACATGGAATCAACCGACCGGCTCACCACGGCCTCGTCCGGCGTCGCGTCGTCCCGCGCACCGGCACCGGGCGCCGTCACCGGCGCGGCGACGGCACGTGCGTACGCGGAGGCGGTGGCGCGCACGCGATGGGGGCCGGGCCGCGGGGTGCGGGAGGAGGACGTCATCGACCTGCTGCTCGTGGTCTCGGAGTTGGTCACCAACGCGATCCGGCACGGGGACGGTCTGGCCGGCTTCGAGGTCCGGCCCACGGCCGAAGGCATGTGGATCGCCGTCCACGACAACAGCGCGGTGGTGCCCCGGGCCGCGTACGCGTTCCCCACCCGGCACCACGGGAACGGCTACGGCTGGCCGCTGGTCGCCCGCCTGGCACGCGACATCGACGTCGACCGGCACCCGGGGGGCGGCAAGACGATCAGCGTGCTCGTGCCCCTGCGCGACGCGGGCGCGCCGTGAGCGGGGCGGTGACCCCGGCCGTCACCAGGGCAGGAAGACGTGGATGTCCTTGCCCCGCTCGCCGGTGACGACGCTCACCTGGTCGGACAGGGTGTGGATGAGATGCCAGCCGATGCCGCCGCCACCGCTGCTCGGATGGAAGGGGCGCGGCGCGGGTTCGGTCGTACTGGAGTCGTGCATCACCACGTGCACGCCGTCGAAGGTACGGCGCAGCCGCAGCTGGAACGGCCCCGGAGCGTACTGCACCGCGTTCGCCGCCAGCTCCGTGACGACGAGGAGTATGTCGTCCCAGTGCTCGGGCTGCGAGGGCGGCGACGCACGGGCCAGGTCGTAGAGGAATTCCTCCGCGACCAGGCGTGCACCGGTCACATTGTGCAGCTCTCCGGTGAAGCTGGCGGTGCGGTTCGTGATCTCCTCGGAAGCCAGTGTCCTGTCCCAACGCGACTCGGCTGCCATGGTGCCTTCCCGGCCCGGCATCGGCCGGGCGTTGTCCCTTCTTCGCTTTCCCTTCGTTTGTTAGTTCCCGTGCCGGCCGAGCCTACGCGCCTCGGTATGCCGGGCCGGGCGGCGATGGCCAGGGGTGACAGGGCCGTGACCCGCGGCGCGTTCCCGGTGCGGGACGGCCGGGGCCGGCCCCGGCGCTCATCGCCTTCGGCCCGCACGCCGAACGGCGAGTGCGCGGGCTCGGCGTACTCCGCCGGCGAGCCCGCGCACCGTCGCGGGCTCGCCCGGTCACCGGAGGAACACGTTGTCCGAGTCCTCCCAGGCGGCCTGCTCCTGCGGGAGCCGCTGCGGCCGACGGTGCGAGCGGGCCTCGTACATCGCGTCGATCTCGAAGGCGTAGGTCCTGACGATCTCGTCCCGCCGGAGTTTCATCGACGGCGTGAGCAGGCCGCCGGCCACGTCGAACGGATCGGGCAGCACACGGAAGACCCGGATGGACTCCGAGCGCGACACGGCGCTGTTGGCCGCGGCGACGGCCCGCGCGACCTCTTCCCGCAGCGCGTTCTCCTCGCGCGCCTCCCGGGCCGGGGCGTCGCCCTGCAGGGCCAGGCCCGCCCGCCAGTGCGTCAGGAACTCCGGGTCGAGCGTGATCAGGGCGCCGACGCAGGGCCGGTTGTCGCCCACGACCACCGCCTGGTGGACGAGCGGGTGCATGCGCAGCCGCTCCTCCAGGGCGGCCGGGGCCACGCTCTTGCCGCCGCTGGTGATGATGACGTCCTTCTTGCGCCCGGTGATCGCCAGGTAGTTCTCGTCGTCCAGATGCCCCAGGTCGCCGGTGGCCAGCCAGCCGTCCCGCAGCACCTCACGGGTGGCGGCCTCGTCACCGACGTACCCCTGGAACAGTGACGGACCGCGCACCAGGATCTCCCCGTCGTCGGCCACCCGGACCTCCATGCCGGGCAGGGGCTGCCCGACGGTGCCGGACTTCTCCCGGCCCAGCGGCTGCATCGTCAGCCCGCCGCTGGTCTCGGTGAGGCCGTAGCCGTCGTGGACGTAGACGCCGATGCCCTCGTAGAACAGGGACAGCTCGCGGCTGAGCGGCGAACCACCGGACGTCGCGCGGTGCACCCGGCCGCCCAGCGCGTCCCGCAGCCGGCGGTAGACCGTCCGCTCGTACAGGGCGTGCTGGAGGCGGAGATCGAACCCGGGGCCCGGCCCCCTGCCCAGCCGATGGCGCTCCAGCGCGGCGGCGAAGTCCCGCGCCGTGTCGGCGGCCCGCTCGAACAGCGCCCCGCGGCCCGCCTCCTGGGCGGCGCGCAGGAAGTTCTTGTAGAGCTTCTCCAGGACCGACGGGACGGCGTAGAAGTACGTCGGTCGGAAGGAGCGCAGCGCCGAGGCCAGTGCCTCCTGGGACATCGCCGGCTCGTGCGCCATGAGCAGTCCGCCCCGGACGCACAGGTTCTGGATCATCAGCCCGTACACGTGGGAGAAGGGCAGGAAGGCGAGGACGGCGCCCTGCTCCCCCGGGGGCGCCACCGTGCGGCCCCAGCCCGCGAGCAGGGTGTCGCACGGGCCGGCCAGACTGCGGTGGCTCAGCGCGCAGCCCCTGGCGCGGCCGGAGGTGCCCGAGGTGTAGGCGACGACCGCCGTGGAGTCCGGCAGCACGATGCGGCGCATGGAGTCGACGGTGGCGGACGGGAGGAACCCGCCGCGCGCCACCAGTGTGTCCACCGCGCCCGCGTCCAGTTGCCAGACGTGGCGCAGCGTCGGCAGCGAGGCGCACACCGAGCCGACGGTCATCACGCTCTGCTCGTCCTCGACCACCACGGCGACGCAGCCCGAGTCCCGCAGGATCCACTCGACCTGGTCGCGCGAGGAGGTCGGATAGATCGGCACGACCTCGGCGCCCACCGTCCACAGCGCGTAACTGAAGACCGTCCACTCGTACCGGGTCCGCGCCAGGATCGCCACCGGGTCGCCCGGCGAGATCCCGCACGCGATCAGGCCCTTGGCGACGTCGACCACCTGGTCGCGGAACTCCACGGCCGTCACCTCCTGCCAGACGGGGGAGTCCGGCGTGGGACGGCGGGCCAGCATCGGCAGGGCCGGAGTGCGGGCCGCCGTCTCGAAGAGGCTGTCGGCGAGCCCGCCCGTCAGGGGCCCGGCGGCCCGGGGAGCGGGAGCGGGGTCGCGCATGCGCTGGCTCCTGACATGTACGGACGGTGACACCGCCGACGAGCACCGTCATCGGCGGTGCTGAATCTAGCCGAGGCGATGGTCACGGGGGGACGGGACGGCAGAAGTGTTCCCACCCGGTGATCTCGGCGGATCGGGGGACCCGGGGGGTATGACTCACACGAATCCGGACCCGGAACCCGAACGCAGCACCGGACTGGAGCCGGGAGGCGGCGTACCGCCCGGCGAGACCCCGCCGGGGGAGAGCAGCATGTCCGAGGCGGGCCCGTGGGAGGGGAACAACCCGCCCAAGGGGTGGGCCAAGGCACCCCTGGCGGTGATCCTCTTCCTCGTGGCGCTCGTGGCGGCGGGCTTCCTCGGCTACGCCCTGGTCCTGATGCTCTGAACGCGGGTGGGGAGCGCAGGTCGGCAGGGGCGTCTCAGGCCGCCTGAGTACGGCGTACGCACTCGGTGACGACGTCCCGCAGGCTGCCGGTGCGCTCCAGCAGCTCGCGCTGCACGCGCGCCCCGTTGCCGTGCCGCAGCAGCTCGGCGGCGCCGTCCCGTACCCGGTCGAGGTCGCCGTCGGCGGCCAGCGCCTCCCCGACGTGGTCCAGCAGGGCCCGTACGACGGTCTCGGCCGGCATCCGCCGCATCGTCGCGGGGTGCAGCAGTTCCTCCGTCAGCCCGGACCGGGCCGCCCGCCAGGCGGCGAGGCGCAGCAGGCTCACACTGTGCCCGGCCGGCTCCCTGCCCTCCCGCCACTCCCGTGCGGCCGTTTCCACCAGTGCGCGGGCGAGGGCGGCGACGACGACGGCCGTCCCGGCGTCCAGGCAGACGTCCGCGACCCGGAACTCGACCGTCGGGTACCGCTGGGACAGCCGGACGTCGAAGTAGATCATCCCTTCGTCGAGGATCGTGCCGGTGGCGAGCATGTCCGCGACCCGGCGGTGATAGGTCTCCGCCGAACCGAACAGCTCCGTCGGACCGGCCGACGGCCAGCGCTGCCAGACCCGGCTGCGGTAACTGCTGTAGGCAGAGTCCCGGCCTTGCCAGAAGGGGGAGTTGGCGCTCAGCGCGGCGAGCACCGGCAGCCAGGGCCGCACCCGGTCGATCACCGCGACGCCCTCCTCGTCGGACTCCACGGACACGTGCACGTGGCAGCCCAGGACGAGCTGTTCGTGGACCACGACGCCGTACTGGTCGGCCATCCACCGGTAGCGGCGGTTCATTCCGACGGAGGGGCTGACCGGCAGCGGCGACGTGGCGAGCGCGGCCACGGCACATCCGATTCCCCCGGCGTGCCGCCCGGCCTCCCCGCGGCAGCGGACGATCTCCGCGTGCAGACGCCCCATGTCCGCCTGCGGATGAGTGGCGAACTCGAGCATCTGCTCGTGCAGTTCCTTCTCGAACACGTCCTGTCCGGCATCGTCGAGCAGGACGCGGGCGAGCACGGCGGCGGACAGCGCCCGCGGCTCGCCGGTCTCGGGATCGACCAGGAGGAGTTCCTCCTCCACTCCGACGGTGCGCACGTGATGCCGCCTTTCTGCGGGCCCGGCCACGGCGACGAGGTCCTCCCGGTCGCCAGGACACCGACTGCCCCCGGAGAGCGGACGGACACCTGGCCGCGCCGTCACGCCTCACAGGGCGTACGGCATCAGCCACACCGTGGCCAGCGGCGGCAGCGTGATCCGGATGCTCCCGTCCTCCGGTTTGACCGGGTCGGAGTCGGTCACCCCGGAGCCGCCGTACTCCTCGGCGTCGGTGTTGAGGACCTCCTGCCAGGCGGTGACGTCGTCGCCGACCGCGAGCCCGTAGTCGTGCCGGACGACCGGGGAGAAGTTCGACACCGCCAGCAGCGGCGTGCCGTCCGTGTCGAACCGCAGGAACGCGAAGACGTTGTCCTCGGCCGCGTCCACGGCGACCCACCGGAAGCCGGCCGGATCGGTGTCGCGCCGCCACAGGGCCGGGGTCCGCCCGTAGCGGGTGTTGAGTTCGCGGACCAGGTCCTGGATCCCGCGGTGGTCGCCCGCCGAGTGGTACCCCTCGTCGAGCAGCCACCACTCCGGCCCCTGCTTCTCCGACCACTCGGCGCCCTGGGCGAACTCCTGCCCCATGAACAGCAGCTGCTTGCCGGGGTGCGCCCACATGAAGCCGAGGTAGGCCCGGACGTTCGCCCGCCGCTGCCACCAGTCGCCGGGCATCTTCGACACCAGCGCCTGCTTGCCGTGCACCACCTCGTCGTGGGAGATCGGCAGGCAGTAGTTCTCGCTGTACGCGTACACCATCGAGAAGGTCATCTCGTGGTGGTGGTACTTGCGGTGCACCGGCTCGTGCGCGACGTACTCCAGCGAGTCGTGCATCCAGCCCATGTTCCACTTCAGGCCGAAGCCGAGGCCGCCGGCGTCGGTGGGCCGGGTCACCCCGCCCCACGCGGTCGACTCCTCGGCGATCGTCACCACGCCGGGGCAGCGCCGGTAGACGGTCGCGTTCATCTCCTGGAGGAACGCCATGGCCGCCAGGTCCTCGCGGCCGCCGTACTGGTTGGGCTCCCACTGACCGGAGTCGCGCGAGTAGTCCAGGTAGAGCATCGAGGCGACCGCGTCGACGCGCAGCCCGTCGATGTGGAACTCCTCGCACCAGTAGACCGCGTTCGCCACCAGGAAGTTGCGCACCTCGGTCCGCGCGAAGTCGAAGGTGTACGTGCCCCAGTCCGGGTGGGTCGCGCGCCGCTCGTCCCCGGGCTCGTACAGCGGGTCCCCGTCGAAGCGGGCCAGCGCCCAGTCGTCCTTCGGGAAGTGCGCCGGCACCCAGTCCATGATCACGCCGATGCCCGCCCGGTGCAGCGCGTCGACCAGGTACCGGAAGTCGTCGGGCGAGCCGAGGCGCGCGGTCGGCGCGTAGAAGCCGGTGACCTGGTAGCCCCAGGACGGGCCGTAGGGGTGCTCGGCGACCGGCATCAGTTCGACGTGGGTGAAGCCCAGGTCCCGGACGTAGGCGGGCAGCTCCTCGGCCAGCTCGCGGTAGGTCAGCCCCGGCCGCCAGGACGGCAGGTGCACCTCGTACACCGAGAACGGCGCCTCGTGCACGGGCGTGTCGGCGCGGGTCCGCATCCACGCGCCGTCGCCCCACTCGTACGCCGACGCGGTCACCACGGACGCGGTGTTCGGCGGCTCCTCCGCCGCGCGGGCCATGGGGTCGGCCTTGAGGAACCGGTGACCGTACCGCGAGTGGATCTCGAACTTGTACCGGGTGCCCTCGCCGACGCCCGGCAGGAACAGCTCCCAGACCCCGGACGAGCCGAGCGAGCGCATCGGGAACGCGGTGCCGTCCCAGTGGGTGAAGTCGGCGGCGACCCGCACCCCCTGGGCGTTCGGCGCCCACACCGTGAACCGGGTGCCGGTGACGCCCTGGTGGGTCATCGGCTCCGCGCCGAGGGCCCGCCACAGCTGCTCGTGCCGGCCCTCGGAGATCAGGTGCAGATCGAGCTCGCCGAGGGCGGGCAGGAAGCGGTACGGGTCGTGCGTCTCCTGCTCGCCCGCCTCGTACGTCACGACGAGGGTGTACGCGGGGATCTCCGCCAGCGGCAGGACACCGGAGAAGAGGCCGTCCTCCTCCGACACGAGGCCGTGGCGCTCGCCGTCGACGACCACGCTCACCTCGCGGGCGAACGGGCGCAGCGCCCGGAAGGCGATGCCGCCGGGGACCGGGTGGGCGCCCAGCAGGGCGTGCGGATCGTGGTGGGCGCCCGCCAGGAGGCGCC
This sequence comes from Streptomyces sp. WG5, assembly GCF_049974565.1. NCBI lineage: Bacteria > Bacillati > Actinomycetota > Actinomycetes > Kitasatosporales > Streptomycetaceae > Streptomyces > Streptomyces sp. WG5. The sequence goes on along the minus strand of NZ_JBNGGC010000038.1, from coordinate 2,838 downwards.
CCCGGTCGGTCGGGTCGAGGGGCGGAGCGGTTCCGCACGCACCGGGGGTGCGCGGGACGGGACCGGACGGCTCGGGGAGCGAGGTGTCGCGGAGGGCCACGGGTCAGTCTCCTCTCACGGCGAGTCGTTCGATCGCCGCCATGGGTACGGGAAGCCAGTCGGGGCGGTGCCGGGCCTCGTACAGCACCTCATACACGGCGCGGTCCGTCTCGTAGGCGCGCAGCAGGCCGTGCTTCTTACGGGGGTCCCACCCGGCGCGGGCGGCGTAGCCCGCGCAGAAGGCCTCCCGGCAGCGGCGCGCCCATTCGGGGCGCCACGGGCGGCGCTGCCGGGCGGCGTAGTCGAAGGAGCGGAGCATGCCCGCGATGTCCCGCACGGGGGAGTGGGCGCTGCGCCGTTCGGACAGCGGGCGGGACGGCTCGCCCTCGAAGTCGATGACGAACCAGTCCCGGCCGGCCCGCAGCACCTGGCCCAGGTGCATGTCGCCGTGGATGCGCTGGGCCGGCGGCCCGGAGTCGCAGGTGGACAGTGCCGCGAAGGCCGCCCGCAGCCCGGGCACGAAGGGCTGCAGCGCCGGTACGCAGTGCGCGGCGGCGGTCAGCCGCTCGGTCATCGCCGCCGCCGTGCGGCCGTTCTCCCCGGGTGCACCGGCCGGGAAGGCCGAGGCCAGCGCGAGGTGCACGTCGGCCATCGCCTGCCCGAGCTCGCGGGCCTGCACGGTGAAGTCGTCCCCGCCGGCCAGCGCGTTCAGGGCGAGGGTCCAGCCGTCGGAGGCGTCGTGCAGGAACGGCTGGAGCACGCCGAGCGTCGCCCCGTACGGATGGGTCGTACGCATCCACGCCACCGGCGCGGGGACCCGGCCGCAGCCCTGCCGGGCCAGCGCGTCCGGCACCTCCAGGTCGGGGTTGACGCCGGGCTGGATGCGCCGGAAGAGCTTCAGGATGAACTCGTCGCCGTAGATCAGCGACGAGTTGGACTGCTCGGCGTCCAGCAGCCGCGGTACGAGCCCGCCGGGCACCGGCCGCGCGGGGTCGGACTCGAAGCGCAGCGGTCCCGCCCTGCCGGGACGCCTGAGCCGTTCCAGGAGCAGCTGGGCCGCCCGGGGGTCGTGCAGCGCGTCGTAGACCGTCCGGCCGGCCAGTGGGCCGTCCTGAACCTGCCCGATGAGTGCCCGGCCCAGACGCGGCGACGGCTGCTCGCGCACGCCGAGCAGCAGTTGGTAGCAGTCGCCGGCCGGCGGAGCGCCTCCCGGCGCGGGCACGGGGCCCTGCCCGGTGTGGACCAGGAGATGCAGACAGCCCGGGAAGATCTCGGTCATCGACAGCAGACCGAGCTCGGCGACGGGACGGTCCTTGCCGGCGAACCAGCGCTGGCGCGGCAGCCACTGACGCAGCAGTTCGCCGAGCGACGCCATGGGCTCGGCGAGATGCCTGCGTCTGGGGCGCAGGGGTGCGGTCTTCGGCATGGTGACGCGTCCTTTCCTCGGCCCACGCTCACACGCGGCGGCCGATGCGGGATGCGACTCGGGTGAGCCGGAACCAGTAGAAGCCGTGGCCCCCGAGGGTCAGCAGGTACGGCAGTTCGCCGATGGCGGGGAAACGGACGCCCCCGAACAGTTCGACCGGATGGCGTCCGGCGAACTCGCGCAGGTCGAGTTCGGTGGGCTGGGCGAACCGCGCGAAGTTGTTCACGCACAGCACCAGGTCGTCCTCGTACTCGCGAAGGAAGGCGAGCACCGCGGGGTTGGAGGACGGCAGTTCGGTGTAGGTGCCGAGGCCGAAGGCGGGGTTCTGCTTGCGGATCTCGATCATGCGGCGGGTCCAGTGGAGCAGGGACGAGGGCGAGGCCATGGACGCCTCGACGTTCGTCACCTGGTAGCCGTAGACCGGGTCCATGATCGTCGGCAGGAACAGCCGCCCCGGGTCCGACGACGAGAAGCCGGCGTTGCGGTCCGGGGTCCACTGCATGGGGGTGCGCACCGCGTCGCGGTCGCCGAGCCAGATGTTGTCGCCCATGCCGATCTCGTCGCCGTAGTAGAGGATCGGCGAGCCGGGCAGGGCCAGCAGCAGGGCGGTGAACAGCTCGATCTGGTCGCGGTCGTTGTCGAGCAGGGTGGCGAGCCGGCGCCGGATGCCGATGTTGGCGCGCATGCGCGGGTCCTTGGCGTACTCCGCGTACATGTAGTCGCGCTCTTCGTCGGTGACCATCTCCAGGGTCAGTTCGTCGTGGTTGCGCAGGAAGATGCCCCACTGGCAGCCGGACGGGATGGCCGGGGTCTTGGCGAGGATCTCGGAGACCGGGTAGCGGGACTCGCGGCGGACGGCCATGAAGATCCGCGGCATGACCGGGAAGTGGAAGGCCATGTGGCACTCGTCGCCGCCCGCGGCGTAGTCGCCGAAGTAGTCGACCACGTCCTCCGGCCACTGGTTGGCCTCGGCCAGCAGCACGGTGTCGGGGTACTGGGCGTCGATCTCGCGCCGGACCCGTTTCAGGAACTCGTGGCTGGCGGGCAGGTTCTCGCAACTGGTGCCCTCTGCGGCGTACAGATAGGGCACGGCGTCGAGGCGGTAGCCGTCGACGCCCAGGTCCAGCCAGAACCTCAGCGCGGCCAGCATCTCCTCCTGGACGGCCGGGTTCTCGTAGTTGAGGTCCGGCTGGTGGGAGAAGAAGCGGTGCCAGAAGTACTGACCGCGGACCGGGTCGTAGGTCCAGTTGGAGGCCTCGGTGTCGACGAAGATGATGCGGGCGTCGGAGTACCGGGTGTCGTCGTCGGCCCAGACGTAGTAGTCGCCGTACGGGCCGTCGGGGTCCTTGCGCGACTCCTGGAACCACGGGTGC
>NZ_JBNGGC010000037.1:0-80296 GCF_049974565.1 Streptomyces sp. WG5 | reverse complement strand
CCCCCCCCCCCCCCCCCCCCCCCCCCCCCCCCCCCCCCCCCCCCGGGGGCGGGGGGTGGGCCCCCCCCCCCCCCCCCCCCCCCCCCCCCCCCCCGCCGTCCCGTACGCGCACACCTCGGTGCCCACGTCCGCCGCCGTCGTCACGTCGAAGCGGAACGCCAGCACCGCGTTGGCCCCTCGCGCGCGTGCCTGTTCGACGAGCCGCTCCATCGCCTCGTTGCGGGTCTCCACCAGCGTCTTCGTGAGCCCGCGCAGCTCACCGCCGACCATCGACTTCAGCCCGGCGCCGATCTGGCTCCCCAGGTGCCGGGAGCGCACGGTCAGCCCGAAGACCTCTCCGAGCACCTCCTGCACGCGGTGGCCCGGCAGGTCGTTCGTGGTCACGACGAGCACCTCGGGCTGTGGACCCTGGCCGCCGCCGTATTCTTCAATACCCATGGTTCTCACGTTTCCCCGGGGAACGTCACAGTGCACCCCGAGGACCCCCGTGGAACCTGGACTGCTACGGCTGCGTTGTACGTTTGGGCAGCCAGGTCCAGCCCGCCTCCCTCAGCAGCAGGAGCCACAATCCCGTGACCACGCTTGCGCTCGGCCCCGAGTGGCTGAGCCCGGACTACCTGATCGAGACCTTCGCTCTACCGGGCATTCTGCTCATCGTCTTCGCCGAGTCCGGACTCTTCGCCTTCCTGCCCGGCGACTCGCTGCTGTTCACGGCGGGTCTCTTCGTGGCCGAGGGCAGTTACATCACGCAGCCGCTGTGGCTGGTGTGCACCCTGATCGTGCTGGCCGCCGTCATCGGTGACCAAGTGGGCTACATGATCGGAAAATTCCTCGGTCCCAAGCTCTTCAGCCGCCCCAACTCCAAGCTCTTCAAGAAGGAGAACCTGGACAAGGCGCACGAGTTCATGGAGAAGTACGGGCCCAAGGCGATCGTCCTGGCCCGCTTCGTGCCGATCGTGCGCACCTTCGCCCCCATCGTGGCGGGCGCCGGCCGCATGCAGTACCGCACCTTCCTCACGTACAACATCATCGGTGGTGTGGCCTGGGGATCGGGCGTCACCCTCGCGGGCTACTGGCTCGGCCAGATCGAGTTCATCCGGACCAACGTCGAGCCGATCCTCGTCCTGATCGTCGTGCTCTCGGTCGTCCCGATCATCGTCGAGTACCTGCGTGAGCGGGGCAAGAAGAAGACCGCCGCCGCGACCGAGCCGCCGGCGGTCCAGCAGCACCAGCACCAGCCGCAGCACCCGTACCCGGTCATGGACGACGCCACGACCCAGCTCCGCCGCGTCGACCCGTACCCGCCCCAGCAGTCCCAGCCCCAGCCGCAGCAGCCGTCGTACGGGCAGCCCTACGGCCAGCAGGAGCCGTACGCCCAGCAGTACCCGCAGGGGTACGGACAGCAGCCCCACGGCGACCAGCAGGGCGGGCAGTACCCCTACAGCCAGGGGCGCTGACCGACCACCCCGGGGCGGCGGGACCGCGGCGACGCGCGGCTCCGCCGCCCCGGGGGCAACGACACCGCTAGAACCCCCGCGTCCGCTTCGCCGCCCGGCGCCCCGCCGCACTCGCGGCGCCGGGCACCTTCAGGAACAGCCGCGAGATCTCCCCGCCGAGGTTCACCCCGATGGCGATGGCCATCGCGAGCGCCACGGCCGTCGACAGGGACACCAGCCCCCTGTCGACCTCGCTCTGCGCGATCGCCAGCAGCCCGAAGTACGTCGCCGAACCGGGCAGCAGCGGCCCGATCGCCGCGGTCGTGTACGGCAGCGCCGACGCGAACCGGTACCGGGACATGAGCTGCCCGAACAGGCCCACGAGCCCCGCCGCGGCGGCCGTGGAGGCCACCGGCGAGATGCCGCCGGCGATGTGCATGGCGCCGTACACGCTCCACGCGACACCCCCGTTCAGGGTCACCGCCAGCACGGTGGACCGTTCCTGCTGGAGCAGGATCGCGAAGGCCAGCGACAGCAGCATCGACGCGCCGATCTGGACGACGGGCTCGTCGCCCGTGCCCAGCTCGGCGTCCGGATTCAGCTCGGCGCCCAGCTGGACGCCGAAGTACAGCACGATCAGCACCCCGGCGACGATGCTGACGAAGAAGTACATGACCTCCAGCAGGCGCGCGGACGCGGTGATGTAGAAGCCGGTCAGCCCGTCCTGCACCCCCGCGACCAGCGCCCGCCCCGGCAGCAGCGCGAACAGACCACCGGTGATGACCGCGGACGCCTTCACGTCGACGTGTGTCACCGTGAGCGCGACCCCCATCGCGGCCGGCGGCATCGCGGCCACCGCGAACTGGTAGAACTCCGGCAGCCCGCGCCCGGCGCACAGCCAGGCCAGCCGGTCGCCGAGCATCGAGCCGAGCATGGCCGCGACGAACACGGTCAGCCCACCGCCGACGAGTACCGACGCCGCGCCCGCGAGCAGCCCGCTCGCCGTGGTCAGCACCCAGGTGGGGTACGGGTGCCGGTTGCGGCGCATCTCCGCGAGGCGCCGGTAGGCCTCCTCCAGGGAGATGTTCGTGTCCGGGTCGCTGAGGTCGTCCACCAGGTGGAACACGGCCGCGAGCCGCGTGTAGTCGGTGCCCCGGCGGCGTACCGTCCGCGACGCCGTCACCGGGTCCTCGACCAGGGAGGGCTGGTGGGAGATCGACAGCAGGGTGAAGGTGACGTTCGGCTCGCAGCGGTCCAGGCCGTAGGAACGGCAGACGGCGAACATCGCCGCCTCCACGTCCTCGGCGCCCTCGCCGCCCGCCAGCAGCAGCTCCCCGATACGCAGGGTCAGGTCGAGCACCCGCGGCACGGCGGGGCCCGTGTCGTCGTCGTGGCGCTGCGCCGTCTCGGGCGCGGGCCGTTCGGCCACCGGCATGCGCAGCATGGCGCGCATACGGTCCTGCCAGGGCACGTCCGTCAGGTTCACCGCCGGGAAGCCGCTCGCCGGGGTGAACGTGGTCGGCGCGGTCCACGCGCTGTACGTGCTCGGCGTGGCGAACGCCGACCCCTCACCCTCCGCGGGCGCCGCCGGGGGCGCGTCCAGCCCCTCGGGCAGCGCGAACTCCGAGGTCGTCTCGGACTCCGTGCCGGTGGGCCGCGGGACGGCCAGCCCCTGCGGGATCTCGAACTCGGACGTCGTCGACGACTCGCCGTCGGCCGGTGCCGCGACCCCACCGGGCTGCCGGAAGGCGCTGCGGGCCTCGTCCGACTGTGGTTTGCGGTCCTCCGCCTCCGTCACCTGCGCAACGCTCCCTGGTTCGAACACACCCTCCTGTAACCCTCAGTATGCGTACCCAAACGTGAACGGGCCGCACGCTTCACGCGTGCGGCCCGTTACGGGAGGGGCGCCTGATCAGTGGCCGCCCTGGTCCTTGAAGCGCTTGTAGGACCGCTCGATCTCGGCCTCGGCGTCGGTGCGGCCCACCCAGTCGGCGCCCTCGACCGACTTGCCGGGCTCCAGGTCCTTGTAGACCTCGAAGAAGTGCTGGATCTCCAGGCGGTCGAACTCGGACACGTGGTGGATGTCACGCAGGTGCTCCACGCGCGGGTCGGTCGACGGCACGCACAGCAGCTTGTCGTCGCCGCCGGCCTCGTCCGTCATCCGGAACATGCCGATCGCGCGGCAGCGGATGAGGCAGCCCGGGAAGGTCGGCTCGTCCAGGATGACCAGCGCGTCCAGCGGGTCGCCGTCCTCGCCGAGGGTGTTCTCGACGAAGCCGTAGTCGGTCGGGTAGGCGGTCGAGGTGAAGAGGCGGCGGTCCAGGCGGATACGACCGGTCTCGTGGTCCACCTCGTACTTGTTCCGCGAACCCTTCGGGATCTCGATCGTGACGTCGAACTCCACCGGACGCTCCTCCATGATCAGCACATAGTTCTGGTGATTAAGTGTCCCTCACGCAGGTGGGTGATCGCGAAAGGGGCTGGTGGTAGTGCCAGAGCTGAGGCCTTGGCGGGCCGCGGGACCGCACGCGGGGCGGACCGCGGGCGCCGTACGTCCGCGTCTCGCACGCGCCGCGCGGGCCGTGGCGCCGCAGTTCGCGCGGGTCACGAGGCCGAAGACCTGGCAGTACACCGCCGGTGCCGCCACCGCCGGGCTGGCTCTCGCCGCCGGTGTGGTGACCGCCGTCGGCCCCTGGGACTCCATGGGTCAGCGTACGGCCGAGCGGGACCGGGCCGTCGCCATGGAGCACGCGGGTGGCGCAGATCACGGTCGCGGACCCGGGGGCTCCGGTACGGCGTCCGGGGCGCCCCGCCCCGCGCCCAGCGCCGGCGCCGTCCTGACCGGCCTCGGCGGCACCGCCGGCGGTGCGCCGGACGGCGTGGACGCCGGTCCGGGCGGCACGGCCCTCGCCGACGCGCTCGGACCCCTGCTGGACGACCCGGCGCTCGGCACCCGCCGCGCGGCGTCCGTCGTCGACCTCACCACCGGCGAGCGCCTCTACGGCCTCGACGCCGACACCCCCCTGACACCCGCCTCCACCACCAAGATCGCCACCGCCGTCGCCGCCCTCACCGCCCTCGGCCCCGACCACCGCCTCACCACCCGCACCGCCCTGGAGGCGGACACCGGCGAGCTCGTCCTGGTCGGCGGCGGCGACCCCACCCTCACCGCGCGCGAGGACCACGAGGACCACGAGGACCACGAGGACGACGGGGGCACCTCCCGCTCCGGGAGCGGGGAAGGCCCCGCGAGCCTGCGCACGCTCGCCGAGAAGACCGCCGCCGCCCTGAAGGAGCGGGACGTGCGCAAGGTGACGCTGTCGTACGACACGACGCTCTACGCCGGTACGGAGAAGCACCCGATCGGCGTCAACGAGAACCTCGCCGACGTCACCGCCCTGATGGCCGACGAGGCCCGCACGGACGACTCCACCAGCGGCCCCGCCCCGCGCGTGCCCGACCCGGCCGCCGAGGCCGCCCGCACCTTCGCCGGCTTCCTGGAGCGGCACGGCATCAACGCGTCGCCCCCCGGCCCCTCCAAGGCGACCGACCGTGCCGACACCCTCGCCACCGTCTCCTCGCCCCCGCTGTCGGCCCTGGTCGAGCGGATGCTGACCGACAGCGACAACGACATCGCCGAGGCACTGGCCCGCCACACCGCCCTGGCGACCGGTGAGCGCGCCGGCTTCGACGGCGTCTCCGCGGCCGTCCCGGACCGCCTGGAGCAGCTCGGCCTGCCCGTGCGCGGCACCCGGTTCCACGACGGCAGCGGCCTCGACCGCACCGACCGGATCACCGCCGACCTGCTCACCGCCCTGCTCGCGAAGGCGGCCGACCCGGCCCGGCCCGAGCTCCGCCCGGTCCTCAGCGGCCTGCCCGTCGCCGGCTTCACCGGCACGCTGGCCGGCCGCTACACGGAGGGCGGGGCCGGCCTCGTACGCGCCAAGACCGGCACCCTGACGGGTGTCAACACCCTCGCGGGCACCCTGGTCACCGCCGACGGCCGCCTCCTGGGCTTCGCCTTCCTGGCCTCCGGCACGACGGACGCATGGTCGGCCCAGGCGGCCCTGGACCGGGCGGCGACGACCCTGGTGTCCTGCGGCTGCGCCTGACCACCCGGCCGTCCCGGGAGCGGCGGCGCCCCCGCGGCCGCTCCCGGGACGGCGGCGCCCCCGCGGCCGGCTTGCTCACCCCCTCCCGCGCCGCACCGGCACCGGCCACCCACCCCGGCGCCCGCCACAGCCTGCCCTCAGTGGCGGCGCTCACGTACGGTTGAGGAATGACGAGCATCGGCGCATCTTCCGGCATGGTCGACTGGAATCTCGCGGTGGCGACCGCGACCCGGCTCGTACGGCCGGGCCCCGAGGTGAGCCGCGACGAGGCCAGGGCCGTCGTCGCGGAGCTCCGCCGCCATGCCAGGGCCTCGGAGGAGCACGTCCGGGGCTTCACTCGTCTGGCCACCGAGGAGGCCCACGACACCCCCGTCCTCGTCGTCGACCGGCCCGGCTGGGTCCGGGCGAACGTCGCCGGGTTCCGGGAGATCCTGAAGCCGCTGCTGAAGAAGATGGAGGAGCGGCGCGGCAGCGGCGCGGGCAACGCGGTCCTCGGCGCCGTCGGCGGCAAGGTCACCGGCGTGGAGCTGGGCATGCTGCTGTCGTTCATGTCCTCCCGCGTCCTCGGCCAGTACGAGACCTTCGCCCCGGCCACCCGCGAGTTCCCCGCCGGTGCGAACGGCGGCGGCCGGCTGCTGCTGGTCGCGCCGAACATCGTGCACGTCGAACGCGAACTCGACGTCGACCCCCACGACTTCCGCCTGTGGGTGTGTCTGCACGAGGAGACGCACCGCACGCAGTTCACCGCGGTGCCCTGGCTGCGCGATCACCTCGAGGGCGAGATCCAGTCGTTCCTCGCGGAGACCGACGTCGACCCCATGACCGTGCTGGAGCGGGTCCGCGAGGCCGCGCAGACGCTGGCCGGCGGCCGGCCCGAAGCCGAGGAGGACGACGGCGGCCGCTCCCTGGTCGAGCTGGTGCAGACACCGGCCCAGCGGGAGGTCCTCGGCCGCCTCACCGCCGTGATGTCCCTGCTGGAGGGCCACGCCGACTTCGTGATGGACGGGGTCGGCCCGGCGATCGTGCCGAGCGTCGGGGAGATCCGCGAGAAGTTCCAGCAGCGCCGCGCGAAGGGCGCCTCCCGCCTCGACCTGGCGCTGCGCAAGCTGCTCGGCCTGGACGCCAAGCTCCGCCAGTACCGGGACGGCGAACGCTTCGTGCGCGCCGTCGTCGACGAGTGCGGCATGGACGGCTTCAACCGCGTCTGGACCTCGCCCAACACCCTCCCCACCAAGTCGGAGATCTCCAAACCGGCGGACTGGATCGCGCGGGTGCACCGCAGGCCGGAGTCGTGAGTCCCGCGGCCGGGGGCGTGAACCGCGTCCGGCCGACGGCAGTCGAACGCCCCTCCAATCACCCGTCCGAGGGACCGTGAGCTCTCGACAGGCGTGCGATGCTCGGGGAACGGCCCGTTTCTGTCACCATCTACACACTCTGCGTGACAGAACCTCGGGCTCACCCCCGACAACTTCATGAAGGGCACCGGACATGGGTCCCCATCCTGCGGTCGCGGCGATACGCCTGGCGGTCCGCCGCGTCCTCCACGACATCCTCACCGAACTGAACACCCCGGCCGGCGTTCCCGCCGCGACGGCCGCCGACCGCGCGCCCGAGCGCGCGTCCGGACTCCCGCCGTCACCGCTCGTGCTCGTGGCGTGCTCCGGCGGCGCCGACTCCATGGCGCTCGCCTCCGCCCTCGCCTTCGAGGCCCCCCGGCTCGGCATCCGCGCCGGCGGCGTCACCGTCGACCACGGCCTGCAGACCGGCTCCGACCTGCGCGCCGAAGAGGTCGTCCTGCGCCTGCGCGAACTCGGCCTGGACCCCGTCGAGGCCACCGCCGTCACCGTCGGCCGGGCGGGAGGGCCCGAAGCCGCCGCCCGCGACGCCCGCTACGCCGCCCTGGACGACTCCGCCGCCCGCCACGGCGCCGCCGCCGTCCTGCTCGGCCACACCCGCGACGACCAGGCCGAGACCGTCCTGCTGGGCCTCGCCCGCGGCTCCGGCATCCGCTCCCTGTCGGGCATGGCCGCGGTCTCGGGGGCCGACGGCCGTTACCGCCGCCCCTTCCTCCAGGTCGACCGGCAGACCGCCCGCAAGGCCTGCATGGTCCAGTCCCTGCCCGTCTGGGACGACCCCCACAACGCGGACCCGGCGTACACACGTTCCCGGCTGCGGCACGAGGGCCTGCCCGCGCTGGAGAAGGCGCTCGGCAAGGGCGTCGTCGAGGCCCTCGCCCGTACGGCCCAGCTCTCCCGGGACGACGCCGACGCCCTCGACGCCTGGGCCCGCCAGGCCGAGTCCGGCGTCCGGGACGCCACCGGCGTACTGGAGTGCGCGAAGCTCTACGCCCTGCCGCCCGCCGTGCGCCGCCGGATCCTGCGCCGCGCCGCCATCGAGGCCGGCGCTCCCGCGGGTGCGCTCTTCGCCCGCCACATCGAGGAAGTCGACCGGCTGATCACCGGCTGGCGCGGTCAGGGGGCCATCAACCTGCCCGGCAAAGTCGTCGCCCGGCGGCAGGGTGGCAGACTGGTGATTCGGCAAGGCTGAATCCGGACCCACCGATCCGCGCACGGATCGCCGGGACGCTCCGGAGTGGCCGCTGGGACGACCGAAAGTGATGCGGGTGGACGCGAACGACATGGGTGCCGACCTCGAGAAGGTACTCATCACCAAGGAAGAGATCGACGCGAAGCTGGCCGAGCTGGCCGCGAAGATCGACGCGGAGTACGCGGGCAAGGACCTGCTCATCGTCGGCGTCCTCAAGGGCGCCGTGATGGTCATGGCCGACCTGGCGCGCACGCTGTCCACCCCTGTCACGATGGACTGGATGGCGGTGTCCTCGTACGGCGCGGGCACCCAGTCCTCCGGCGTGGTGCGGATCCTCAAGGACCTCGACACCGACATCAAGGGCAAGCACGTCCTGATCGTCGAGGACATCATCGACTCCGGCCTGACCCTGTCCTGGCTGATCTCCAACCTCGGCTCGCGCGAGCCCGCCTCCCTCAAGGTGTGCACGCTGCTGCGCAAGCCCGACGCCGCGAAGGTCGCCATCGACGTGGAGTGGGTCGGCTTCGACATCCCCAACGAGTTCGTCGTCGGCTACGGCCTCGACTACGCCGAGAAGTACCGCAACCTCCCGTTCGTCGGTACGCTCGCGCCCCACGTCTACGGCGGCTGACGCGGCCTCGTAGCGGGCCCCACGGCGTTTCGGGGGGCGACCGGGAACCCCGGAGGCCCCCGCGCCGTTGGAGCATGCAGACGGGACGCCGACGGTCCTGTGCGGCTGAGGGCCGCCGGGCTGGGGTACCGTCAGAAGAACTGTCTTATCAAACTCACTATGGCAGGAGGGACGGGGCGCCACCGCTCCGTGTGGATGGACGTGAAGCGATACTTCCGTGGGCCAATCATGTGGATCGTGCTGGCCGTCCTTGCCGTGGTCGTGTTGATGCAGGTCGTCGGCTCGTCCGGCGGCTACAAGACGGTTGACACTGGCCAGGTCGTCCAGGCGATCAACGACAACAGGGTCGAGTCGGCCAAGCTGACCACCGGCGACGAGCAGAAGATCCAGGTTCAGCTCAAGGACGGCGAAAAGGTCAAGGGCAGCTCGAAGATCCAGGCGAGCTACATCGGCGACCAGGGCGTGACCCTCGCCAGCACACTGCAGAACAAGTACCAGGACAAGCAGATCCCCGACGGCTACACGGTGTCGCCGTCGAAGCAGAACCCGATCGTCGGGCTTCTGATCACCCTGCTCCCCTTCGTCCTCATCGTGGTCATCTTCCTGTTCCTGATGAACCAGATGCAGGGCGGCGGCTCCCGCGTCATGAACTTCGGCAAGTCCAAGGCCAAGCTCATCACGAAGGACACCCCGAAGACGACGTTCTCCGACGTCGCCGGCTCGGACGAGGCCGTCGAGGAGCTCCACGAGATCAAGGAGTTCCTGCAGGAGCCGGCCAAGTTCCAGGCCGTCGGCGCCAAGATCCCCAAGGGCGTGCTGCTGTACGGCCCGCCCGGCACCGGCAAGACCCTGCTCGCGCGTGCCGTCGCGGGCGAGGCGGGCGTGCCGTTCTACTCGATCTCCGGTTCCGACTTCGTCGAGATGTTCGTCGGTGTCGGTGCCTCCCGGGTCCGCGACCTGTTCGAGCAGGCCAAGGCGAACGCGCCCGCCATCGTCTTCGTCGACGAGATCGACGCGGTCGGCCGCCACCGCGGTGCCGGCCTCGGCGGCGGTCACGACGAGCGCGAGCAGACCCTGAACCAGCTGCTCGTCGAGATGGACGGCTTCGACGTCAAGGGCGGCGTGATCCTCATCGCCGCGACGAACCGTCCGGACATCCTCGACCCGGCGCTGCTGCGCCCCGGCCGCTTCGACCGGCAGATCGCCGTCGACCGTCCGGACATGCAGGGCCGTCTGGAGATCCTCAAGGTCCACCAGAAGGGCAAGCCGGTCGCCCCCGACGTCGACCTGTCCGCCGTCGCCCGCCGTACGCCCGGCATGACCGGTGCCGATCTGGCCAACGTGCTGAACGAGGCCGCCCTGCTGACGGCCCGCAGCGACCAGAAGCTGATCGACAACCACATGCTGGACGAGGCGATCGACCGTGTGGTCGCGGGCCCGCAGAAGCGGACCCGGATCATGTCGGACAAGGAGAAGAAGATCACCGCGTACCACGAGGGCGGTCACGCCCTGGTCGCGGCGGCCTCACCGAACTCCGACCCGGTCCACAAGATCACCATCCTGTCCAGGGGCCGGGCCCTCGGCTACACGATGGTGCTCCCGGACGAGGACAAGTACTCGACCACCCGCAACGAGATGCTCGACCAGCTCGCCTACATGCTGGGCGGCCGGGCGGCCGAGGAACTGGTCTTCCACGACCCGACGACCGGTGCCGCCAACGACATCGAGAAGGCCACCAGTGTGGCCCGCGCGATGGTCACCCAGTACGGCATGACCGAGCGTCTCGGCGCGATCAAGTTCGGCGGCGACAACAGCGAGCCGTTCCTCGGGCGCGAGATGGCCCACCAGCGCGACTACTCGGAAGAGGTCGCCGCGCTGGTCGACGAAGAGGTCAAGAAGCTCATCGAGACGGCGCACAACGAGGCCTGGGAGATCCTGGTCGAGAACCGTGACGTCCTCGACAACCTCGTGCTCGCGCTGCTGGAGAAGGAGACGCTCGGCAAGGAGGAGATCGCCGAGGTCTTCGCCCAGATCGTCAAGCGCCCGGCCAGGCCCGCCTGGACCGGCTCCTCCCGCCGCACGCCCTCGACCCGTCCGCCGGTGCTCTCCCCGAAGGAGCTCGCCCTGACGAACGGAGCGAACGGCGCCCCGGCGGCGATCTCCACCGCCAAGAGCACCACGGCGGAGCCGGCCCCGGCACCGGAACGAGCCGCGGAGGAGCGGCCGGAGAGCTGACCCGGCCACTCCCGGCGGCCCCACCAGGCCCGGAATGTATGCCGACCGCAGGACAGGACAGGAACGAGGCACCAGATGACCGACCCCGTGACGCTGGACGGCGAGGGCCAGATCGGCGAGTTCGACGAGAAGCGGGCCGAGAACGCCGTACGCGAGCTGCTCATCGCGGTCGGTGAGGACCCGGACCGCGAGGGGCTGAGGGAGACGCCCGGGCGGGTGGCGCGGGCCTACCGGGAGATATTCGCGGGTCTGTGGCAGGAGCCCGAGGACGTCCTGACGACGACGTTCGACCTCGGGCACGACGAGATGGTCCTGGTGAAGGACATCGAGGTCTTCTCCACCTGCGAGCATCACCTGGTGCCGTTCCGCGGCGTCGCGCACGTCGGCTACATCCCGTCCACCAGCGGCAAGATCACGGGCCTGTCCAAGCTGGCCCGTCTCGTGGACGTCTACGCCCGCCGCCCGCAGGTGCAGGAACGTCTCACCACGCAGGTCGCGGACTCCTTGATGGAGATCCTCGAGCCGCGCGGGGTGATCGTCGTCGTGGAGTGCGAGCACATGTGCATGTCGATGCGCGGCATCCGCAAGCCCGGCGCGAAGACCCTCACCTCGGCGGTGCGCGGCCAGCTGCGCGACGTCGCCACGCGCAACGAGGCGATGAGCCTGATCATGGCCCGCTGACCCGCACGGGGTACGGACGGGCGCTGGAACGGCGGCAGGCGTCCACGCGGCGGCGGCCCCCGCGGGGGGCCTGCCCGACGGGACCCGCCGACGCGCAGGGCTGCCGAGGCCCGGCCCGGCAGCGGGTCAGGCCGCCGTGGCCGTGCCCGGGGTGTCCTCGTCGTCGTTGTCGGGGAGCTTGCAGACGCGCTCCAGGAAGAGCGCGGCCGCTATGACGGCGATCCCCGCCAGGACCGAGAAACCGGCGTAGAACGCCTGGTCGCGGCGGGCCGGGACGTCGAGGAACTCCAGCAGGAAGATGCCCGTGCCGCCGTACATACCGGCGACCAGGGCGGCCACCAGGGCGCTGGCCTGGCCGAAGACGACCGCTCGGGCCGCCATCATCGGGTCGACGCCCTTCGCGTCCGGGACACGCTCCCGCTGGGCCTTCAGACGGGAGCGGATCGAGAGCGCTGTGGCCAGCAGGATCACGGCGATCAGGGCGAGCACGACGGGAGCGGCCAGGGGGACGCTCGGGAGGCTCCCGATCGAGTTCCACAGGCGGGCGCCCGCCCAGGACAGGATCCCGGCGACCACGAACACGCCGGCCAGCACCCTGATGCGCAACTCTTTCACGGTGACCCGGTGTCCCTTCGGTTCCCCTGCGTGGTCGTCCTGACCTTGTCGACCTTAACGACTACTCGGGCAGCCGGAGTTCCAGGTCGGCGCGGGGCGCGATGCCGTCCCGGGGGACGGAGGCCAGGAGGTCGGCGACCGGGCCGTGTCCCGGCAGCTGGGCCTCGGGGTCCACGTCGTGCCAGGGGGCGAGCACGAAGGCGCGTTCGTGGGCGCGCGGGTGGGGCAGGGTGAGCTGAGGGTCGTCGGAGACGACCTCGGCGTAGGCGATGATGTCGACGTCGAGGGTGCGTGGGCCCCAGCGCTCGTCGCGGACGCGGTGGAAGGCCTCCTCGACGGCGTGCGCCCGCTCCAGCAGGGAGGACGGGGGCAGGGTGGTCTTCAGGACCACGACCGCGTTGAAGTACGAGGGCTGGCTGCCGGGGTCGACGCCCCAGGGCTCCGTCTCGTACACCGGCGAGACCCCTTTGACCCGCACGCCCGGTGTGTCCTCCAGGGCGTCGATGGCGCCCTGGAGGGTCTCCAGGCGGTTGCCGAGGTTGGCGCCGAGGGCGATCACCGCTCGCTTGGGATTGGACAGTGTGGTGTCGGCGGCGTCGACCTGTTCGATGACGGAGGCGGGTACCGGCTGTACGGTCGGGTCGCTGGGACCCTGGGCGAAGGGGGCGCTCATACACGGCTCCGGATGATGGTGACGGTCACGTCGTCGAAGGGGACGGTGATCGGCGCGTCCGGCTTGTGGACGCACACCTCGACCTCTTCGACCCCTTCGTGTTTCAGGCAGACCTGGGCGATGCGCTCGGCGAGCGTCTCGACCAGGTTGACGGGCTCGCCCTCGACCACGGCCACGACCTCCTCGGCCACGACGCCGTAGTGCACGGTCTTCGCCAGGTCGTCGTCGGCCGCGGCCGGCCGGGTGTCCAGGCCGAGGACGATGTCCACGAGGAAGGTCTGGCCGTCCTCGCGTTCCTTGGGGAACACACCGTGGTGCCCGCGGGCCTTCAGGCCGCGCAGCGCGACACGATCCACGCGAATCACTCCTGCAGTCGTCGGTCTCGGCCGGTCCTCACCGCGTGCGGGCGGTACGCCGGCCTCTGTCGAATCTACCCGCGGACACGGACGGCACCGCGTCACGGGGGGTGCGGGGCCGGGCCGGGGCCAGGAGTTTTCACCGTGCGTTTCCCCTGGCGGCCCCGGTGGATCACGGGTCGGTAGCCGTCCCCGCCCGCCGGCCCGTGATTCCCGCCACTCGCATGCTCCTCCAGGGTCAGGGAGGGGTGTCCTCACCGTCCTCGTCGTCGGACTCGGCCAGCACGGGGGAGGCGTGGTGCGACCAGAGTTTCCAGCCGGACGGAGTGCGGCGGAACGTGTTGGTGGCGACCACGAGCTGGCCGACGAGCGGGCCGAGTTCGTCGCCGCCCTCGGGGGCGGGTCCGCCGCTGAGGATGTTCTCCGTGCAGGTCACCAGGGCCGTGTCGCCGGTCACGGAGACGTGTACGTCGGTGAGGAAGAACTGGATGTAGTCGGTGTTCGCCATGATCAGCGCGTACGAGCGGAGGACCTCGCCCCGCCCCGTGAGCACCGGCCAGCCGGGGTGCACGCAGGAGACCACACCGGCGTCCGCCGGATCGTGGTACGACTCGTCGATGCCCAGGTCGGACGGTGTGAGCCAGAACTCGGACACCTTCTCGAAATCGCCCTGCTCCAGTGCCTCGTAGAAGGCGGTGTTGGCGGACTCGACCTGTTCGACGTCGAGGTGGGGGGCGTTCACCGGATGCCTTCCGAGCCCGAGCCCGGGCCCGGGCCCACGCCTGAGCCCGGATCCCGGTCCGCTGTGCGGGCCCCCTCGACGGCGCGCGCGACCCGTACGGCGTCGGCCGTGGCGCGTACCTCGTGCACGCGTACGGCCCACGCGCCGGCGTGCGCCGCGAGTGCGGAGACGGCGGCGGTGGCCGCGTCGCGCTCGCGCGCCGGGGGCGGGGCGGCCTCCGGCCCGGCGAGCACCCGGCCGAGGAACCGCTTGCGGGAGGCGGCTACGAGCAGGGGGTGGCCGAGGCCGAGGAGGCGGTCGAGGTGGGCGAGGAGGACGAGGTCGTGCTCGGCGTCCTTGGAGAAGCCCAGGCCGGGGTCGACGACGACGCGGTCGGGGGCGACGCCGCCCTCGACGACCGCCTCCACGCGCGCGTGCAGCTCGTCCATGACCTCGCCGACGACGTCGTCGTAGGTGCCCCTGACGTTGCCGCCTGCCAGGAGGCCGCGCCAGTGCATGACGACGAAGGGGGCGTCGGCGTCGGCGACGACCGGGATCATCCGGGGGTCGGCGAGGCCGCCGCTCACGTCGTTGACCAGGGCGGCGCCGGCCGCGAGGGCCTGCTCGGCGACCGAGGCGCGCATGGTGTCGACGGAGATCGTGACGCCCTCGGAGGCCAGGCCGCGCACGACCGGGACCACACGCCTGAGCTCCTCGTCCTCGTCGACGCGGGTCGCGCCGGGACGGGTGGACTCGCCGCCGACGTCCACCAGGTCGGCGCCCTCGGCGACCAGGTCGAGGCCGTGCTTGATGGCGGCCGTGGTGTCGAAGAAGCGGCCGCCGTCGGAGAAGGAGTCGGGGGTCACGTTGACGACCCCCATGACCGCGCAGCGGTCCCATACGGTCAGTCCCGCGAGGTGGCGGCGGCCGGTCTGCTTGCTCATGTGTTCAGCGTAGGCCCAGGCCCAGTGGGCGGGGCGCCCGCGGCGGCCTGTGCGGGTGCGGGTGGGGTTCGGTGGGGTTGGGTGGGGCGAAGCCGGAGGTGGGGGAGACGCCGGGCCGTGCGTCCCCTCGCGGTCGGGCAGTGCGCGCGCTTGCGGCCGGGCAGAACGCGCCCTCGCGGCCGGGCGGGGCGCGCGCTCGCGGCCGGGCAGCACGACCCGCCACGGTCCGGGTGGCGGGTGTGGCTCCGGTCCGGGTGGGGGGGACCTGGCTCCGGTCCGGGTGGGGGGACCTGGCTCCGGTCCGGGTGGAGCGACCGACCCGGCTCCGGTGGTGCGCACCGGCGCTCCCGCCCGCGTCCAGCGCCGGGTGTCCCGTCGGTGCCGTGGCCGCGCGGTACGCGGTGTGGTCACGCCGCCCGGGCGTCCCGTTCGGGCATCCGGTGTGCGCAGGGGCGGCGTGCGGGCGTCCGGCGTCGCAGGATGCGCGGGAGGGGCACCGCGAGGGTGACGAAGCCCTCGGCCTGCATGGCGGCGAAGCCGATGCGGGGCAGGTCGGCGGAGGCGCGGTAGACGACGAAACGGGGCTCCCACCGGGGCCGGAACTTCGCGTTGAACTTGTACAGGGACTCGATCTGGAACCAGCGGGAGAGGAACACCAGCAGTCCGCGCCAGGCCCGCAGCACCGGTCCCGCGCCGATCTTCTCGCCGCGCGCGAGCGCCGCGCGGAACATGGCGAAGTTCAGCGAGACGCGCGCGATGCCCAGCTTCGGAGCGGCCTGCAGCGCGGCCACGATCAGCAGCTCGTTCATGCCGGGGTCGGCCGCGCGGTCGCGGCGCATCAGGTCCAGGGACACGCCGTCGGGGCCCCACGGCACGAAGTGCAGGATCGCCTTCAGGTCGCCGTACTCGCCGGGTTCGGCGTCCTGCTTGTGCGCGGTGGCGATCAGGCAGTCCCCGTCGGCGGGATCGCCGATGCGGCCCAGCGCCATGGAGAAGCCGCGCTCGGTGTCCGTGCCGCGCCAGTCGTCGGCGGCGCGGCGGACGCGGTCCAGTTCGGTGTCACCGAGGTCGGCCACGCGCCGTACCCGGGTCTCGTAACCGGCGCGCTCGATGCGTTTGACCATCTGCCGGACGTTGCGCATCGCGCGGCCGGCGAGGGAGAAATCCGCGACGTCCACCACCGCCTCGTCGCCCAGTTCGAGGGCGTCGAGCCCGGTCTCGCGGGTCCACACCTCGCCACCGGTCTCGGAGCAGCCCATGACGGCGGGCGTCCAGGAGTGGGCGCGGGCCTCGTCCATGAAGCGTTCGATGGCGCCCGGCCAGGCCTCGACGTCGCCGATCGGGTCGCCACTGGCGAGCATCACACCGGAGACGACGCGGTAGGTGACCGCGGCCTTGCCGCTGGGGGAGAAGACGACGGCCTTGTCGCGGCGGAGCGCGAAGTGGCCGAGGGAGTCCCGGCCGCCGTGCCTGGCCAGCAGGGCGCGCAGCCGGGCCTCGTCGTCGTCGGTGAGGCGCGCGGCGGGGTGTTCGGGGCGGAAGGCCAGGTAGACGGTGGTGATCGCGGTGAGCAGGCCGAGGGCGCCGAGGGAGAAGGCGACCGTCCACGAGGTGTCGCCCCGGTAGTCGACCGGTCCCTCGACGCCGAACAGGCCGTACAGCACGTGGGTGATGCGGTCGGCCAGGCTCGGGTCGCCGACCATGTGGTGCGGGTGGGCGTTGACGACGACCAGCCCGAGGGCGAGGGAACCGGCGCCCATGAGAACGAGGTTGGCGAGCGCCCGCCACCGGCTGCGCGGGTCGGGCAGTGCCGCGAACTGGTCCCGGTGCAGCAGCAGGGGAACGAGCAGCGCGACCGAGATCAGCACCCCGGCGAGCGAGTGCCGGTAGGTGAACTGCGCGACGGCGCCCAGCGGCAGCAGGGCCACGGCCGCCCGCCACGCCCTCCGCTTGCGGCGCTTGAGCCCGTGGGCGAGCAGCAGCAACAGCACCCCGGCGCTGAGCGAGAGTGCCGCCGCGAACGGGCCGAACGCGCCGGGCAGGACCTCGGCGAGGGCGTGCATACGGCTGTGCCGGAACCGCGGGAAGACGCCGGCGGCGATGTCCAGCAGGCCCACGAGCGCGCAGGCGCGGCCGACGAGGAGGGGCACGGCCTCCGGACGCGGGCCGCGCAGCACCCGCCGTACGCTGGTGGGTTTCGTCGGAACCCCACCCGACATTTCCTCATCTGTCCTGACAGACATCGCACCCGTAGTTCTGCGAGAGACCGTGGATCCGGGCCCGTTTCGGGCATCCGGCGACATTGCGCCCTCTAGGACGGTGTCTTGGTGGGAGAGGTTCACTCCCCGGATCGGAAAGCCCGCGGGGCGTGAAGGGTGCGAAGGGGTGGTGGTCCGGACGGATGGCCCGAACGGACGTGACGTACGGAAAGCGCAGGCGGGTAGCAACGCATGGGTCTCACGAGCGACAAGGTGCTGGCGTTGGCGGTCCTGTCCGGCGTGCTGCTGTTCGCCGGCACGGTGTGGCTGTGGCCACGGCTGGCCCGGCGTACCTGGCGGGCCGTCCTGGGGCGGGTGGGGCTGTTGTTCGCCACCCAGTTGGCGGTCTTCGCCGCGGTGGGTCTGGTCGCCAACCAGTCCTTCGGCTTCTACGGCAGTTGGGCCGACCTGTTCGGCCGGGAGAACGGACAGGGAGTGGTCGTCGACCACGCGGCCGACGGCGCCGGCAGCCGGCTCCGGGTCGTCGGTGACCGGCGGGTCACGCAGGCGGGCGGTGCGCGGCCCGAGGTCACCGGCCGGATCCACGAGATACGGATCACCGGCCGTACGACGCGTATCGCGACGCCCGCGTACGTCTACCTGCCGCCGGAGTACTTCCAGGCGCGCCATCGCACCCGTACGTTCCCCGCGTCCGTCGTCCTGACCGGTTACCCGGGGACGGCCGAGGCGCTGGTGGACAAGTTGCGCTACCCGCGCACGGCACTCGACCTGGCCAAGGCCGGCCGGATGCGGCCGATGATCCTGGTGATGCTGCGGCCGACGGTGGCGCCGCCGCGCGACACGGAGTGCGTGGACGTGCCGGGTGGCCCGCAGACGGAGACGTTCTTCGCGAAGGACCTTCCCGAGGCGGTGACGGCGCATTACCGGGTGGGCCGGGGGCCGGGAAGTTGGGGCGTCGTCGGCAACTCGACCGGCGGCTACTGCGCCCTGAAGCTCGCCCTGCACCATCCCGACGTGTACGCCGCCGGGGCCGGCCTCTCCGCGTACTACGACGCGCCCAGTGACCCCACCACGGGCGATCTCTTCCAGGGCGACACGGAACGGAAGAACCGGGCCGACCTGTGGTGGTATCTCGAGAACATGCCCGCGCCCGACACTTCGCTGCTCGTCACCAGCAGTGAGTCCGGCGAGACGAACTACAAGGACACCCTGAAGTTCATTGAGCGCGTGAAGGACAAGAAGCCGACGCGCATCTCGTCGATCATCCTGGAAAGCGGTGGGCACAACTTCAATACCTGGCGGCGCGAGATTCCCGCGACGCTGCAGTGGCTCAGCGGGCGGCTCGGTGAACGGTCCCGTGAGCGGCCCGGTGAGCGGCCCGGTGAGCGACTCGACGCGCACCCGCATAAATGATCTTGAGGTAATTGGCCCGTCGGTGGGCACGTGGATTCCTGATGCCGTGTGAACACATCGGAGGCGGTTGTGTTTTTACGGGGCGGGGCGCCAAGATTCGCCTACGCGCGGTAAGTTTCTGGCCATGCCACGTGGACGTCACCGCCATTCCCCGCCCCTGCACAGGCTGCTTCCTCCGTCGGCGATCGCAGGCGTCTCCGTCGTCTGCGCCCTCGGCCCCTGGGTGTTCAGCGAAGCGATGATCCTGCGCTCACTGGCCGCCGCCGCCGCGGTCACGGCCGTCGTCGGCGCGGTCGTCATGCGCCACTGGGACACGCAGGCGGGCAGGCGCGTCGCCGACCTCACGCGTGCGCGTGCGAGCGACGAGTGGCGTTACGAGGAGCGGGTCGCCGAACTGGAGTCCGACCTGGAGGAGTCGCGCGAACTGCGCGCGAAGCTGGAGCACCGGCTGCGGGCCAAGCGCACGGAGCTGGCGGGGCTGCGCAACGAGCACGCCTCCCTGCTGAGGCGCTACGCCACGGCGGAGACCGAGCGTGCCAGTGCGCTGGAGGGCCGCCGCCTGCTGGAGATCGAGGCCGTGCCGCAGGCGCCCGCGCTGCCGGCGGCACGACCGGCACCGGCGGAGGAGACGCAGGCCGAGGACGTGCCGGCCGCCGAGGCCGTTGCAGAAGTCTCGCGGGCTGTTGCAGAGGACTCCGGGGCCGTTGCAGAGGTCTCCCGGGCCGTTGCGGAGGCCTCCGGGGAGGTCACCGGGGACGCTCACTCCGTCTTCTCCCCCGCGGGCTCCCGGCTGTTCCTGCGGGCGAACGCGGCACTGGCGCGGTTCGACGCGGACGTGCACGCCGGTCCGGACGGTGGCGACCACGACGGCGGCGATGACTCCGGCGGCGACGGAGGTGACGGGGACGGCGGCGGCAACGGCGGCGGTGGCGAGAGCGCGGCGGCGGAGACCGCTCAGGAGGACGGGGCCCAGACGCAGCCCGAGGCGACCGACGGACACGAGCGCACCGCCGCCTCCTCGGGGAATCAGCCCGAGGGAACCGATCAGCCCGATCAGCAGCCAGACCAGTCACACCAGCCAGACCAGTCCGACCAGCCAGACCAGTCCGACCAGTCCGGTCGGTCCGGCGAGCGGCCCGGTCAGCCCGGTCAGCCCGACCAGCCCACTCGGCGGGCCACCGGCACCGGGCACTTCGCGGTGCCGACCGCGGTGGCCGTCGTACCGACGGCTCCGGCGCGGCGTCCGGCGGTCGAGGGCGGCTTCGACTTCTTCGGCACGAAGAACGCCGAGGACGGGACGTCGTCGCCCGACGCCATGGAGGCCGTCCAGAACGAGGACCTCGCCGACGTGGTCGGCCAGGAGGCCCTCGCCCTGCACAAGGCCGAGGCGGAGGCCGCCTTCGAGCCGGCCGGCGAGGAGCCCCGTGGGGTGGGACAGGTGATCGACCTGACGGCCCACGACGAGACGGAGCAGATCGACGTACAAGGGCTGCGCAGCGCGGTGTCCTGACGCCGGTCACCGCCGGTCACCGTCGGCCGACCGTGACCGGCGGTGACCGGCAGGCCTCAGGCCATCCACCGGTCCGGCGGTGCGTCCCGCCGTCCCGTCCGGGAGCGTTCCGCCTGGGCCCGCAGCAGCCGCGCCGCCTCGTCGGCGTCGCGCAGCCGAGCGGTCACGGTCTTGTTCGCCCCCGTGTCCACCCGTACGTCGGCCAGTCCGAGCGCCCGTTGCCACGGCCCCTGCGTGACGCGGACGCTCTGCACCTTGGCGTGCGGCACCAGCGCCAGCTTGCGGCGCAGCAGCCCGTACCGGGCGGCGAAGACCCGGTCGGTGACGGCGAGCCCGTAGCCGCGCCACCACAGCGGCCTGCACCGGGCCGCCCGGCGCGGCGGACGCGACAGTGCCGGGCCCGCCGGCACGGTCACCCCGGGCAGTACCCGCGCCACGACCGACTCCGCGATCTCGCGCGGGGCGACGGGCAGCAGCACGGAGTTCGACGACCCCGCCACGTCCAGTTCCACCCGCACCCAGCCCCGCCGCCGCCACAGCAGCGGCTCCACGATCCGCACGGTCTGCACCCGGCCCGGCGGCACCGTCTCGTGCGCGCGGTCCAGCAGTCCGTGGTCCAGACGGAGCCCGTCCGGGGACTCGGCCACCGTCCAGTCGTACTCCCCGACGAACCGGCCCGCACTGCTCGCGCCCGCGGCGCCCAGCAGCGGCAGTGCGGTCGCCACGACCGTCCACAGGTTGTGGGTGGCGAGCCACAGCAGTGTGGGGACGACGACGGCGGCGATCAGCGTCCCCCAGGTCGCGCCGGTCAGCAGCAGCGAGACGGCGAGCACGCGCGGCGGCACGCGCAGCAGCTGCCGGGAAGGCGCCTCGCCGACCTCGTGCGCGGTCTCGGGTGCCAGTCCGGCCGCGCGGGCGAGCAGTTCGGCCCGCAGGGCGCGGGCCTCGTCGGCGCCCAGGAAGGCCAGTTCGTCCTTCTTGCCGGTGCCTATGACGTCGAGTTTGAGTTTGGCGACCCCCACGACGCGGGCGAGCAGGGGCTGGGTGACGTCGATGGCCTGGACGCGTTCGAGCCGGATGTGCGCGGTGCGCCGGAACAGCAGTCCGGTGCGGATGCGCAGCTCCGTGTCGGTCACCGCGAAACGGGTGAACCACCAGCTCAGGAAGCCGTACAGGGCGGCGGCCGGGATCAGTACGGCGAGCCCGAGCAGCAGGTGGGTCGTGGTCAGCCGCGTCAACTGGCGCTGCGCCTGGTCGGGGTCGTGCACGGCCCACCCGACGACCACGGCGACCGGCGCCCACGCCCGTCGCAGCGGTGTGACGGGGTGCAGCCGCCGCTCGACGACATCGTCGCCGGGCCCCGTGGCGCGGGTTCCGCCGCGGGCGCCGTCTGCCGCCGGTGCGGTGCCGTCGCCTGCTGATGCGGTGCCGTCCGCCGTGGGCGTGGCGCTGCCTGTCGGGTGCGTGGTGCTGTCTGTCGTCGGCGTGGTGCTGCCTGTCGGGTGCGTGGTGCTGTCTGTCGTCGGTGTGGTGCTGCCGGTCGTGGGTGTGGCGCCGCCTGTCGTCGGCGTGGCGCCGCCTGTCGTCGGCGTGGCGTCGTCCGGCGTTCCGGTGGCGTCGTGCTTCGCCGCGGTGCCGGGGTGTCCGGCCTCGGCGGCCTTGCTCCCGGCGGTGCCGTCCTCCGCCCCGGGCGTCGTCACAGCCCCGCCGATCGGGCCTCGCCCAGCTCGGTGAGCCGGTCGCGGAGGCGTTCCGCCTCGGCCGGGTCGAGGCCCGGGATGGCCGCGTCGGTCGCGGCGGCGGCCGTGTGCAGCTGCACGCTGGCCAGGCCGAAGTGGCGCTCGACCGGGCCGGAGGTCACCTCGACCAGCTGCATCCGCCCGTACGGGACGACGGTCTGCTCCCGCCACAGCACGCCCCGGCTGATCAGCAGGTCGTCGGCGCGCTCGGCGTACCGCCAGGAGCGCCAGTTGCGCTCCAGCATGACCCAGCCCCAGGTCATCAGGGCCAGCGGCAGTAGTGCCAGGGCCGCCCAGAAGGGGCCCAGGAACAGGCCGGGCAGCACGCCCGCGGCGACCGTGAGCAGTCCCAGCCACGCCACCAGCAACAGCCGCCGCATGCGCAGCAGTCCCGGCGGCAGGCCGGTCCACTCCGGTTCGTCCCGCACCGCCTCCCGCACCGCCTCCGGCTCTGCCCCCGTCGCCCCCGCCGCGCCCGTGTCGTCAGGGCTCCCCGTATCCATGGAGCCAGCGTACGTAGGGGAGACTGTGCGCATGACTCCTACGACGGAGACCATGGTCGGTATCGGCGGCGCCGCGGAGAGCACCGACATGGTGCTCAACATCGGGCCCCAGCACCCGTCCACGCACGGCGTGCTGCGGCTGCGGCTCGTCCTGGACGGCGAGCGCATCATGAGCGCGGAGCCCGTGATCGGCTACATGCACCGCGGCGCGGAGAAGCTCTTCGAGGCCCGTGACTACCGTCAGATCATCGTGCTCGCCAACCGCCACGACTGGCTGTCGGCGTTCTCCAACGAGCTGGGCGTGGTCCTCGCCGTGGAGCGGATGCTCGGCATGGAGGTCCCCACGCGCGCGGTGTGGACGCGGACGCTGCTCGCGGAGCTGAACCGTGTGCTCAACCACCTGATGTTCCTGGGGTCGTACCCGCTGGAGCTGGGCGGCATCACCCCCGTCTTCTACGCCTTCCGGGAGCGGGAGGTCCTCCAGAACGTCATGGAGGAGGTCTCCGGCGGGCGCATGCACTACATGTTCAACCGCGTCGGCGGCCTCAAGGAGGACCTGCCGGCCGGCTGGGCCACCCGCGCGCGCGGTGCCGTCGCGGCGGTGCGTTCGCGCATGGACGTCTTCGACGACCTGGTGCTCGGCAACGAGATCTTCCGGGGGCGCACGCGCGGGGTGGGCGCCCTGAGCGCCGAGGCCGTGCACGCGTACGGCGTCAGCGGCCCCATCGCCCGCGCCTCCGGCGTCGACTTCGACCTGCGCCGCGACGAGCCGTACCTCGCCTACGGCGAACTCCAGGACACCCTGAAGGTCGTCACCCGCACCGAGGGCGACTGCCTCGCCCGCTTCGAGTGCCTCCTGGAGCAGACGCACAACGCCCTGGACCTCGCCGACGCCTGCCTGGACCGCCTGGCCGAGCTGGCGCCCGGGCCGGTCAACCAGCGGCTCCCGAAGGTGCTGAAGGCGCCCGAGGGCCACACGTACGCGTGGACCGAGAACCCGCTCGGCATCAACGGCTACTACCTGGTCAGCAAGGGCGAGAAGACCCCGTACCGGCTGAAGCTGCGCTCGGCGTCGTACAACAACATCCAGGCGCTGGCGGAGCTGCTGCCGGGGACGCTGGTCTCGGACATGGTGGCGATCCTGGGGTCACTGTTCTTCGTGGTCGGGGACATCGACAAGTAGCGCGGCGGCGTCGACGGGCCCGACCGGCTGGATCAGCCACCGGAAGTCGCCCAGCCCGCCGAGCCCGCCCGGCGCGATCAGCTCGGCGGCCTGCGAGGCGGCCGCGAGGGCGCGCACGTACGCCGCGGGGTCGGTGGAGGCCAGCGCGAGCGGGGGGCGTGCGCCCGCGACACCGAGGGCCCGCAGAGCCTCGCGCTGGGGGCGCAGAAGCGCACCCGAGGGCGTGTGCTCCGGAGTGCACCTCGCGGTGTGGGACGCCGCGCACGCGTCCAGCGCGACATGCGCGGTGATGTCGCACGACCCGTCCGGCACCGGCGGCGTCTCCCGCCCCGCCCGGAAGCCGGTGAGCGTCCCGAACGGCGGACGGTCGTCCACGGTGTGCGCGTAGTCGGCGGCCACGGCGAGCCCCGCGTCCAGTGTGGACACGGCGGACGCCCAGGCGGTGTCCCGAGGGAGCCCGATCTCGGCCCGCAGCCCCTCCTCGCCGGGCAGCGGCCACCACCGCGCCAGCCACGCGGCCTCAGCCCCGTCCACCGGCTCCCCGAGCCGCTCGGTCCCGTCGTCCCGGACGAGGACCCGCCGCGCCACACCCGCGGAGTCCACCTCCGCCACCTCCACCGGTACGTTGTCCAGCCACTCGTTGGCGAACAGCAGCCCGGTCGTGCCGGGCGGCGGCTCGCCGAGCCACTCGATCCGGTGATCCAGCCCGTCGGGGCGGCCGGCGACCTCGACGGCGTACGCGCGCGTGCGGGCGGCCACGTCGGCGGGGAGCGCGGCCAGTACCCCGGTGACCAGTTCGCCCCGCCCGGCCGCCATGTCCACGAAGTCCAGAGCCGCGGGCCGCCCCAGCGCCTCGTCGACCCGGCACAGCAAACGCGCCACGGCCCCGGCGAACAGCGGCGACGCGTGCACGGACGTGCGGAAGTGCCCGGCCGGGCCCTCGGGCCCGCGGTAGAACCCGGCCGGTCCGTAGAGGGCGTCCTGCGTGGCCTCCCGCCAGCTGCGCCAGCCCGCACCCGCCCCTGAGACCTCTGTGGGCCCTGCTGCCCCTGCTGCCCCAGCTTCCCCCGCTGCCCCTGCTGTCTCTCGCGTCACCCGCCCAGGCTAGGCGCACGGGAGAACGAAGCCTCCACCTTGCGGAGTATGCGCGGGGAGCGCGGATCGGCCCTCCGGTTGACCCCTGCACCTATTCCGCTTCCATACGCTGGGTTACGTGCAGCGCCTCTACGACTTCATCCGCAGACACCCGACCGGGGTCGACAGTTTCTGGGCCCTCGTCGTGCTCGGGATTTCCGTGGTGTTCGTGGTCTCCCCGCAGCCGCGGGGGTACGGGACGGACTCGACGGCGTTGATCCTCGCCTTCACGGCGCCGCTCTGCGTCGTGATCGCGCTGCGGCAGCGGCTGCCGGAGAAGATGCTGCTGCTGGCCGCCGGACTCGGCGTGGCACAGCTGGCGCTGGACGTCGCCACGTTTCCGGCCGACTTCTCCTTTCTCGTGATCGTCTACACGGTGGCCGCGAAGGGTGCCCGGTGGGCCTCCCGTACCGCGCTGGTCATGGGCCTGTGCGCGTCTCCCGTCGCCCAGCTGCGCTGGTCCGACGGCGAGCTGGGGATAGGCGCCAACATCGCCATAACGGTCTTCCAGGGCGTGCCCTTCGCCCTCGCCTGGGTGCTCGGCGACTCCGCCCGCACCCGCCGCGCCTACTTCGCGCAGCTGGAGGAGCGGGCCGCCCGGCTGGAGAAGGAACGCGAGGCGCAGTCCAAGGTCGCGGTCGCGGCCGAGCGCGCCCGGATCGCGCGCGAGCTGCACGATGTCGTCGCGCACAACGTCTCCGTGATGGTGGTGCAGGCCGACGGCGCCGCCTACGTCCTGGACGCGGCCCCCGACCAGGCCAAGAAGGCCCTGGAGACGATCTCCTCCACAGGCCGCCAGGCGCTCGCGGAGATGCGCCGCCTGCTCGGCGTACTGCGCACCGGCGAGCACCAGGAGGCCGGCGAGTACGTCCCGCAGCCCGACGTCCAGCAGATCGAGGAGCTCGTCGAGGAATGCCGCGGCTCCGGCCTGCCCGTCGACTTCAAGGTCGAGGGCACTCCGCGTCAGCTGCCCAGCGGTGTCGAGCTCACCGCGTACCGCATCGTGCAGGAGGCGTTGACCAACACGCGCAAGCACGGCGGCCCCAACGCGGGCGCGAGCGTGCGCCTGGTCTACTTCGACGACGGACTCGGGCTGCTCATCGAGGACGACGGCAAGGGCGCCCCGCACGAGCTGTACGAGGAGGGCGGCTTCGACGGCCAGGGCCACGGCCTGATCGGCATGCGCGAGCGGGTCGGCATGGTCGGCGGCACCCTGGACGCGGGTCCGCGGCAGGGAGGAGGGTTCCGCATCAGTGCGCTGCTGCCGCTGAAACCCGCACACTGAGACCCGTCCCCCTACGCACGTACGGCGTTGACACCTGTAAGGAAGAAGAGGACCCACGATGGCGATCCGTGTCATGCTCGTCGACGACCAGGTGCTGCTGCGCACCGGGTTCCGGATGGTGCTGGCGGCCCAGCCGGACATGGAGGTCGTCGGGGAGGCGGGCGACGGCGTCGAGGCCCTCCGGGTGCTGCGCTCCACCTCCGTGGACGTCGTCCTGATGGACGTCCGCATGCCCAAGCTCGACGGAGTCGAGGCCACCAGCCGGATCTGCGTGGACCCGAACGCGCCGAAGGTGCTGATCCTGACCACCTTCGACCTCGACGAGTACGCCTTCTCGGCACTGAAGGCGGGCGCCTCCGGTTTCATGCTCAAGGACGTGCCGCCCGGCGAGCTGCTCGCCGCCATCCGCTCCGTGCACAGCGGCGACGCGGTGGTCGCCCCCTCGACCACCCGCCGGCTCCTGGACCGGTTCGCGTCGATGCTGCCGGCCACCGGTCAGGAGCCCCGGCACGCGGGGCTCCAGCGGCTCACCGAGCGCGAGCGCGAGGTGATGGTGCTGGTCGCGCAGGGCCTGTCCAACGGAGAGATCGCGGCCCGGCTCGTGCTGTCCGAGGCGACCGTGAAGACGCACGTGGGACGCATCCTGACCAAGCTCGGCCTGCGCGACCGGGTGCAGGTGGTCGTCCTGGCCTACGAGACCGGGCTGGTGCGGGCCGGCGGCGGACCGGGCTGACGGCGGACCGGGCCGGCGGCGGGCCTGGCCTACGAGACCGGGCCGATGGCGGACCGGGCTGACGGCGCCCGCGGCGGGCCCCGCGTCGGTAGGGTCTCCGGCATGCTCCTGTGGATCAGCGGCCCCTTCGGGGGCGGCAAGACACAGACCGCGTACGAGATGCACCGCAGGCTGCCCGGCAGCATCGTCTGCGACCCCGAGCACGTGGGCTTCGGCCTGCACCGCATGCTGCCGCCCGGGCTGCGGGGTGACTTCCAGGACCTGGCTGCCTGGCGGCAGGGTGTCGTGGAGGTCCTCGACCTGGCCCTCACCGAGCACGACGGTGTGGTGATCGCGCCCATGACGGTCACCGACTCCGGGTACTTCGCCGAGACCGTCGGCCGGCTGCGCGGACTCGGGCACGACGTCCACCACTTCACCCTCCTCGCCGAACGCGGGACCGTCCTGCGACGGCTGCACGAGCGCGGCCTCGGACACGTCCTGCGGTACGTCGCCGGGAAGGACGCCGGGCTGCGCCGCGAGAGCTGGGCCGTGGAGCAGCTCGACCGCTGCCTGGAACGGCTGCGGGAGCCGGAGTTCGCCGAGCACCTGTGGACGGACCACACGACCGTCCCGAAGACCGCGGACCGGATCGCCGTGCTGGCGGGACTCACCCTGAAGCCCAACAACGAGGGCGCGCTGCGTACGCGTCTGAGGCAGGCGGGGGTGGGAACCCGCCACATCCGGTTCGACTGACCTGCCGGTGGACCGGGCCCGCCGGCCGCCCCGCCCCGGCCTGCCGGTGGACCGGGCCCGCCGGCCGCCCCGCCCCGGCCTGCCGGTGGACCGCTGTGTGACGGCGGCTACCGGAGTATTCCCTCCAGGAAGTCGCTGCCCAGCCGGGCCACCACCGTCACGTCCAGCTGGTGCAGTACGTACCGCCCGCGGCGGCGGGTGCTGATCAGACCCGCCTTCTTCAGCACCCCGAGGTGCCGGGATATCTCCGGGGCCGTCATGCCGTGCGCCTGCGCCAGCTCGCTCGTGGTGTACGCGCTGCGGGCCAGATGGCGGCAGATCCGCATCCGGACCGGGTGGGACAGTGCGGACATCCGCAGGGTGAGCTGCTCGACCGACGGCGGCGAGGCCAGCTCGGGGGAGCCGACGGGATAGTGCAGCACCGGCTGCCAGTCGTGCCGGTGGAGGACCATCAGGTGCGGCCAGCCCAGGCTCGTCGGGACGAGCAGCAGCCCGCCGTCCCCCGTCGCCGAACGGCCGTCGCCCAGCTTGTCGACCGTGATCCGCGCGGCGGACTCGTCCAGCGCCACCGCCGGGGACACGGCGGCCAGCGCCTCGGCGAGCCCCTTGCGGTGCAGCAGGTCCGTCTTGTGGCGGGCGTCCGCCGCGAGCTGGTGGCGCAGCCGCGCCCAGGCATCCGCGAAGAACGCCTCGTCGCAGTCCTGCGCGAACTCCCGCAGCCACCCCCGGATCCGCGGCGGATCGGCCAGCAGGCGCTCGCTGAAGCGCAGCTGCTGCGGCCCGCGCGCGGCGGCCAGGTCCAGCGCGCGCCGGCGCGTCTCGGCGTCCGCGAGCGCGGAGGCCCCGCCGGTGCTGTAGGGCAGGGCGCAGGTGAACTCCAGCGCCGCGTCCACGAACTGCTCGTCGGACAGCTTGTCGAGCAGGTCCAGGTCCTCGGCGAGGGTGGCGCCGGGCAGTGTGCTGCGTCCCGGTACCCCGGCGAACGGCATGAACAGGTCCGAGAACGTCGTCCGCCACAGGAAGTCGGCCTCGCACATCCGGTCGGCCAGATGCGAGTCGAGCCGGGCGGTCACACCCGTCGCCCAGCCCTGCAGACCCGGGTGGTGCCCCGGCTCGGACAGGGCGTGCAGCGCCATGCCCAGCTCGGCCAGGGGCGAGGGCACGACGGCGACCCTCTCCGGCCGCAGCCCCGCGATGTCGATACGCACGCTCATGCCCTCATGGTGCACCCCACCACCGACAACGCCACCGCCGATTGACGCCCGCCGTCAATCGGCGCGACGGGAGGGCCGTACCGGAGCAACCTGGAGGCACCGGGGCAGCCGCGGAGCCCGATTCCCACCACACGTTCCTTCGAGAAGGCGACCCCATGAGCATCACCCAGCAGTACCTCCTCGACACCTACCGGGCCCGGCAGCTCGGCGAGCCCGCGCCGCCCGCGCCCGGCGCGCACGACTGGCAGGTCGTGCGCGAGTGGCACGACCGCCGACAGTTCCACGCCGTCCTCGCCGGCCGCCCGGCGCACGGCCGGGCACGGCGGGCCCTGCGCCGGTGGTGGTCCCTGTGGCCGCGTGCCCTCGGCTGACCCGGGTGGCCGGCGCGGGGCCGGGCAGCACTCCGGTCCGACCGGCCAGTCCGCCGGGGTCGCCCGGTCCTGACCGGTCCGCCCGGTCAAATCCGCCCGGTCTTCCCGGCCCGACCGGTCGGTCATCCCGGTCCGACCGGTCAGGACTGCCGGCCTGACCGGTCAGCAGTCCCGACCTGACCGGTCACTACGCGAGCCCGGTCGCGTCAACCCTCCAGCCTGGCCGCGAAGTCGGCGACCGCCGCCTTCACGTCGTCCGCCGTCCACCGAAGGCCCGCCTCGTCCACGCTGACCTCCGTGACGGCGAGTCCCGGGCCGGGTGTGAGCCACCCCCGGGAGAAGAGCATGGTCCCCGTCTCCTCGCCGTGCCGGACCGCGGCCTCGCCGACGACCTCGGCGTCGTACGGCAGCCAGACCTGGAACTCGTGGGTGTGCGGCTCCTCGGGCTGTACCCGCGCCCACGGCAGCCCGGCTTCCGCGAAGCCCTCCCGCAGCGCGGCGGCCACCACGCGCGCGTGGGTCACGTACTCCGGCAGCCGGGGCAGTTCGCGCTCCAGGCCGGCCAGTGCCGACAGCGCCGTCGGGAACTGCTGGAACACCGCGCCGCCGTACCGGTGCCGCCATGCCTTCGCCTCCTCGGTCAGCGTCCGGGGGCCTGCCAGGGCGGCGCCTCCGTAGCCCTTGAGGGACTTGTAGAACGAGACGTACACGCTGTCCGCGAGGCCCGCGATCTCGGCCAGGGGGCGGCCGAAGTGGACGGTGGTCTCCCACAGACGGGCCCCGTCGAAGTGGACCACGGCGTCGCGCTCCCGCGCGGCCTCGACGACGTCGGTGAGCTCCTCCCAGGTGGGCAGGACGAAACCGGGCTCCCTGAGCGGCAGTTCCAGCATCAGGGCCCCGAACGGCTCCTCGAAGTCGCGCACCTCGGCGGCGGTCGGCAGCCGGGGCGCGCTGGTCACCCGCACCGGGCGCAAGCCGCTGACCAGGCTGAAGGCGTTGCGCTCGTGCATCTCGGGATGGCTGAGCCCGTGCAGGGCGACGACCGGACTGCCGGTGCGGCCCGCCCAGCAGCGCAGCGCCACCTGCTGGGCCATCGTGCCGGTGGGGAAGAAGGCCGCGGCCTCGGTGCCGAGCAGGGCGGCGACCTTCTCCTCCAGGGCCTCCACGACACCGTTGCCGTACATGTCGGACGGCTCGTCGAGGTCGTACAGCTCGGCGGCGCCGCCGAGCAGGGCGAGTCGCTCGCGCAGGGTCGTGCCGAACCCCGGCCCGGCGAGCACCCGCCGGGCGTTGCGGTGGGCGGCCACGCGCCGTTCCCGGAGTCGCCGGCTCCGTTCCTCCGCGGATCCCTCCGCCGGCTCCGCCCCGGCCACCTTCCCGGCCACCTCCCCGGGCCGCCGCTCGTTCTGTTCCGCTCGCTCGTCCTGTTCCGCCGTATCGCTCATGCCGCGATCATGCCGCGCGGACGCCGGAGCGGGCACCCGGTTTCCCGTACGTCCCGCCGCACGTTCTCTTGCTACGCGCGCGGGAGTGCTGGGGTGTGCCCCGCCGCCGCACGGAAACCCACAGCCTGTGGACGACCGGACGTACCCCGAACCAATCGCGTTAACATGACGAGAAATCGTCCGGTACCCCGAGCGGACTGGAACGGGAAGGCCGCCGTCGCGTGAACACAACCCCACAGCCAGACCCCAAGGACCGCCCCGCGCGGCTCACCGTAGGCGTCGTCGGCGCCGGACGCGTGGGCCCCGCGCTGGCCGCGTCCCTCGCGCTCGCCGGGCACCGCCCGGTGGCCGTCTCCGGGGTCTCCGACGCCTCCAGACGACGTGCCGCGGCGCTGCTCCCGGACGTGCCGCTCGTGCCGCCCGCCGAGGTGCTCCGGCGCGCCGAGCTGGTCCTGCTGACGGTCCCCGACGACGCCCTGCCCGGCCTGGTGACCGGACTCGCCGAGACCGGGGCGGTGCGGCCGGGCCAGCTGCTCGTGCACACCTCCGGGCGGTACGGCGCGAGGGTCCTGGACCCGGCGTTGCGCGCCGGTGCCCTGCCGCTGGCCCTGCACCCGGCGATGACCTTCACCGGCACCCCCGTGGACGTCCAGCGCCTGGCGGGCTGCTCCTTCGGCGTCACCGCGCCCGAGGAGCTGCGGCTGGTCGCCGAGGCCCTGGTCATCGAGATGGGCGGCGAGCCGGAGTGGATCGCCGAGGACAGGCGCCCGCTGTACCACGCCGCGCTCGCCCTCGGGGCCAACCACCTCGTCACCCTGGTCGCGCAGTCGATGGAACTGCTGCGCACCGCGGGCGTCGAGGCCCCCGACCGCATGCTCGGCCCGCTGCTGGGCGCCTCCCTCGACAACGCCCTGCGCTCCGGCGACGCGGCCCTCACCGGCCCCGTCGCGCGCGGGGACGCGGGCACGGTCGCCGCGCACATCGTGGAGCTGCGCGCACACGCCCCGCAGGCCGTCGCCGGCTATCTGGCGATGGCGCGCGCGACCGCCGACCGGGCGCTGGACCACGGCTTGCTGAAAGCCGAACTCGCCGAGGACCTGCTCGGGGTACTCGCCGACGGGGCCGGTGGAGCCGTCGGGGCCGCCCGGAGCAGCGGCACCGGCACGGGCACCACGGGGACCACGGGCACCACGGGCACCAACAGCACCGAAAAACACCCCGACAGCACCGAACACCCCGACGGCACCGACAGCTCCGACGGCACCGAGGGAGACGCCCGATGACCCCCACCCCGCCCGTCCTGCTGCGCACCGCCGACGAGCTGCACGCGCGCGAACGGCACGGCCGCCGGGCCGTCGTGATGACCATGGGCGCCCTGCACGAGGGCCACGCCACCCTGATCCGTACGGCCCGTGACCTCGTGGGCCCGGACGGCGAGGTCGTCGTCACCGTCTTCGTCAACCCGCTGCAGTTCGGCGCCGGTGAGGACCTCGACCGCTACCCGCGCACCCTGGACGCCGACCTGGCGATCGCCGGGCGGGCGGGCGCGGACGCCGTCTTCGCCCCCGCCGTCGACGAGGTCTATCCGGGCGGCGAGCCCCAGGTGCGCGTCACCGCGGGCCCCATGGGTGAACGCCTGGAGGGCGCCTCCCGCCCCGGCCACTTCGACGGCATGCTGACCGTCGTCGCCAAGCTGCTCCACCTCACCCGCCCGGACCTGGCCCTCTACGGCCAGAAGGACGCCCAGCAGCTCGCCCTGATCCGCCGCATGGTCCGCGACCTGAACTTCGGCATGGAGATCGTCGGCGTCCCCACCGTGCGCGAGGAGGACGGCCTGGCCCTGTCCAGCCGCAACCGCTACCTCTCGACGCGGGAGCGCCGCACCGCCCTCGCGCTCTCCCAGGCGCTCTTCGCCGGCCTGGACCGGCACGCCGCCCAGGAGGCGCTGCGCGCACGGGCCCGCGAAGTGCCCGCCACACAGGCGCGCGCCGAGGCCCTCAGCGCCCTGGGCGAGTCCCGCGCGGCGGCCGACGCCCATGCCGTCGCCACGTCCGTGCCGGGCAGCGCCACGGCCGTCCGGGCCGCCGCGCGCCTCGTGCTGGACGACGCGGCCCGCGCCGATCCGCCGCTGGAGCTGGACTACCTCGCCCTGGTCGACCCGTCCGACTTCACCGAGATCGGTGACGACCACACCGGCGAGGCCGTCCTCGCCGTCGCCGCCCGGGTCGGCGCGACCCGGCTGATCGACAACGTCACCCTCACCTTCGGAGCCGCCTCGTGACCAGCACAGGCATACGACTGCACGCGCCCGCGCCCGGCTGGGCCATCGCCGCGGACGTGGTGGTCGTCGGCTCCGGCGTCGCCGGCCTCACCGCCGCCCTGCGCTGCGAGGCGGCCGGCCTGCGGACGGTCGTCGTCACCAAGGCCCGCCTCGACGACGGCTCCACCCGCTGGGCGCAGGGCGGCATCGCCGCGGCCCTGGGCGAGGGCGACACCCCCGAGGAGCACCTGGACGACACCCTGGTCGCCGGCGCGGGCCTGTGCGACGAGGAAGCGGTCCGCCTCCTGGTCACCGAGGGCCCCGACGCCGTACGCCGCCTCATCGCCACCGGCGCGCACTTCGACGAGTCCGCCGAGGGCGGCCTGGCCCTCACCCGCGAGGGCGGCCACCACCGCCGCCGCATCGCGCACGCCGGCGGCGACGCCACGGGCGCGGAGATCTCCCGGGCCCTGGTGGAGGCGGTACGCGCGCGCGGGATCCGCACGATCGAGAACGCCCTCGTCCTGGACCTCCTGACGGACCCGGACGGCCGGACCGCCGGCGTCACCCTGCACGTCATGGGCGAAGGACAGCACGACGGCGTCGGGGCGGTCCACGCCCCCGCCGTCGTCCTCGCCACCGGCGGCATGGGCCAGGTCTTCTCGGCCACGACGAACCCGTCCGTCTCGACGGGCGACGGTGTCGCGCTCGCCCTGCGCGCGGGCGCCGAGGTGAGCGACCTCGAGTTCGTCCAGTTCCACCCCACGGTCCTCTTCCTCGGCCCGGACGCCGAGGGCCAGCAGCCCCTGGTCTCCGAGGCGGTACGCGGCGAGGGCGCCCACCTGGTGGACGCGGACGGCGTGCGCTTCATGGCGGGACAGCACGAGCTGGCCGAACTCGCCCCCCGCGACATCGTCGCCAAGGGCATCATGCGCCGCATGCGGGAGCGGGACGCCGAACACGTGTACCTCGACGCCCGGCACTTCGGCGCCGAGATGTGGGAGCACCGCTTCCCCACGATCCTCGCCGCCTGCCGCGCGCACGGCATCGACCCGGTCACCGAACCGATCCCGGTCGCCCCGGCCGCCCACTACGCCTCCGGCGGCGTCCGCACCGACGCCTCGGGCCGCACCACGGTCCCCGGCCTGTACGCGTGCGGCGAGGTCGCCTGCACGGGCGTGCACGGCGCCAACCGCCTGGCCTCCAACTCCCTCCTGGAGGGCCTGGTCTACGCCGAGCGGATCGCCGCCGACATCGCGGCGAGCCACGCGGACGGCACCCTCCCCGCGCGCGTGCCCGCCCCCGTCCCGCACCCCGACCTCCCGGCGCACCCCCTCCTCCCGCCCGAGGCCCGCCTCACGATCCAGCGGATCATGACCGCGGGCGCCGGCGTCCTGCGCTCGGCCGGCTCCCTCACCCGGGCCGCCGACCGGCTGCACCACCTCCACACCGAGGCCCGCGAGGCCCTGCACGAGAACGGCAAGACGTCCGAACCGGGCGTCGACACCTGGGAGGCCACCAACCTCCTGTGCGTGGCCCGCGTCCTGGTGGCCGCGGCGGCCCGGCGCGCGGAGACCCGCGGCTGCCACTGGCGCGAGGACCACGCGGACCGCGACGACACGACGTGGCGGCGCCACATCGTCGTACGCCTGAACCCGGACCGGTCCCTCGCCGTGCACACCACGGACACGCCAGAATTCCCCCCGACCACCCACGGCCACCGGCCGGCGCAGCGTCCCCAGGAGCAGTGACAGCAGTGAACACCCCCGACCTTCCCCTCGCCTCCGCCGGAGGCTGCGGCGACGGCTGCGCCTGCGGCGCGGACACCGACGAAGAGGCCTACATGGAGTGCGGCCTCGACCCCGCGCTCGCGGCCCTCATGCTGGACTCCGGACTCGACCCCGTGGAGGTCGAGGACCTCGCGAACGTCGCCGTCCAGGAGGACCTGGCGGGCGGCGTGGACGTGACGACGGTCGCCACCATCCCCGAGGAGGCCGTGGCCACCGCCGACTTCACCGCGCGTGAGGCGGGCGTGGTGGCGGGCCTCAGGGTCGCCGAGGCGGTCATGTCGGTCGTCTGCACGGACGAGTTCGAGGTGGAGCGCCACGTCGAGGACGGCGACCGGGTGGAGGCAGGCCAGAAGCTCCTCTCCGTCACCACCCGCACCCGCGACATCCTCACCGCCGAGCGCAGCGCGCTGAACCTCCTGTGCCGCCTGTCGGGCATCGCGACGGCCACACGCGCGTGGGCGGACGCCCTGGAGGGGACGAAGGCCAAGGTCCGCGACACCCGCAAGACCACCCCGGGCCTGCGCTCCCTCGAGAAGTTCGCGGTCCGCTGCGGCGGCGGCGTCAACCACCGCATGTCCCTCTCGGACGCGGCCCTGGTCAAGGACAACCACGTGGTGGCCGCGGGCGGCGTGGCGGCGGCCTTCCAGGCCGTGCGCGAACGCTTCCCCGACGTCCCCATCGAGGTCGAGGTCGACACCCTGCACCAGCTCCGCGAGGTCGTGGACGCGGGCGCCGACCTGATCCTCCTGGACAACTTCACCCCGGAAGAGTGCGAGGAGGCGGTGGCGCTGGTCGCCGGCCGCGCCGCCCTGGAGGCGTCCGGCCGCCTCACCCTGCGCAACGCCGAGGTGTACGCGGCGACGGGCGTCGACTACCTGGCCGTGGGGGCCCTCACCCACAGCTCCCCCATCCTGGACATCGGCCTGGACCTTCGAGCGGCGGAGTAGAGCCCATGCTGCTGACGATCGACGTAGGCAACACACACACCGTCCTCGGCCTCTTCGACGGCGAGGACATCGTCGAGCACTGGCGCATCTCCACGGACTCGCGCCGCACGGCCGACGAGCTGGCGGTCCTCCTCCAGGGCCTGATGGGCATGCACCCGCTGCTCGGCGACGAACTGGGCGACGGCATCGACGGCATCGCCATCTGCGCGACGGTCCCCTCGGTCCTGCACGAACTGCGCGAGGTCACCCGCCGCTACTACGGCGACGTCCCCGCGGTCCTCGTCGAACCGGGCGTGAAGACGGGCGTCCCGATCCTCACCGACCACCCCAAGGAGGTCGGTGCCGACCGCATCATCAACGCGGTCGCCGCGGTCGAGCTCTACGGCGGCCCGGCGATCGTCGTGGACTTCGGCACGGCGACGACGTTCGACGCGGTCAGCGCGCGCGGGGAGTACATCGGCGGGGTCATCGCCCCCGGCATCGAGATCTCGGTCGAGGCGCTCGGCGTCAAGGGCGCGCAGCTCCGCAAGATCGAGGTGGCGCGTCCCCGCAGCGTGATCGGCAAGAACACGGTCGAGGCCATGCAGTCCGGGATCATCTACGGCTTCGCCGGCCAGGTCGACGGGGTCGTCAACCGCATGGCCCGCGAGCTGGCCGACGACCCGGACGACGTCACGGTCATCGCGACGGGCGGGCTCGCCCCGATGGTGCTGGGGGAGTCCTCGGTCATCGACGAACACGAGCCGTGGCTGACGCTGATGGGGCTGCGGCTGGTGTACGAGCGGAACGTGTCCCGCATGTAGCCGGCGGCGGGGCGCGTGCGCGGGCCGGGGGTGCGTACCTACCCGGGGGCTTCCGGCCCGAGTGGGGGCAGTGCGTCAGCCCCCCCGCCACCCCGGCAGGCGCCCCGTTCCGCCGCTGTTCCGAGGACGGAACACGCCGCCCGTCTCCCACGGAGGCGCCACCCGCCTCCCACAGAGGCGCCACCCGCCTCCCACGGACGCGCCCCCCGTCCCCCCGTGGAACGTGCCGTCCGCCCCCCACCGAACGCGCACAGGGCGCCGCGGGCGCCCGCATCCGAGTGGCCCCTCACGCCACACCCGCACCCTATGCCGGGTTTGTCTGATTAGCGCGTATCGTCGCCGCATGCCCACGCCCTACGGATCCCGCGGCGGTATGGCGTTCGGTGCCCAGGAGCTGC
Source organism: Streptomyces sp. WG5 (assembly GCF_049974565.1). NCBI lineage: Bacteria > Bacillati > Actinomycetota > Actinomycetes > Kitasatosporales > Streptomycetaceae > Streptomyces > Streptomyces sp. WG5. The sequence goes on along the minus strand of NZ_JBNGGC010000037.1, from coordinate 43,663 downwards.
GTGTGCTCCGGCGCGCCCTCGCCCTCGCCCTGAACCCCAGCCCCGTCTCGACGGAGGAGGCCCGGGACTGCCTGCGCCTCGCGGAGTCGCTCGACGAGGCGATGCGGGAGAGCGCCCGGCTGCGCGCCTTCCTGGTGGCCGACCTCGCCCGGTACCGCGCCGCGCTCCCCGGCACCGCCACCGGCTACCTCACGCTCCTGGACGAGGCTCTGGGCGCCGGACACCGCCCGGACACGGACGATCTCGCCGCCCTGGGAGCCCTGCGCGGCAACCCTGCCGCGGCCGCCCTCCTGGCCCGCTGCGGGCCCGCATCCGCCAGGACAGCCGCAGCCGCCACAGCCACGGTCACCACGGCCGCCACGGCCGCCACGGGGGGCACCATCCCCCTCCCCGCCGCGCGCACCCGCCTCCACGCCCTTCCCGGCGGCCAGCAGCCGGACGGGAAACCCGCGCAGAAGCCCGCCCGGAAACCGGCCCCCCAGCCCACCCCCGCCACCCCCAAACGCCCCGTCCCCACCCCCGGCGAGGTCTTCCCCCGCCGCAGGCCGGCCCCGCCCGCCCCCGGCTCCCGGCACCACCTCGTCGCCGGCTGACCCGGGCTGGCTACCCTGGGCCCATGGACTACGTCTCCGCGCTCCTGCCCCCGGCCGTCATGGCCGTGTTCTTCATCGGCGTGATCAGGGTGATCGTGAAGACCCAGGGCGGCGCCAACAAGGCCAAGGAGGACGCGGCCGTCGACGCCGCCCTCGCACGGGCGGAGGGCGCCCGCCAGGTGCCCGCGCACCCCGAGGCCTGACCGGCCCGCCGCCCCGGGGCCGGCACCTCACCCGCGTACGGCTCCCCGCACCCGCCGCGAGGAGTCGTACGCCCTTTTTGCGCCTGTGTGCCCACAGGGGTGCACGTTCGGCACGCGGTGGCCGGGATCTCCCACTATCGTTCGGAGCGTGCCTCGCCCATTGGGAGAACTCGAAGACGCGGTCATGACGAGGGTGTGGAAGTGGAACCGCCCCGTGACCGTTCGAGAAGTCCTGGAAGATCTCCAACAGGAACGGTCCATCGCGTACACCACCGTGATGACCGTTCTGGACAATCTCCATCAGAAGGGCTGGGTGCGCCGCGAGGCGGAAGGCCGGGCCTATCGATATGAGGCGGTCTCCACCCGCGCCGCGTACGCCGCCGCGCTGATGAACGACGCCTGGTCCCAGAGTGACAACCCGGCCGCCGCCCTCATCGCCTTCTTCGGCATGATGAGCGAGGAACAGCGCGAGGCGCTCAGAGACGCCATCCGCATCGTGCAGGGCCCCGAAACCCCCGCACCGGGCCCCGGCTCGGCGCCGGACGCCGGCGGGCGATAGCGTCCCCACATGTCAAAAGCCATCACCGTCCGGCGGGCCCGCACCAGCGATGTCCCCGACGTGCGCCGGCTCCTCGACGCGTACGTCCGTGACCGCATCCTGCTCGACAAAGCGATGGTGACGCTTTACGAGAGCATCCAGGAGTTCTGGATCGCGGAACGGGACGACAACGCCGAGGTGGTCGGGTGCGGTGCCCTGCACGTGATGTGGGAAGACCTCGCGGAAGTGCGCACTCTCGCGGTGAAGCCCGGCCTGAAGGGCGCCGGCGTCGGCCATCAGTTGCTGGAGAAGTTGCTGGACACCGCGCGCCGGCTCGGTGTTCGCCGCGTTTTCTGCCTGACCTTCGAAGTGGACTTCTTCGTCAAGCACGGCTTCGTGGAGATCGGTGAGACGCCCGTCGACGCGGATGTCTACGCGGAGCTGCTGCGTTCCTATGACGAGGGCGTAGCGGAGTTCCTGGGTCTCGAACGAGTGAAACCGAACACCTTGGGCAACAGCCGGATGCTTCTGCATCTGTGATCGCCGGGCATCGTCCGGCATCCGCACTCCTGCTCGGCCCTTCGCCGCAGTTATTCCGCCGACGGACCGTTCGCGGGTTCCCTATGTCCGAAACGCGTATCTTTTCGGCCCGGGGCAGGCTACCGGTCTCCGCCGGGGGTTTGTGTTTTTCCGGCAAAAGCGGTTTGCTTTCCGGCGTAGTGCAGTACTGCATATAACAAGGGGCGGCGATACGGCGGACGCCGGCGGACCTCCGGCCCTCAAGTTATCGATGAAAGGAAATCCGGTGGCACAGAAGGTTCAGGTCCTTCTTGTCGATGACCTCGACGGTGGCGAGGCAGACGAGACCGTGACGTTCGCGCTGGACGGCAAGACCTACGAGATCGATCTCACCACCGCCAATGCGGACAAGCTCCGCAGTCTTCTCGACCCTTATCTGAAGGGCGGCCGCCGTACCGGGGGCCGTGCTTCGGGCGGCCGAGGCAAGGCGCGCGCCTCTTCCGGCGGCACCCAGGACACCGCGGCGATCCGCGCCTGGGCGAAGGAGAACGGCTGGGACGTCAACGACCGCGGCCGTGTTCCCGCGAAGGTTCGCGAGGCGTACGAGCAGGCCAACGGCTGACCGCCGCACCCGGCCCGCGCCGCGGGATCCGTCCCGGACGGCCTCAGCGCGTCGGCCGGCAGGTCCGGGAAGGCGGGGAGAGCCGGACCCGGTGGCACTGAGTCGCCAGCGTGTGGACGAGCCGTGCGAGATCGGGGGCCGGTCCAGTGCCCCCCCTGGCCGACAGCGTCGGCAGCGAGGCCTCGACCCCGCACCCCGGTTCCGGGGGGCGCAGCCAGACGGCGGCCCCCTGCGGGCCGTCGCGGCCCGGGGGGCGCGGCGGCAGCCCGGACGACCCGGGTCCGGGTGTCATGGGCGCCTCCACGGAGCCGCCCGCACCGACCGCCGTCAGGTCGAGCGGCAGCGCGCCCCACTCCAGCCACTCCAGCAGCCCGGGCAGTTCCTCCGCGCTTCCCGCCGCCACGAGCAGCGACATCCGCCCGCCCCGCACGGCCACCGGAAAGCCGGGGCGCCGCAGGGCCGGACCGGGGCGCCCGAGCCGTTCCAGCGCCGCGTGGCCGGCCTCGGCGGGGACGTCCAGGACGTCGAAGCGGACACCCGTGCGGAGCCGTACCGGCACCCCGGGCACCGTCGGCCAGCCGAGCACGTTCTCGTACCACCACCGCCCCCGCTCCCAGGGGGACGGGGCCGAGCCCGGGCCGCCCGCGTCGAGCGGTCGGCGAGGGAACGGAAGCGTGGGGGCCGCGGGGTGCGCGGGAACCGAGGGCGGGGCGCCGGCCATGCCAAGTGCAACAGCCGGAAGGGCGCTCGGGTTACGCTGAGTACCGGGACGAATGCGCAGGGTGCAGGAAGTGGGGGGCGTGCGGGGGTGCGGGACGGCGCAAGGTTGTTCGCCCGTAGCGGAGGGAATCGATGCGCGCGGCATGGAGTGTCAGTCCGTGCGGGTAAGACATCCCTAGTGGGAGGGGGCGACACGCAGATTGGGCCGTCTCACGTTCGCCATCGGCGTACTGGCGAGTGGGGTAAGTGCTTGGCCTGCGGGAACATCGTCTCGCACCATCGGGTTGTGGCAGATGTCGGCGTCAGGGGTCAGGAGGCCATCGACGGTGTCGGCAGTTGGAATGAGCGGTCCCCGCTTGCGGGACTAAGCTGCGGAAGGACAGGGAGGGGAAGTTCCCCTTACTGCCTGACCGCTCTGAGGAGCGATTAACGATGTTCGAGAGGTTCACCGACCGCGCGCGGCGGGTTGTCGTCCTGGCTCAGGAAGAAGCCCGGATGCTCAACCACAACTACATCGGCACCGAGCACATCCTCCTGGGCCTGATCCACGAGGGTGAGGGTGTCGCCGCCAAGGCCCTTGAGAGCCTCGGGATTTCGCTCGAGGCGGTCCGCCAGCAGGTGGAGGAGATCATCGGGCAGGGCCAGCAGGCCCCGTCGGGTCACATCCCCTTCACCCCCCGTGCCAAGAAGGTCCTGGAGCTGTCGCTCCGCGAGGCCCTCCAGCTGGGTCACAACTACATCGGCACGGAGCACATCCTGCTCGGCCTGATCCGTGAGGGCGAGGGCGTCGCCGCCCAGGTCCTGGTCAAGCTGGGTGCCGACCTCAACCGGGTGCGGCAGCAGGTCATCCAGCTGCTCTCCGGCTACCAGGGCAAGGAGACCGCCACCGCCGGCGGTCCTGCCGAGGGCACGCCCTCCACGTCCCTGGTCCTCGACCAGTTCGGCCGGAACCTCACCCAGGCCGCTCGTGAGTCCAAGCTCGACCCGGTCATCGGGCGCGAGAAGGAGATCGAGCGGGTCATGCAGGTGCTGTCCCGCCGTACCAAGAACAACCCGGTCCTCATCGGTGAGCCCGGCGTCGGCAAGACCGCCGTCGTCGAGGGCCTCGCGCAGGCCATCGTCAAGGGCGAGGTGCCCGAGACCCTCAAGGACAAGCACCTCTACACCCTGGACCTCGGCGCGCTGGTCGCCGGCTCCCGCTACCGCGGTGACTTCGAGGAGCGCCTGAAGAAGGTGCTCAAGGAGATCCGCACCCGCGGTGACATCATCCTGTTCATCGACGAGCTGCACACGCTGGTCGGTGCGGGTGCCGCCGAGGGCGCCATCGACGCCGCTTCGATCCTGAAGCCGATGCTGGCCCGCGGTGAGCTGCAGACCATCGGTGCGACCACGCTGGACGAGTACCGCAAGCACCTGGAGAAGGACGCGGCCCTCGAGCGCCGCTTCCAGCCGATCCAGGTCGCGGAGCCGTCGCTGCCGCACACGATCGAGATCCTCAAGGGCCTCCGCGACCGCTACGAGGCCCACCACCGCGTCTCCATCACGGACGAGGCCCTGGTCCAGGCGGCGACGCTCGCCGACCGTTACATCTCGGACCGCTTCCTGCCGGACAAGGCGATCGACCTGATCGACGAGGCCGGCTCCCGGATGCGCATCCGCCGGATGACCGCGCCGCCGGACCTGCGCGAGTTCGACGAGAAGATCGCCGGCGTCCGCCGCGACAAGGAGTCCGCGATCGACTCGCAGGACTTCGAGAAGGCCGCCTCCCTCCGCGACAAGGAGAAGCAGCTCCTGGCCGCCAAGGCCAAGCGGGAGAAGGAGTGGAAGGCCGGCGACATGGACGTCGTCGCCGAGGTCGACGGCGAGCTGATCGCCGAGGTCCTCGCCACGGCGACCGGCATCCCGGTCTTCAAGCTGACCGAGGAGGAGTCGTCCCGCCTGCTGCGCATGGAGGACGAGCTCCACAAGCGGGTCATCGGCCAGGTCGACGCCGTCAAGGCGCTGTCCAAGGCGATCCGCCGTACCCGGGCCGGCCTGAAGGACCCGAAGCGTCCCGGTGGCTCGTTCATCTTCGCCGGCCCGTCCGGTGTCGGTAAGACCGAGCTGTCCAAGGCGCTCGCCGAGTTCCTCTTCGGTGACGAGGACGCGCTGATCTCCCTCGACATGTCGGAGTTCAGCGAGAAGCACACGGTGTCGCGTCTCTTCGGTTCGCCCCCCGGCTACGTGGGCTACGAAGAGGGCGGCCAGCTGACGGAGAAGGTCCGCCGCAAGCCGTTCTCGGTCGTCCTCTTCGACGAGGTCGAGAAGGCCCACCCGGACATCTTCAACTCGCTGCTGCAGATCCTGGAGGACGGTCGCCTGACCGACTCCCAGGGCCGGGTCGTGGACTTCAAGAACACGGTCATCATCATGACGACCAACCTCGGCACCCGGGACATCTCCAAGGGCTTCAACCTCGGCTTCGCCGCAGCGGGCGACACGAAGACCAACTACGAGCGCATGAAGAACAAGGTCCAGGACGAGCTCAAGCAGCACTTCCGGCCCGAGTTCCTCAACCGCGTCGACGACGTGGTCGTCTTCCCGCAGCTCAGCCAGGACGACATCCTGCGGATCGTCGACCTGATGATCGACAAGGTCGACGAGCGCCTCAAGGACCGGGACATGGGCATCGAGCTCTCCCAGTCCGCCAAGGAGCTGCTGTCCAAGAAGGGCTACGACCCGGTGCTGGGCGCGCGTCCGCTGCGCCGCACGATCCAGCGCGAGGTCGAGGACACGCTGTCGGAGAAGATCCTCTTCGGCGAGCTGCGCCCCGGCCACATCGTGGTCGTGGACACCGAGGGCGAGGGCGACGCCAAGACCTTCACCTTCCGGGGTGAGGAGAAGTCGGCGCTCCCCGACGTCCCGCCGATCGAGCAGGCGGCCGGCGGCGCCGGGCCGAACCTGAGCAAGGAGGCGTAGCCCTCCGAGGGTGCGTCGAGCAAGGGGCTGCCCCGGGACTCCGGTCCCGGGGCAGCCCCTTTGCCGTGTCAGCGTTCGTCCTGGACCAGCTCCGCGTCGGGGAAGAAGGCGGCGATCCGGGCGGTGTCGACGCGGGTGCCGCGGGGGGTGTGGAGGACGACTGAGCGCACGCCGGGGACCGGGGTCATCGGCCCGAGGCCGTCCTGGAAGAGCGAAGCGCTCAGGTACAGAGTGGTGAGCAGCGGAAGCCGGGAGACCTCGGCCCAGTCGTCCGCCGTGAGTGGATCGGTGAAGAGGAGGGCGAGCCACTCCAGACCGGCCCAGTGGGACAGGCCTCGAAGACCGGCGTCCGCGGTGGTGCCCTGGCCGAGGAAGAGCTGCCGCAACGGCGCGTCGACGGGGAGGGAGTCGGTCAGGCTGGTCCCCGGAAGCCGTTGCACCACGGACAGCTGGTCGAGCGAGTCGAGTTCCTGGAGACCGGTGAGATCGGCGAGCTTGATGATCATGAGCTCCTTGAGTCGCAGAGCCGAGAGCTGCCCGATACCCCGGGCCGACCGGCAGCCGAACACGGACAGGTGGCGCAGGGAGTCGAAAGCCAGCAGGTCACCCAGGTCGGTCACTTCCGGGTTGTCCTTGAGGCGAAGCTTCTCGACGGCACCCGGTTCCGCCACGCACCCGAGGATGTCGGTCATACCGTGCGTCCCGCGAAACTCGAGACGGCTCCACGGCCGCATGTCCCGGAGGGCGGCACGCTGTGCCCGGTTCGCACAGGTCAGGTACAGGTCCGCGCGGTCCAGGTGGTCCAGGACCTCCGTCGCGTAGCCCCGCGCATCGAACCGCTCCCACGTCCCCACCAGCTGCCGCCGGACCTCGAGATCCGGATGCTCTCTGAACCGGCGCAGCACGGCGAGCGCCCCGCCCGGTTCGCGTTCGGCCAGGAGCGAGGCCGTCACCGCGACGCCGTGCGCCTCCGTATCCGTCAGCCCCTCCGGTCCCGGCAACAGCTCCAGCACCAGCGGGCCCGCCTCCGCCAGTGCCTTTGCGTCCTCCTTCGACCGGGGCGGAATCAGCTCCCCGGCCCGCGCCTCCACGTCCGCCCGCACCACCGGATCCAGCGCGGTGGCGTGCTCCAGGCACGCCAGGGCCAACAGCGTCAGACGCGGGACGTCCTGGGCCAGCAGCCGGCGCAGCAGGTGCGCCCGTTCCCCGGGGCGGGCGTGGGCCACCGCCATGCGGATCACGTCCTCCCACTGCGTGTCGCCCGCGTGGCCCGCGATGACGTCGAGGTGGCCCTCCTCGACCGCGTACCGCGCGCCCAGGTAGTCCTGGAAGGTGCGGTGGACGATGTCGAGGGATCCCTCGCCGGGGCGCCGGAGCAGCCCGCTGCGCAGGACCAGCGCCCGCAGGACCGTCGCCGCGTCCCCCTGCCCCGCCGCCGAGGCGACCGACGGCAGGGCACGCTCCACGATGCCCTCGGCGGTCTCCACGTCCATCTCCGTGCGTCCGCTCAGCACCAGCGCGTACGCCAGCCGCTGGAGCAGTTCCAGCTGCGCCTCCTCGCTCAGCTCAACCGCCTCCATGCCCCGCTCCCGGTCCCGGCGGGCCAGCAGCATCGTCAGGGCGGCGTCGTACAGCTCCTTGCGGCCCGTGGGGAGGTAGCCGCGCCGCTCCCGGTGCAGGGCGCAGATCAGGCCGCACATCAGCGGGTTGGTGGCGAGCCGGGCGAGGTCCCGCTTGGTGCGCAGGGCGTCCAGCAGCTTCGCCTCGTACTCGGGGGCGTCGGCCGCCGCGTGCCAGCGCCGTACGAAGGTGGTGACGTCGTCCTGGCGCATCGGGGTGAGGGTCAGTTCCCGGAAGCCCTCCGCGGCCAGCCAGTCGGGGCGTACGGCGGTGGGGCGGGAGGTGAGCAGCCAGCGGTTGCCGGGGAAGGCACGGATGAGGGCGAGGAGCCAGTCGCGGGTGCGGTTCCGGTCGGCGGCGGGGATCTCGTCCAGGCCGTCGACGAGGAGCAGGCCCCGGCCGGCGCTCAGCACACGCTCCGCCCAGCCGTCCGGCGGGGTGAGCGGGCAGCCCACGGTGGTGAGGAAGGCAGCCGGAGCAGGGAGCGCGCCCGCGCGGATCAGGGTGCGCAGCGGCAGGACGTAGGGGACCCGGGAGGTCTCCCGCGCGGCGGTCACCGCCAGCCACTGCACCAGGGTCGTCTTGCCGGAGCCCGCGTCGCCGCGCAGCAGCACGCGATCGTCGTTGTGCAGAGCCTCCTCGGCGGAGAGGAGGACGGTGCGTTCCGGCTCGGGGGGCTCCCCGGGGAGGGTGGCCCGCTCCTCGATGCCGGTCGCCTCCAGGTTCAGATAGGCGACTTCGAGGGGCCAGCGGTCGGGGGAGTCGCGCAGGTCGATGCCGTAGATCGTGAGGTGGTTGTGGCGCTCGGCGACGTAGGGCAGGTACCGGCGCTCGAAGGCGGTGTCGCGGGCGTCGGGGCGCGGGGTGCGGGCGATCAGTTCGTCGACCTTCGCGATCAGCTCGGCCTGGCCGCGGGTCTGGGCCACCAGGGTCCGTGCGACGAAGGTGGAGCGCCGGGTGAAGAACTCCAGGATGTGCAGGCAGGCCCACTCCGTCACCGAGTCGAGGAAGTAGCAGGCGTCGGCGGACAGGCCCCCGGTGGTCGAGGGCGTCCGGCGCCGCAGTTGCTCGGCGAGTTCCCGGTGGCCCAGCCGCACCGCTTGGACGTCGTCCATGTCCAGCTCGCCGAGGGCGAGCAGACGGGTCGTCAGCGCGTGGTTGACGGCCTCCGTCTCGTCCGGCGGGAAGGGCGGCTCGCCGGGGGAGTCCAGGGACGCCCCGACGAGCCGCCCGGCGAGCCTGCGCACCTCCGCCTCACCGAGGTGGCGCTGTTCGCCCCGGAAGGAGACCAGGCGGGTCAGCCGGACCGGCCGGTCGACCAGTCCGGCGCCGGGCCCGTCCGTGACGAAGAGCTTCTTCACCAGCGGGGCGACCAGGCTGGACGCCAACTTCCCGCCGAGTACCGCCGGTTCCATGTGCCACCCCCGTGGTCGATCGACCAGGGGAGCTTATCGGTCGGCGTCAGGACAACTGGCCGTCGTAGTCCGGGAGCTTGAAGGTCTTCTCGGCGTGGCCGCCCGACAGGTCGGTGGCGCTGTTGCCGATGTTCGCGATGATCGTGTAGCCCTTCGACTCGATCTCGGCGCGCTGTTCGGTCTTGTACTCGGCGACGTCCCGGAACAGGTCGAGGAAGCCGCGGACGTGGACGCCGGAGGACTCGTAGCCGGCGTGGGCGAGGTTCCACTCGGTGGGCGCCTCGATGATGCCCGGGCGGGCGGTCACGAAGAACAGGGCGACGCCGCGTTCCTGGGCGTACTGGGCGGCCTCCAGGACCGGCCGGTTGGCGGGCTGCGGGTAGCTGAAGCCGAAGTCGGTCTCCAGGGAGGTGTTGTCGATGTCGAGGACGATCGCCTGCTTCTCGCCGGGGGCGGCGTCGGCGATGCGCTCCTTCAGGTACGGCAGCGCCTGGTCCATCACGGCCCGGCAGTCCTTCTGCCAGGTGTCGTAGTCGACGTCGGCCGCGGCGGAGGCTGCCGCGGCGGTGGTGAGCGCGGGTGCGTCGGTGCCGGTCGCGGCCTCCGCGGGGTGGGCGAGGGCGACAAGGGCGGCGGCGGAGACGGCGGCCGTCGACACGCGGCGCAGCCGAAGCTGTCTGTTCATGGGGGGTCCTCTCACGTCCGTACGCGCAGCTGTTCGTCGTGTGCATGCTCGGTTGCGAGGATGGCGTGAGAGGAACCGTAGGGTTACCGAACGGTAAGTGGCTAGAGCTGTGCAGGGGTTCGGTGGATGCTGACCGGGGACGGGCGGGCGGGCGGCCGGCGTCGGGCCGGGTGAGGGTGCGCCGGAGGAGGGTGAAGGGCAGGGCGCGTGGGCCGACAGGCGGGCGGGCCGTCCGGTGGAGCGCACCGGTCGCGGCGTCCAGCCGGGTCTCGCCGCGGACGCGTCGTGCGCACCCCGCTCCACCGGCTCGCGGACCGGCCGGCGCGGCTCCCGCTCGCCGGGGTCCGCTCCGCGCCCGGAAGGGCACCGGCGCGGACAGCCGTACGGGCCCGTCGGCCGGCCCGGTGCCCGGGCCCCCCGCACGAACAGCTTCTTCACCGGCGGGCCGGCCGGGCCCGTCGCGATCCTGGTCCGAACGCTGCCGGATCCGCGTCCCCCACCCCGCTCACGAACCGCAAAGGAAAGGCCGCTTCGGCGTAGCCCCCGTCACATTCACCAGCCCTTCGATCATGGCCGCCGGTGATGTGCCGCACAGGCCGTTCGCCCTGTACTACGGGGAATAGTGGAAGCCGCAAGAACTACGAAAACGGGCATATCGGAGCGCTCGGGTGCGCGATATGCAGGCGTCTGAGCTGGTTCTGTCCGTTATGAGGGCTCTGTCGAGAGTTGAGAAGTATCGTGCTGAAGTACTACATAGCGTCGTAGGTCACACCTTTGTGCGGTTCGGGCCCCTCGGGTTACCAATGTGGAGCCCGCCCGGTGAGCGCCTTCGCGTCACGCCGGAGGGGCATCCCTCTGATCCCGTCCCCATGAGGTTCGAATGTTCCCGCGTGTCACGTCCCGTTCTTCCCGTACGACCATCCGCACCCGCGCCGCGGTGATGGCCGCCGGCCTCGGAGCCTCGGTCGCACTGGGAGCCGGGGTCGCGGCCGCCACCGGCACCACGGCGGCCAGCACCTCCACCGCCGCGAGCGCCGTCGAGGCCCAGGCCGCGGCGCAGGCCAAGGCGGCGAAGGCCGAGAAGGCCGGCGCGAGCACCGTCAACGCCAAGAAGACGGCCACCAAGAAGAAGGCCGCCTCCTGGGTGGACCCGGTGAAGAACTACAAGCTCACCGCGAGCTTCGCCCAGAACGGCGGCATGTGGGCGAGCAAGCACAGCGGCCAGGACTTCGCCGTGCCGATCGGCACCAACGTCGTCGCCGCGCACGGCGGCACCGTCGTCAAGGCCGGCGGCAACGGCGCCGGTGACGGCCCCGCCTACGGCAACGCGATCGTGATCAAGCACGGCAACGGCACGTACTCGCAGTACGCGCACCTGTCCAAGATCAACGTGAGCGCCGGCCAGGTCGTGAAGACCGGCCAGTCCATCGCCAAGTCCGGCAACACCGGCAACTCCAGCGGCCCGCACCTGCACTTCGAGATCCGTACGACCCCGAACTACGGCTCGGCCGTCGACCCGGTCGCCTTCCTGCGCGCCAAGGGCGTGACCGTCTGAGGAAGCAGTGCCAGGAGCCGGGGCCGGGAGCCCAGGCCAGGGGCGCGGGGGGCTACGCGCCCCCCGCGCCCCGGTGCGCCTGGGCCACCAGGTCGGTGGCGACCTCGAGAACGGCCGCGCGCCTCTTCTCGGGGTCGTCCTCCAGGTCCTGGAGGACGAACATCCCGGCGTGCAGGGTGAACAGCGCACTGACGCAGCGGACCTGGTCGACCAGGTCCGCTTCCGGGTCGATGAGGATGTCGCGCAGGCCGAGCATGCGGGTCTTGAACATCTCGCCGATGCGCAGGTCCCGCACCGTCGCCTGGTTCTCCTGCATGAAGCGGAACAGCGGCGCCGCGCCCGCCAGCACCTCGCCGTAGCGGCGGACGATCTCCTGCTTCGTCTCCAGGGTGTGCGGCTGCTCCCGCCCCCACGCGATCAGGTCCCCGATCGGCCGCGTCAGGTCCTCGAAGATGCCGACGAGGATCTCTTCCTTGGTCTTGAAGTGGTAGTACAGCGCCGCCTTGGTGACCTCGAGGCGCTCGGCGATCTCGCGCAGTGAGGTCTTCTCGTACCCCTGCTCGGCGAAGAGCTCGAGTGCCACGTCCTGGATGCGCTGGCGGGTGTCCCCGCGGCGTCGCTGCTGCCTGGTGCTGTCCATCGTGCCGCCCATCCTCCTACGCACCTCCTGTTCCGCGCACTTCCCGGACCGCACCGCGCACTTTCCGAAAAACTTACTTGACGCCCGGCTAGTTACGCGTCTACCTTCCCGAGTGTAGTCAACTTGCCGGTCGGCAAGTAAGTAAGCGGTGCACAGCGGTAGCTGGGGGAGTGGGAGCGATGGCGGACGCAGCGGAGGCAGGGGCCGGCGTCACCGGCGGTGGCAAGCAGCCGAGAAGCGTGCGGGTGGTCCTGCTCGCGCTCATGATCGCGATGATGCTCGCGATGCTCGACAACATGATCATCGGCACGGCGATGCCGACGATCGTGGGCGAGCTGGGCGGTCTGGAACACCTCTCCTGGGTGGTCACCGCCTACACCCTCGCGACCGCGGCCTCCACCCCGCTGTGGGGCAAGCTCGGCGACATGTACGGGCGCAAGGGCGCCTTCATGACGTCGATCGTGATCTTTCTGATCGGCTCCGCGCTCAGCGGCATGGCCCAGGACATGGGCCAGCTCATCGGATTCCGCGCCGTCCAGGGTCTCGGCGCCGGCGGTCTGATGGTCGGCGTCATGGCCATCATCGGCGACCTCATACCGCCCCGGGAACGCGGCAAGTACCAGGGCATGATGGCCGGTGTCATGGCGCTGGCGATGATCGGCGGACCGCTGGTCGGCGGCACCATCACCGACCACTGGGGCTGGCGCTGGTCCTTCTACATCAACCTGCCGCTCGGCGCGGTCGCGCTGGTCGCCGTCAGCGCCGTACTGCACCTGCCGAAGAAGCGCAGCCAGGCGCGGATCGACTACCTGGGCGCCGCGCTCCTGACCATCGGCATCACCGCCATCGTGCTCGTCACCACCTGGGGCGGCACCGAGTACGCCTGGACCTCCGCGCGGATCATGGAGCTGATCGGCATCGGCGTCGCCGCGCTGGTCGGTTTCGCGTTCTGGCAGACCCGGGCCGCCGAGCCGATCATGCCGCTGCACATCTTCCGCAGCCGCAACTTCACGCTGATGTCCGTCATCGGCTTCATCGTCGGCTTCGTGATGTTCGGCGCCACCCTCTTCCTCCCGCTGTACCAGCAGGCGGTGCAGGGCGCGTCCGCGACCAACTCCGGGCTGCTGCTCCTGCCCATGCTGGGCGCGATGCTGGTCACGTCGATGGTCGCGGGCCGGGTCACCACCAACACCGGCCGCTACAAGATCTTCCCGGTGGCCGGCGGCGCGCTGATGACGGTGGGGCTGTACCTGCTCTCCCTGATGGACACCGACACCAGCCGCTTCACCTCCGGGGTGTACATGGCCGTCGTCGGTCTCGGCATGGGCTGCCTGATGCAGATCACCATGCTGGTGGCGCAGAACAGCGTGGAGATGAAGGACATGGGCGTCGCGTCGTCCTCCACCACGCTCTTCCGCACCCTCGGCTCCTCCTTCGGCGTCGCGATCATGGGTGCCCTGTTCAACCACCGCGTCCAGGACGTCATGGCCGAGAAGGCGGGCGCGCTGGGCTCCAAGGTGACGGAGCAGTCGGCGCAGCTGGACGCGGCGAGCCTGGCCGAGCTGCCGGAGGCGGCGCGCGTGGCGTACCAGGACGCGGTGTCCTCCGGCACGCACGGTGCGTTCCTGCTCGGCGCCGCGGTGGCGGTGGTCGCCCTGGTCGCCGCGGTCTTCGTGAAGGAGGTGCCGCTGAAGGGGGCGGGGCCGAAGGCGGCGGAAGGGCCGGCCGACGGGGACGGCGGCGCCGGGACCACGGCGAAGGCGTCGGTGGCCGAATCCGTCTGACGGCGAGGCGCCGGCCGCTTGCCGGAGGTCTCCGGTGGTCTCGGTGGTTTCGGTCGTCTCCGGTGGTCTCCGGTGGTCTCCGGTGGGTCTCCGGGTGGTCGCGCCTTGCGTCCGCCCGGAGACCGTCGTCGTACTGCCGGACGGGTGAGACGGGCTGGACGGGCGGGACGGGTGGGACAGGCGATCGGTTCTCTTCACCCGGCCGCACGAGGGGGCGGGTGACGGCACGGGCCGGGACCCCGCCTGCTAGGACGAGCCCCGGGACGAGGCGTTCCGGGACGACCGGCCCGGTACACCCTGCGACGACCGGTCCGGCAGCATCGGGTAGCTCCCGGTGTTCGTCGGCGCGTGCTCCGGCAGCCACAGCACGGCGACCGCACCCTCGGCCGGTACGTGTTCCGGAGCCCCCGCCGGCCGCACGTTGCGGAAGGTGAGCCGGGCGCCCAGCACCCGGGCCTGGCCGGCCGCGATGGTCAGGCCGAGCCCGTGTCCGCGGCCCGCCCGGTCCGTACTGCCGGTGCGGAAGCGGCTCGGGCCCTCGGCGAGGAGGTCCTCGGGGAAGCCCGGTCCGTGGTCGCGGACCCGGATCACCCGGCCCTCGACGCTGACCTCGACGGGGGGCCGGCCGTGCCGGGCGGCGTTGGCGAGCAGGTTGAACAGCACGCGCTCCAGGCGGCGCGGGTCGGTGGTGACCTCCGACTCGTGCACCACGTGGACGGTGACGTCCGGGTCCTTGGCCGCCACCCGCCGGGTCACGAAGTCGCCCAGCATGATGTCCTGCAGTTCGGCCCGCTCCGACGCGCCGTCGAGCCGGGCCACCTCCAGGACGTCCTCGACGAGCGTGCGCATCGCCTTCGCCCGGTCCAGCACCAGCTCGGTCGGCCGGCCCGGCGGCAGCAGCTCGGCGGCCGTCAGCAGCCCGGTGACCGGGGTGCGCAGTTCGTGCGCGATGTCCGCGGTGACCCGGCGCTCGGCCTCCAGCCGCTGCTGCAACGCGTCCGCCATCGCGTCCACGGCACTGGCGAGGTCGTCGGTCTCGTCCCGGACGACACCGCCGATGGCGTCCCGCACGCGGACGTCCGGCTCGCCGTTGGCGACCTGGTTCGCGGCGGTGGCGGCCTTGCGCAGCCGGCGCGACAGCTGACCGCCGATGAGCACGCCGAGCGCGCTGCCGCCGAGGACGACGGCGATGGAGCCGATGACCAGGGCCTGGTCGAGGTCCTGGAGGATGTCGGCGCTGCGGTCGGTGAACCCGGTGTGCAGGGACATCACGTGCCCGTCCTTGAGCGGTACGGCCGCCCAGATGTCCGTGAGGCCGCTCGGCCGGTCGGAGACGTACGTCGCCCGCCGCCCGCTCTCGACCTTGCGGCGCAGTTCCGCCGGCAGCGCCGGGTCGTCGATCTGGGCGTTGGGGAAGTTCAGCCGACCGGACAGCTCGTAGTTGCGCTGGGCGATCAGGACGCGTTCGTCCGCGAGGTCGCGGGCGTTGTCCAGCATCGACACCCGGGCCGCGTTGTGCACGACCAGACTCAGCGCGACCGCCACCAGCGCGCCGACCAGCGCGATGGCCGCGCTGAGCTTCCAGCGCAGCCCGCTGCGGATACTGAGCCCGTTGCGCATCCCCAGCCCCGTGCGGATGCCACGAGTCCTCAGCCCCGTCCGGATGCGCAGCCTCGCCGGCCTGCTCAGCCTCGCGGTCCTGCGCGGCGCCGTGCGGCTGCTCGGCCCCGCGGGCGTGTCCGGCCCCGCAAGCGTGTTCGCCCCCGCGGGCGTGCTCGCCCCCGGGGCGCCCCTGTGGATGCCCGGGCGCCCCGGCGGCGAGGCGGTCCGGCGTCGGAAGAACCCCCGCATATCCCTGTGTCCCCGCTCAGGCCTTCAACTTGTAGCCGAAGCCACGGACCGTCTCGATACGGTCCTGGCCGATCTTGGTGCGCAGCCGCTGCACGTGGACGTCGACGACGCGGGTGTCACCGCCCCAGCCGTAGTCCCACACGCGCTCCAGGAGCTTGTCGCGCGAGAGCACCGTGCCCGGAGCGGAGGAGAACTCCAGCAGCAGCCGCATCTCGGTCGGGGTCAGCGCCACCGGCCGCCCGGCCCGGCGTACCTCCATGCCGTCCGTGTCGACCTCCAGCTCGCCGAAGGTGAGCACGCCCCCGGTGTCCGCGGTGTTTCCCGCCTCCGCCCGGTCGCCCCCGCCGGCGTGGCCGAAGCGGCGCAGCACCGCGCGGATCCGGGCGACCAGCACGGCTCCGTCGAACGGCTTGGTGACGTAGTCGTCGGCGCCCGCCTCCAGGCCCAGTACGACGTCGATGGAGTCCGCCCGCGCCGACAGCATGATCACCGGCACGGTGGACTCGTCCCGGATCCGGCGGCACAGGCTGACCCCGTCGAGGCCGGGGACCATGACGTCGAGGAGTGCGATGTCGGGGCGGTCGGCCCGGAACGCCTCCAGGCCGGACAGCCCGTCGGGCATCGCGGTGACCGCGAAGCCGTCCCGCTCCAGGGCGAGCTGGGTGGCCTCGCGGATGACGTCGTCGTCCTCGACGAACAGGACGTGGGTCTGGTCTGCCATCCCGGTGCTCTCAGTCCTCGTTGTGTGATGGTCGGGCCGGCCCCGCCGGATGCGGTCGCCGGAAGCGTGTGCGGGCACGTGCGGCACGTGAGGTCACTCGGGCAGACGCCGGGATCGCGCACCGCGTTCACTTGGCCATCGGTTCGAGCGGCCCGATCGGTTCACGCGCCGTGTGCGTCAGCTGTCCGGCTCCGGCTCCGGAACCTCGGTCGGGGCGGTCCCCACGGCGTTGCTGTAGTCGTTGTGCGTGCGGTACTCCTCGGTGAACCGGCCCGCCGCCCAGCGGTACGTGATCACGTTCTCGCTGGACGGACCGGACACCGGGTCGTCCTTCCCGTACACCTGCTTGGTCACCACCAGGTCGCCGCGGTCGATCTCCGCGTAGACCGGAGGCTCCTCGGCCTTGAACACATTCTGGTACGCGTCGCCCTCCTCGCGGTACACGTACGTGCCCACCCCCACCGCGTCACCGCACGTCAGCACGTTGACCAGGACGTCCTCCGCCGAGCCTCCGGTCAGCTGCCCGTACGACACGTCGACGGGGTACTGGTCGCCGACGCACGGCTTCAGCTCGCGCTTGACCTCCGCGGAGACCTCGGGGTCGTCCTTGACGAGCCGCACCGCGTCCACTCGGCCGGGGACCCTGGAAGGGGAGGCCGTGGGCGAGGAGGACGAGACGGCGGCGGCCCCGCCCACCGCGTCCGCGTGGGCCGGGCCCTCGTCGCGGGCGCCGGTGCCGCCGGCCCCGCAGCCGGAGAGGGAAACGCCGAGGGCGACGAACACGGCCACCGCCGTACTCGCCGCCTGTACGTTCCTGCGGGCCTCCCCGGGGGACCGGCCGATGGTCAGGCCGCGCAACGCTCCCGCTCCTCACGCTCCAGCGCCCGTGCGTCCAGATCGCGGGCGACCAGCTCCTCGCGGAGCCGGGCGAGCGCCCGGTGCAGCGTGCTCTTGACGGTCCCGGCCGACATACCGAGCGCGGCGGCCGTCTCCTCCGTTGACATCTGCTCCCAGTGTCGCAGCACCACGACGCTGCGCTGCTTCGGGGCGAGCACCTTCATGACGTCCATCAGCAGGGCGCGGTCCGCGTGCTGCTCGGTGGAGTCGTCCACGCAGGCCTCCGGGAGCTGCTCGGTCGGCACCTCCTCCAGCTTCCGCGCCCGCCACCACTCGGTCCGCGTGTTGATCATCACCCGGCGCAGGTAGGCGTCCGCCAGCCGCTTGTCCTCGATGGTCTCCCAGCGGCGGTACGTCCGCGCCAGCGCGGTCTGCAGCAGGTCCTGGGCGTCGACGGGGTCCGGGACCAGACGACGGGCGCTGCGCAGCAGCGCGTCCTGCCGGGTGCGGACGTACTCCTCGAACCCGAGTACCTTGCCCTGCGCCATGGTCAACCGCCTTCCGATCCCCGTCTTCCGGCGGTCTGGTCACCCGCCGGCCCACTGCCTGTGGTCCGTAGTCGTTCCTGTGCCCGGGGGCACAGGAACGAAGGTAGGGAAGCGTTGTCACGGCGCTGTGCGAAGCAGCCTGCGGCAAACCCTCGGCTGTCCGTCGGTTGTGTAACGGAAACCGGGCCGGGGTGGAGCAGTGGGCTGCTTGATGGCGGTAGGGGGTGATTCGCCCCGCGGCGCCGCCGTCACAGAAGGCGCCGCGGCATGGCTCCACCACTGTGCCGCGGCTGTACGTCACCTCTGCGCGACGGCCGACACCACTCTGCGGCCGACGCCACTCTGCGGCCGACGCCACTCTGCGGCCGTACGCCACTCTGTGGCCCTGTGGCCCTGCGGCCCCGTGCCGCGGCTGTGCGTCAGCTCAGCGGCAGCCGGTACATCCCGTCCGCCAGTGGCTCCACCAGTCCGTCGGCGACCAGGCCGTCCAGGGCGCGGGCGCGCTGGACCGGTTCGTGCCACACCTGGTCGAGGGCCGCCTGCCGCACCGGCCCGTGGGCCTCCCGCAGCACCGCGAGCAGTCGGCCGCGCACCTGCCGGTCGGTACCCGCGTACGTCTGGCCGCGCCGCGGCGGCCCGTCGTGCGCGGGTTTGCCGGCCAGCCGCCAGGCGCACCGGTCCGCGATCGGGCAGCGGTGACACGCCTCGTTCTTCGCCGTGCAGACGAGTGCGCCCAGCTCCATGGAGGCGGCCGCCCAGCGGGCGGCGCGCGCCTCGTCGTCCGGCAGCAGCGCACGCGCCAGTTTCCGCTCGGCGGCGGTGGTGGCGTTCGGCGGGTACTGGGCACCGGTGACCGCCCGGGCGAACACCCGGCGGACGTTGGTGTCCAGTACAGCGTGCCGCTGGCCGTAGGCGAAGGAGGCGACCGCGGCGGCCGTGTACTCGCCGATGCCGGGCAGCGCCAGCAGCTGGGCGTGGTCCGCCGGTACGTCGCCGCCGTGCCGTTCCGTTATGGCCGCGGCGGCGCCGTGCAGGCGCAGGGCGCGGCGCGGGTAGCCGAGCCGGCCCCAGGCGCGGACGGCCTCGCCGGGCGCTTCCGCGGCGAGGTCGGCGGGGCGCGGCCAGCGGGCCAGCCACTGTTCGTAGACGGGCAGGACGCGGCTCACCGGCGTCTGCTGGAGCATGAACTCACTGACCATCACACCCCACGCGCCGGCCTCGGGGCGCCGCCACGGCAGATCGCGGGCGTGCTCGTCGAACCAGTCGATGACGGGGGTGTGCAGCAGCACACCGGACACGGCCCGCTCGCCACCCGTGGCGGACACCTGGACACGGGCACCGGTACCGGCACGGACACCGGTCGCGGAGGCGGCGGCGGGGGCCGGGGCAGGGGCAGGGGCAGGGGTGACGGCGGCCGGGGCCGGGGTCGCGGCGGGGTCGGAGGGGCCGTTGTTCGAGGGCTTCGTGGGCGCAGTCATGACCCTCCGATCCTGCCACGGGAGGACCACCGCACGGGCGCACCGCCACCCGGTGGCGGCCATGACACCTGACGATCGGCAGGGGCGCCGCCCCGTCCGCCGCTTGTAGCGTCGACCCATGGAAGGTATCCGTCCGGCCGACGACGCCGGGATCGGTGCTGTCGGACCTGGCGGCGGCACGGGTCCCGGTGGAGCCAAAGCCTCCGGTGGAGCTGAGGCGTCCGGTGCCGCCAAGGCGTCCGGTGGAGCTGAGGCGTCTGAAGGCGGCACGGGTCCTGGCCGCGCCCCCGCCCGACTCGCCCTCCCCACCCGACTCGCCCCCCTCGGCAGAGGTGCTCTCCTCTGGGTGGCCCTCGCGCTCCCCGCCGTCACCGCGGACCGGCTCGGGATGAACGAGCCGCGTCCCCTCTGGCAGCAGCTGGCCGGCCTGGGCGTGCTCGCCGTGGCCGCCGCCCTCTCCCGGCGGCGGCCGCTCGTCGCGTTCGTGTGGACGGCGGGCCTCGGCCTGTCCGCCGCCCCTGCTCTGTTCAGCGTCTCCTACGGCCCCGCCCTCGGCGTCTTCGCCCTGCTGCTCGGCCTGCGCGCGGAGCGGGCGCGCCCGGCGGTGGCCGGCTTCGTAGGTGCCGGCGTCGTCGGTACGGTACGGATCGCGCTGGTCGGAGTCGATCCGGCACCCGAGTGGCTGGTACTGACGGGCACCCTGCTCTTCGGCTGCGTCTTCCCCTGGCTCGGCGGACGCTACTGGCGGCAGAGCCGGGCGCTCGCCGAGGCCGGCTGGCTCAGGGCGGCCCGGCTGGAGGACGAGCAGCGGCACGCCGAGGAACGGGCGAGGCTGCGTGAACGGGCCCGGATCGCCCAGGACATGCACGACTCCCTCGGGCACGAGCTGAGCCTGCTCGCCCTGCGCGCCGCGGCCCTCCAGGTCGCCCCCGGACTCGCCGCCGACCACCGTGCCGCGGCGGCGGACCTGCGCGCCGCCGCCGCCGACGCCACCGACCACCTGCACCGCATCATCGGCGTACTCCGCGACGTGTCCGTCAACGACGAGCCCGCCCCGCTGTCCCCGGCGGGCGAGAGCGTCGAGGAACTCGTCGCCCGGGCCGCCGAGTCGGGGCTCCCCGTCCGCTGGGCACCGCGGGACACCGCCGGCCCGGCCCTCGAGCCCGGCGGCATCGTCGAACGCCTGCTGCACCGGGTGGTGCGCGAGGCGCTGACCAACGCGGCCCGGCACGCGCCCGGCGCTCCCGTCGTCGTGGCGGTCACCGGGCATGCCCGCGGTACGACCGTCACCGTCACCAACGGACGGGCCGCCGAACCCGGCCCCCCTTCGTCGGGCGGCTCGGGCCTGCTGGGACTGCGCGCCGCCGTCGCCTCGGTCGGCGGCGACTTCCGGGCCGGCCCGCACGGAGCGGGGTTCCGCGTCCGCGCGTACCTCCCCGCGCAGCAGGCCCCCGCTCCCGCCCCCACCGCCCGGTCCGTGCCCTCGGCGCCCTTCGCCCACGCCCGCCGCCGCGTCGCCCTGGGCCTGGGCGCCGCCGCCGGTGCGGGCATCCTGCTGGTCGGCGCGGCCTTCGGCTGGTACGCGTACACCGAGACGCACTCGGTACTCAGCCCCGCCGCCTACGCGGAGCTGCGCCCGGGCACGTCGTACGACGAGGTCGCCCCCTTCCTGCCGGACCGTGCGGTTCACGATCCTCCCGTCGACCGCGCCCCCGCACCTCCGGACGACACCGAGTGCCGCTATTACCGGTCGAGTGGTGAACTCCTCGTCTCCGTCGACCACTTCCGCCTCTGCTTCGACGACGAGGGAGGTCTGGTCGCCAAGGACGTCGTTCCCCGCGTGGGCCTGTCCGGCGAGGGCCGCGGACAACACGGCCGGCAAGAGCAGCAGAGGCAGCACGAGTAGCGGAAGAACCAGAAGAACCAGAAGAACCGACAGCAGCAGAAGAACCGACAGCAGCAGAAGCAGCAGAAGTAACGGAAGCAACAGGAGGAGTCCGTACGGTGATCCGGGTACTGCTGGCCGACGACGAGGCGATGGTGCGGGCCGGGGTGCGCGCCATCCTGGCGAGCGGTGGCGAGAGCGAGGTCGTCGCCGAGGCGGGCGACGGCCGCGCGGCGGTCGAACTGGCCCTCGCCCACCGCCCCGACGTCGCCCTGCTGGACATCCGCATGCCCCGCCTGGACGGGCTCGCCGCCGCGCGGGAGATCGTACGGACCGTCCCCGGCACGGCCGTCGCCATGCTGACCACCTTTTCCGAACAGTCCTACGTGGCCCGCGCACTGGCCGGCGGCGCCACCGGATTCCTGCTCAAGTCCGGGGACCCCTACGAACTGATGGCGGGCGTACGGGCCGTGGCCGAGGGTGCCGCCTTCCTGTCCCCGAAGGTCGCCCGGTACGTCATCGAAGACCTCGGCCGGGGCGGTGGCGGCGGCCGGCTCGCCCGCGAGGAGCACGCACGCGCGCGTGCGGCGCGGCTCAGTCCCCGCGAACGCGAGGTCCTCGGCCTCGTCGGCGCCGGTCTGTCCAACCCGGAGATCGCCGCACGGCTGCACCTCGTCGAGGGCACGGTGAAGGCGTACGTGAGCGCGGTCCTGGAACGGCTGGAGGTACGCAACCGGGTGCAGGCGGCGATCGTTGCGTACGAGGCGGGACTGGTCGAGACGGACGCCTGAGGCGTTTCAGCGGCGCCGGTGCGAGGTGGCGGCGTACGCGGCGGCGGAGGGGACGGCCGGCCCCGGACCGGTCAGCCACCGCACCGCCGGCGCCGACGACGCACGCATCGCCTCGGCCAGCCGCGTCACCGGACGTGTACCGAGGCGTACGGCCGTGGCGGCGACGACGGCACCGAGCAGCAGTCCGGCGGCGACGTCGTGTGGGTAGTGGACGCCGACGAAGACCCGGGAGAAGGCCATCAGCAGGGCGAGCGGCGCCGTCAGCCAGACGACCGCCCGCCGGATCATGGCCAGGGCGACGGCGGAACCCCCCGCTATCGTCGCGTGGTTGCTCGGAAAGGACCAGTCGCCGGTCGGCGGGCACTCCGCCAGGGACGGCACCGCCGCGGCGACCGCCCGGCACGGACGCTCTTGAGTGAAGCCGGACTTGAGCAGCTCACTGCACACATACGCCACAGCCGTGGCCACGGGTGCAAGGACCGCGATCGCGAACGCGTGGGGAGTGCCGCGACGCGACCGCCACCAGGCGATGACGAACAGCGCGCCGAACAACAGGATTCCTCCCTCCGTCCACACCTCCGCCGTGTGCTGGACCCACGTTGGGGTGTCCTGGGCGAAGCCGGTGATGTCGCGGTAGAGCTCGTCGTCCTTGAAGGTCATGCTCACGGACAGTAAGGGGAGGCGTAGTTCCGTCACACCCTGCGATCGGCAGGTGTGGAACCTGTCGATCGGCAGGGGGTCCGAGGCGGTCTCCGGAATGATGATCCGTAAAAGTTGCCGGTCTGAACGGCGGGTGGGACAAGGGAACGCGCCGATCTCTCGTACAGTTTGCGCCGTGGGATCTCTGCGCAATCCGGTCGGTCCGCTTCCCTCCACCATCTACTGGCGACGGAGGGCCGTACTGCTGTCTGTGTTCGCCCTGTTGGCACTGTTGATCACGTGGGTCGTGGTCGCCGGCGGCGGAGGCGGCGGCAAGGACCGAGAGGACAGCGCCAACGGCAAGAACCCGGCACCTTCGATCACTCCCGGGCCCTCGGGTTCCGGGCCGGCGATCAGTCAGGCGCCGGGCGGCCGCGACGAGTCGGAGAACGGGGACTCCAGCGGGTCGGGCGCGGGGTCCGGGAACGGCGACGGTTCCGGTTCTGGATCCGGTTCCGGTTCCGGTGGCAGTGAGTCCGGCGGTGGCGCAGGGTCCGACGGGTCGGGCAGTGCCGGCGGCGGCGGTTCCGGGGACGGTACGGCGACCGGCGTCGGCGCGGGTGACGTCCTGCCGGGTGGGTCGGGCTTGCCCAACTGCACCTCGGCAGCGGTCAAGTTGAGCCTGCGCAGCGTCCGCAACACCTACGCCCCCGGCCAGACGCCCACCTTCGAACTGACGGCACGGAACACCTCCGGCAGCGACTGCAAGGTCGATCTCGGCCCGAAGCACGCGGTGTTGACGATCACGCCGGCCAGCGGCGACGACGCCTACTGGTCCTCCGACGACTGCGTCAAGGGCACGGGCAGCCTGCAGTACCGGGTGGCCGCCGGCAGCGGAATCACCTACACCGCGAAGTGGGACCGCAAGCCGAGCGCCCCCGAGTGCGCGACGCCTCCGGCGGGCTCGGCCAAGGCGGGGACCTACCTGGTGGAGGCCCAGGCGGCCGGGTTCGAGAAGGTGCGGACGTCGTTCGTGCTGAAGAACGACTGACGAACGACTGACGGCAGCCCGACGTCGGCGCGGCTCCGGCCACGCCGACGCCCAGACGTACGGCCCACACGTACCGTCCAGGCACACGGCTGAGACGTACCGTCCAGGCACACGGCTGAGACGTACCGCCCGGACACACCGCTCAGGCCTGCGGCCCGGACACACCGCTCAGGGGTGCCGTCCAGGCACACCACTCAGACGTACCGCCAGGCACACGGCTCAGACGTACCGCTCCAGGATCGACGACTCCGCCAGCCGCGACAGGCCTTCCCGTACGCTGCGCGCCCGCGCCTCGCCGACGCCGTCCACTGTCTGGAGGTCGTCGACGCTGGCGGCGAGCAGCTTCTGCAGGCCGCCGAAGTGCTCCACCAGCCGGTCGATGATCGCGCCCGGCAGTCGCGGAACCTTCGCCAGCAGCCGGAAACCGCGGGGGGACACGGCGGAGTCCAAGGCCTCGGGGGAGCCGGTGTAGCCCAACGCGCGGGCGACCGTGGACAGTTCGAGCAGTTCGGCGTGGCTGAGCTTGTCCAGCTCGGCGAGCGCCTCGTCGACCGTGCGGGAGCGCTTGGCGGTCGGCTCGGGCACGTAGTCCCGCACGACCAGCTCGCGCTCGGGTTCCACGCCGGCGATCAACTCGTCCAGCTGGAGCGCCAGGAGCCGTCCGTCCGTGCCCAGCTCCACCACGTACTCGGCGATCTCGGTGGCGATGAGGCGCACCATCTCCAGGCGCTGGGCGACCGCCGACACGTCCCGGACGGTGACCAGGTCCTCGATCTCCAGCGCCGACAGCGTGCCCGCGACCTCGTCGAGGCGGAGCTTGTAGCGCTCCAGGGTCGCCAGGGCCTGGTTGGCACGGGACAGGATTGCCGCGGAGTCCTCCAGGACGCGGCGCTGGCCGTCGACGTAGAGGGCGATGAGCCGCATGGACTGGGAGACGGAGACGACGGGGTAGCCGACCTGCTTGCTGACCCGGTCCGCCGTACGGTGACGGGTGCCCGTCTCCTCCGTGGGGATCGTCGGGTCCGGAAGCAGCTGCACGCCCGCCCGCAGGATCTTGGACAGGTCCGAGGACAGCACGATGCCGCCGTCGAGCTTGCACAGCTCGCGCAGCCGGGTCGCGGTGAACTCGACGTCCAGCACGAAACCGCCCGTGCACATCGACTCGACGGTCTTGTCGGAGCCCAGCACCATCAGGCCGCCGGTGTTGCCGCGAAGGACCCGCTCCAGGCCGTCCCGCAGCGGTGTGCCGGGCGCCACCGCGCTCAGCGAGGCGCGCATCAGGCCATCGGTACCGGCACTCCCACCGGACCTTCCGGGGGCTGCTGCCCGGTCGTTGGCTGCCACTGCACTCCTCCGGTCGCAGGTTCTTCAGGTGCTCCCCTGTCGCACACTTGGTCGTACGGACGGGCGAGACCAGGGCAAAGTCTACCGGCGGTCCTCCTCCTCCCGTGGGGCCTCTCGCCGACGCGAGCGCGGAAGCACCCGCAGGGCGTCCCCTATGTCCGCGACTTCCAGGACCTTCATGCCGTCAGGGACCCTGCCGGGATCGGTCGGTACCAAGGCGTGCGTGAAGCCCAGACGGTGGGCCTCGGAGAGCCTGCGCTGCACACCCGTGACCCGTCTCACCTCTCCGGCGAGGCCGACCTCGCCGATCGCGACGAGGTTCTTGGGCAGCGGGGTGTCGCTGGCGGCCGAGGCGAGGGCGAGCGCGACGGCCAGGTCGGCGGCCGGCTCGGAGAGCTTCACACCGCCGACCGTCGCGGAGTAGATGTCCCTCTTGCCCAGGGCGCTGATGCGGCCGCGCTGCTCCAGGACGGCCAGCATCATGGACACGCGGGACGTCTCCAGGCCGGAGGTCGTGCGTCGCGGGGACGGGATCTGGGAGTCGACCGTGAGCGCCTGCACCTCGGCCACCAGCGGCCGGCGGCCCTCCAGGGTGACGGTCAGGCAGGTGCCGGGCACGGGCTCCGCGCGGCGGGTGAGGAACAGGCCGCTGGGGTCGGTCAGGCCGGTGATGCCCTCGTCGTGCAGCTCGAAGCAGCCGACCTCGTCGGTGGTGCCGTAGCGGTTCTTGACGCCGCGCACCAGCCGCAGGCGGGCGTGACGGTCGCCCTCGAAGTGCAGGACGACGTCCACGAGGTGCTCGAGCAGGCGGGGGCCGGCGATGGCGCCGTCCTTGGTGACGTGGCCCACGAGGAGCGTGGACATGCCGCGGTCCTTGGAGGCGCGGATCAGGGCGCCCGCCACCTCCCGCACCTGCGCCATGCCACCGGGGGCGCCGTCGATCTCGGGGGAGGCCACCGTCTGTACGGAGTCGAGGATCAGCAGGGACGGCTTGACCGCGTCCAGGTGGCCGAGGACCGCCGCGAGGTCCGTCTCGGCGGCGAGGTAGAGATGGTCGTCGATGGCCTTGATGCGGTCGGCGCGCAACCGCACCTGGCTCGCCGACTCCTCACCCGTGACATAGAGGGTCCGGTGCTCGTCGCTCGCCGCCTTGGCCGCCACGTCCAGCAGCAGTGTGGACTTGCCGACGCCGGGCTCGCCCGCGACGAGCACCACGGCGCCGGGCACCAGACCGCCGCCGAGCACCCGGTCCAGCTCGGGCACGCCGGTGGAGCGGGCGGTCGCCTGCCGGCCGTCGACCTGGCCGATGGGCAGCGCGGAGGTGGTGACGCGCCCCGGCGTCGTCGTACGGACCGCGGGCGCGCCGTACTCCTCGACCGTGCCCCAGGCCTGGCATTCGGGGCAGCGGCCGAGCCACTTGGCCGTCTGCCAGCCGCACTCGGTGCAGCGGTAGGACGGCCGGTCCTTGGTGGTCTTCGCACGGGCAGCCATGCACGAACCGTAACCGCCACCACTGACAACCCGTGCCACGGGAACGAAGCCCCACGAGACCTGCCCGCCGCCCCGCCACCGCCGGCACCCCGTTCCACCCGGGCCGACCCGCCTGGCGTCCGGGACAGCCGGCACGCAGCCCTCCTGCACAGATACAGACCACCGCCCCCGAGGGGAGGCCCTCGCTCCACCCTCGACCGGCCCCTCGACCGGCCCTTCGGCCGGCCATATCCACCGCTTCCACCCCGAACGGGTCACCAGCCGCCCCGCAGCAGCCGCGGAACAACAGCTTCCTGTCCCCTTATGAGGGATCGTTTCACCCGTACGGGTTAAAAGTGCCCAACGCGCCACTTCGCGCCACCCATGGCCCCCTACGGTCGCCGAGTGATGAGCAGCAGTCCGGAGACAACGACCCGCACGACCGGTACGCACCGGACGCACCGGGAGGCGCGTGACCGCGCCGCGGCGCGCACGCTGGCGCAGCGGCCGCCCGCGCGTTACGACGCCTACCTGGACGGCCTGTTCACCTACTGCCTGTCCGTACTCTGCGACCACGCCGCCGCGACCGACGCCCTGGGTGACGTGCTTGCGCTCGCCGAGCGCCGCGGCCACCGAGGTCCCGGGGCCGCCGGTGACCGCAGGGCCTGGCTGTACGCGCTGGCCCGCTGGGCCTGCCTGCGCAAGCTGGCCGAGGCCCAGCAGAAACGTCCTGGCAGCTATGCGGCGGGCCGCCCCGGCACCGGCCGGCACCGCATCGCCCCGCAGCGCCCCGCGCCCCCGTCCGCCGCGTACGGCGAGCGGACCAGGCGGGCCGGACGCGCCGGACTCGACGGACGCGCCGGACGCGAGTCGTACGACACCCCCAACGCATCCAACGCACTCGACGCACACGGCGCCTCCGGCGCATGCCGCACACCCGACACATGCGACACAACATGCGACACATCCAGCGCATGCGACGAGGAACAGCAGCGGCACCGCCGTGAACTCGCCCTCCTCGCCTGGCCGGAGGCCGCCGGCACCACCCCGGAGCAGCGCGAGGCCCTCGAACTCGCCGTGCGCCACCACCTCGCCGCCCACGAGGTCGCCGCCGTCCTCGGCCTGGGCCCGGCCGCCGCCCGGGAACTGCTCGCCTCCGCCGCCTGCGAGGTCGAACGCACCCGCGCGGCCCTCGCCGTCGTCGAGACCGGCACCTGTCCGGGTGTCACCCGCCTGGCCGGCGACAACCAGTACGTGCTGAGCGCCGCCCTGCGTCGCGAGCTGGTCCGGCACGTCGACGACTGCCCGCGCTGCCGCCGTACCGCCGAGCGCGCGGTCCCCGGCCACTGGCCCGGCACGAGCGTGACACCCGCCGAGCTGCCCGTCCTGGAGGCACCCCGCGCGGCATTGCACGTCGCCATGGCGCACCCCCCGCGCGCGCGGGGGGCGACGCCCCGCTTCGACCGGCGCGGCTTCCCGATGGACCCCAAGGACCGCGCGGCCCGACGGGAGCGCCTGCGCGCGCGTGCCGTCACCACGACCGTCGTCGCCACCGTCGTCGCCGCCCCCGTGCTCGCCCTGTGGGCGGCCCACCGCGGCACTCCGGTCGTCGAGGGCGACGACGGCCGCTCCGCCACCGCCAGCGAGGAGCGGAGCCCCGACGGTCTGCACGGGAGGTCCGCGGACGGCACCCACGGCTACGAGAACACCGGCAACACCCGGACCACCCCAGGCCCCCGCTTCGGCGAGAACGGCAAGGCCGACGTCTCCGTCGAGGTCGTCAGCGTCGCCGGCGCCGGCGACGGCGAGAAGGGCGTCGGCCACCTGGCGGTGACGGCCGGCCACGACGGCGACACCACGCTGGTCACCCTCACCGCGACCGGCGGCGCACCGGTGCGCTGGGCGGCGTCCACCGGCGCCTCCTGGCTGTACCTGAGCCAGTCGTCGGGCATCCTGCGGCCCGGCGAGACCCTGACCATCAGGGTGTACGTCGATCACCTGCGCGAGCCGTCCGGCCACTGGAGCGCACGGGTGGCCGTCTCGCCCACCGGCGCCGTCGTCTCCATCGAGGGCTACGGCACCGCGCCCAGCCCGTCGCACCCGGGCCCGCGCCCCGGCACCCCCGACGCATCGCCGCCCCCGTCCGGCCCGGGACCGGCCCCCGGCCCGGGTCCGTCGGCCTCGGCACCCGCCGACCCGACGCCCACCGGCGACGCGTCACCCACGTCGCCCGCCCCGGACCCGACGCCCACCGGACCGCCCCCGACCGGCGGCACCGGGGGAGCCGGGGGCGCGGGCGGCTCCCCACCGCTGCCGGGCGACAGCGGCGGCCCGAGCCCGACCAGCCCGTAGAGCGCCTCGCAGGCCGGCCTCAGCGGGCAGGGTCCGCCGGATGCGGGGCCAGCAACGGCAGCTGCGAGGCCAGCCGCTCCTCGCACAGCTCGACCAGCCGGTCGTAGCCCGCCTTGCCCATCAGCTCGACCAGCTCGGGCCGGTAGGAGACGTACACCGGGTCGCCCGCGCCGTGCGCCGAGGTCGCCGAGGTGCACCACCAGTGCAGGTCGTGCCCGCCCGGACCCCAGCCGCGCCGGTCGTACTCACCGATCGACACCTGCAGCACCCGCGTGTCGTCGGGCCGGTCGATCCACTCGTACGTCCGCCGGACCGGGAGCTGCCAGCACACGTCGGGCTTGGTCTCCAGCGGCTCCCGGCCCTCCTTCAGGGCCAGGATGTGCAGCGAGCAGCCCGCGCCCCCGGCGAAGCCGGGCCGGTTCTGGAAGATGCACGAGCCCTGGAAGGGACGGGTCTGGCGGGAGCCCTCGTCGTCCTCGGAGACCCAGCCGCGCTCGGTGCCCTCGGCGTGGTGCTGCCAGACGTCCGGGGTGAGCCTCGCCACGTGTTCGGCGACCCGCTTCTCGTCGTCCTCGTCGGAGAAGTGGGCGCCCAGCGAGCAGCACCCGTCGTCCGCGCGGCCCGCCTGGATGCCCTGGCAGCCGCTGCCGAAAATGCAGTTCCAGCGGGAGGTCAGCCAGGTCAGATCGCACCGGAAGACCTGCTCGTCGTCCGCCGGATCCGGAAACTCCACCCACGCGCGCGCGAAGTCGAGGCCCTTCTCGTCGCCCGCCGAAGAACCCGCTGGGGCCCCCGACGGAACCGACGGCGAACCCGACGACGAACCCGACGGCGAATCCGTCGACGGCGCAGTGGACGACAACCCGATCAGCACGTCCTTCTTGTTCTTCTTGCTCTTCTTGTCCGTCTTGGGCGACTTTTCGTCCTTGGCCTTTTTCGTCTTTGGCACGGCTCCAGGGTAAGACGCCCGAGCCGGATGACGGCACCGCCGTCCGACCCGCTGGCAGTAGCGTTCGGTACATGAGACTCGGTGTCCTCGACGTGGGTTCGAACACGGTGCATCTGCTGGTGGTGGACGCGCACCCGGGCGCGTGCCCGCTGCCCGCCCACTCGCACAAGGCGGAACTGCGCCTCGCCCAGCTCCTCGACGAGGACGGCGCGATCGGCCCCGACGGCGTCGACCGCCTGATCGCGGTCGTCCGGGACGCGCTCCAGGCCGCCGAGGACAAGGGCGTCGAGGACCTCCTGCCGTTCGCCACCTCCGCCGTGCGCGAGGCGAGCAACGCCGACGACGTCCTCGCGCGCGTACGGGCCGAGACCGGCGTCGAGCTGTCGGTGCTCAGCGGCGCGGAGGAGGCCCGGCTCACCTTCCTCGCCGTCCGCCGCTGGTTCGGCTGGTCCGCCGGCAAGCTGCTGGTCCTCGACATCGGCGGCGGCTCACTGGAGATCGCCTACGGCATCGACGAGGAGCCCGACACCGCCGTGTCGCTGCCGCTCGGCGCGGGCCGGCTGACCGCCGCCCGGCTGCCCGGCGACCCGCCCCACCCGGACGACGTCAGGGCGCTGCGCCGCCACGTCCGTACGGAGATCGCCCGCACGGTCGGCGACTTCAGCCGCTTCGGCGCCCCCGACCACGTGGTCGCCACCTCCAAGACCTTCCGGCAGCTGGCCCGCATCACCGGCGCCGCCCGCTCCGCCGAGGGCCTCTACGTCCAGCGCGAGCTGAAGCGGGCCTCCCTGGAGGCCTGGGTGCCGCGCCTGGCCGCCATGACGAGCGCCGAGCGGGCCGAGCTCCCGGGCGTGTCCGAGGGCCGCGCGGGCCAGCTCCTGGCCGGCGCGCTGGTGGCCGAGGCCGCGATGGACCTCTTCCACGTGGAAAGCCTGGAGATCTGCCCGTGGGCGCTCAGGGAGGGCGTGATCCTCCGCCGCCTCGACCACATGGGCCAGGGATGACGATGACCCTCCCCGCGAGGGGCGCGGGACGGTGCCGGCGGAAGGGGTGCGCGACCGTGTGCGGTTCGCCGTACGGGCACGGGACCGTGTGTGCGGCTCGCCGTACGGGCACCGAACGGTGTCGGCGGCTCGCCGTACGGGCGTGAGCAGCCGCGACGCACGCCGCGCCCGCCCTATGGCACGCACCACAACGGCGCGCAGGCACCCCGCACCCACCCAGCCCCACCCCGTAACCTGACCCTCGTGGCAGAACCAACGGACGCCGTCCGGATCCCGGACGCGAAGGTCGCCCTGTCGACGGCTTCCGTCTACCCGGAGTCGACGGCGACGGCCTTCGAGATCGCCGCACGCCTCGGATACGACGGGGTCGAGGTCATGGTGTGGACCGATCCGGTCAGCCAGGACATCGACGCGCTGCGCAGACTCAGCGACTACCACCGCATGCCGATACTCGCCGTGCACGCCCCGTGCCTGCTCATCACCCAGCGCGTGTGGTCCACCGACCCCTGGGTCAAGCTGCAGCGCGCCCGCGCCGCCGCCGAGAAGCTCGGCGCGTCGGCCGTCGTCGTCCACCCGCCGTTCCGCTGGCAGCGGCAGTACGCCAGGGACTTCGTCAGCGGCATCTGGCGGATGGCGAACGAGACGGACGTGCGGTTCGCCGTCGAGAACATGTACCCCTGGCGCTACCGCGACCGCGAGATGCAGGCGTACGCCCCCGACTGGGACGTGACGAAGGACGACTACCGGCACTTCACGATCGACCTCAGCCACGCCTCCACGTCCCGCACCGACGCCCTCGACATGCTCGACCGCATGGGCGACCGTCTCGGCCACGTCCACCTCGCCGACGGCAAGGGCTCCGCGAAGGACGAGCACCTCGTTCCCGGCCGTGGCGACCAGCCCTGCGCCGAGGTGCTGGAACACCTGGCGCGCACCGGCTTCGACGGGCACGTCGTCATCGAGGTCAACACCCGTCGCGCGATGTCCAGCGCCGAACGTGAGGCCGATCTCGCCGAGGCCCTGGCCTTCACCCGCCTGCACCTGGCGGCGTCCGGCCCGTCCGGCCCGTCCGGTTCATCCGGCTCGTCCGGATCGGCGGGCCCGTCCGGAGCAGCGGGCTCGACGGGCTCGACGGGCTCGACGGGCTCGGCGGCGAAGGCGCACCGGC
This sequence comes from Streptomyces sp. WG5, assembly GCF_049974565.1. Classification (NCBI taxonomy): domain Bacteria; kingdom Bacillati; phylum Actinomycetota; class Actinomycetes; order Kitasatosporales; family Streptomycetaceae; genus Streptomyces; species Streptomyces sp. WG5. The sequence goes on along the minus strand of NZ_JBNGGC010000037.1, from coordinate 11,723 downwards.
GGTGAGCGACACCGCCGGGGGAACCCGCCGCCGCGGCAGGCCCCCGCGCACGGAGTCCGCCGGCACCCGCGACCGCATCCTCACCACGGCCCGCGAGGAGTTCTCCGAGCGCGGCTACGAGAAGACGTCCGTACGCGGCATCGCCAAGGCGGCGGGCGTGGACCCGGCCCTGGTGCACCACTACTTCGGCACCAAGGAACAGGTCTTCGCGGCGGCCGTCGAGGTCGCCTTCGCGCCCGCCCTGAAAGCCCCCGAGGCCATCGGCGACGGCCCCCTCGGCGAAGTGGGCGAGCGGCTCACCCGTTTCGTCTTCGGCCTCTGGGAGAACCCCGCCACCCGTACGCCGCTGCTGGCCATCGTCCGCTCCGCCGTCGACAACGACACCGCCGCCGCCGTCTTCCGCCGCCTGATCGCCGCCCAGCTGCTGCGGCGGATCGCCGCCCAGCTGGACCTGCCCGACGCGGAACTCCGTGCCGAGCTGGCGGCGGCGCAGCTGGTGGGGTGCGCGATGCTGCGGTACGTGATCAAGGTGGAGCCGTTGGCCTCGGCCGACCCGGAGCGGGTCATCGCCCGCGTGGCACCGGTCGTACAGGGGCATCTGACCGGGCCCTGAGGCCGCGTTCCGGCGTCGCCACCGGGCATCGCGGACGGGACGGACGAGACATACGTCCCGCATCCCGGACGCCTTGTCCCGGTCCATGGATGACCGGCGTACGCTCGACGACAGTCATTACTCTCCGAAGGAGCGAGCGACGATGCCCGAACTGAGGTCCCGCACAGTCACCCACGGCCGCAACATGGCGGGCGCCCGCGCCCTTATGCGTGCCTCCGGTGTACCCGGCGCGGACATCGGGCGGAAGCCGATCATCGCCGTCGCCAACAGCTTCACGGAGTTCGTGCCGGGCCACACGCACCTCGCCCCCGTCGGCCGGATCGTCAGCGAGGCGGTCACCGCGGCCGGCGGCATCCCGCGCGAGTTCAACACGATCGCCGTCGACGACGGCATCGCCATGGGCCACGGCGGCATGCTCTACTCCCTGCCCTCCCGCGACCTGATCGCGGACAGCGTGGAGTACATGGTCGAGGCCCACTGCGCCGACGCCCTGATCTGCATCTCCAACTGCGACAAGATCACCCCGGGCATGCTCAACGCCGCCCTGCGGCTGAACATCCCGACGGTCTTCGTCTCCGGCGGCCCGATGGAGTCCGGCCGCGCCACCCTGGTCGACGGCACGGTCCGCACCCTGGACCTGGTCGACGCGATGTCGGAAGCGGTCAACGACAAGATCTCCGACGCGGACATCCTCCGCATCGAGGAGAACGCCTGCCCGACCTGCGGCTCCTGCTCCGGCATGTTCACCGCCAACTCGATGAACTGCCTCACCGAGGCCATCGGCCTCTCCCTCCCCGGCAACGGCTCGGTCCTGGCCACCCACACCGCCCGCAAGGCGCTCTACGAGAACGCCGCCCGCACGGTGCTGGACCTGACCCGCCGCTACTACGAGCAGGACGACGACTCGGTCCTGCCCCGCAACATCGCCACCCCCGCGGCCTTCGGGAACGCCATGGCGCTGGACATCGCGATGGGCGGCTCCACCAACACGATCCTGCACCTGCTGGCCGCCGCCCAGGAGGCGGAGGTCGCCTACGGCCTCACCGAGATGGACGCCCTCTCGCGCCGCGTCCCGTGCCTCGCCAAGGTCGCGCCGAACGTCGCCAAGGACCGCACGTACTACATGGAGGACGTGCACCGCGCGGGCGGCATCCCGGCCCTCCTCGGCGAACTGCACCGCGGCGGCCTGCTCAACGAGGACGTGCACTCCGTGCACAGCCCGTCCCTGGCCGACTGGCTGAAGACCTGGGACATCCGCGGCGGCTCGCCCTCCCAGGAGGCCGTCGAGCTGTGGCACGCGGCCCCCGGCTGCGTCCGCTCCGCCGAGGCCTTCTCCCAGTCCGAGCGCTGGGACTCCCTGGACGAGGACGCCGAGGGCGGCTGCATCCGATCCGTGGAGCACGCCTACTCCAAGGACGGCGGTCTCGCCGTCCTGCGCGGCAACCTCGCCGTCGACGGCTGCGTCGTCAAGACCGCCGGCGTCGACGAGTCGATCTGGACCTTCGAGGGCCCGGCCGTCGTCTGCGAGTCGCAGGAGGAGGCCGTCCAGAAGATCCTCACCCAGCAGGTCAAGGAGGGCGACGTCGTCGTCATCCGCTACGAGGGCCCCAAGGGCGGCCCCGGCATGCAGGAGATGCTCTACCCGACCTCGTACCTGAAGGGCCGCGGCCTCGGAAAGGCCTGCGCCCTGGTCACCGACGGCCGCTTCTCCGGCGGCACGTCCGGCCTCTCCATCGGCCACGCCTCGCCCGAGGCGGCGGCCGGCGGCACCATCGCCCTCGTCGAGGACGGCGACCGCATCCGCATCGACATCCCGAACCGCTCCATCGAGCTGCTGGTCGACGACGCCGAGCTGACCCGCCGCGAGCAGGCCCTGAACGGCGTGTACGCCCCGAAGAACCGCGAGCGCAAGGTCTCCGCGGCCCTGAAGGCGTACGCCGCGATGGCGACGAGCGCGGACAAGGGCGCGGTGCGCGACGTCAGCAAGCTGGGCTGACCACCGGGTCCGACGCCCGACGCGGCTCCCCCCGGCCCCGGTCCGACGACTGTCCGGCGCGGCTCCGCCCGACGCGCGGCCCGACGTCCGGCGCGGCCCCGGCCCGGCCCGGCGGTGTCACCAGGCGGCCGGGTTCCGCCCCGCCACGCCGAACACGGTCCCGTCGGGCGCACCGGCGTAGACGTGGCCGCCCGCGAGCACCGGCGCGGGCAGCGTGGCGGGGACGCGGTCGGAGTCGGCGCCGAGCCGCGGCCGGGTCTGCCCGAGGAGCTTCCCCGTGCGGGCGTCGACGCCCAGCAGCCGGCCGTCGGGAGCGGTGACGTACACGTGCCGTCCGTCGGAGACGGGCACCGAGCCCCGGCTCACGCCCGTCTCCAGCCGCCACCGCTGCCTGCCCGCCGCCATGTCCACGGCCACCAGCGAGCCGCCCGCGCCCATGAGGTGCACGGTGTCCCCGCGCACGCCGGCCGCCGCCTGCGCGACCGGCACGGGCAGCGTCACCCGGCGGGTGGCCCCCGTGCCGGGCGTGTAGCGGACCACCGCCTTCACGTCCCCGTAGACGGCGCCGCCGACGAGGAGGTACACGGACCCGTCCGCCGCCCCCACGGGCGTCAGCGCCCCCTCCAGCTCCGCGTCCCACCGCACGTCCCCCGTCGCGGGATCCACCGCGGTGACCCGGGTGCTGTTCCCGTCCTCGGACAGGCTCGTCGCGTACGCCGACGGTTCTTCCGGCTCTCCGGTGAACGACGAGAAGTACGGCACGGCCTGGCCCGGAATCCGTCCGGACCACCTGGTCTCGCCCGAGGCGCTGTCCACACCCGTGACCGTTCCGTCGGAACGGGTGAGCAGGAGCATGTCGCCGACCGCCCGCACTCCGTCGTACTCGGGCATCTCCTCCTGCCACACGGGTTCGCCCGTGGCCGGGTCGAGCGCCTCCAGGTCACCGATGCGGTCGAGGACGGGCTGGACGAGGCCGCTCGACACGACCGGCGGTTCGCTGCGGGTCGTCCCCGCGACCTCGTGCCGCCACAGTGTGCCGCCGTCGGCCGGATCGAGGGCGAAGACCAGTCCCGGCCGCGCGCACAGCAGCCTCTGGGCCCCGTACGAGCACAGGGGCATGCCGGTGCCCTCCGAAGCGGGCGTCTTCTCCCACACGCCGAAGCCGCCCCGTGCGCTCTGCGCGGCGGTGGTCTTCCGCGCCGGTTCCGTGCCGTCGATCAGCTGGAGCGAGGTCAGCCCGCCGAGCACGGCGAGGCAGACCGCCCCGGCCATCAGAGCCGTCCGCCCGCCGAGGCGCCACGCGGGCCGCCGCTCCGCGGGCGCGTCCGCGTCCCGGACCTCCTGGACTTGCTGGACTTCCTGGGCCTCTTCCGCCTCCCCGCTTCCCTGCGCCACCCCGCTCTCCTGGGTCTCCCGCGCATGCGTCCACGGGGCCGGTACGAACACCTGCGTGTCGTACCCCGCCGCCACCGACCGCAGCTGCCGCATCAGCTCGTCCGGCGTGGGCCGGTCGGCGGGCTCCTTCGCGAGACACCGCAGCACCAGTGGCGCGATCGTCTCCGGTACGCCGGTCAGGTCGGGCTCGTCGTGCACGACCTGGTAGGCGACGACGTACGGGCTGTCGGAGTCGAAGGGCCCGCGCCCGGTCGCCGCGTGCACCATGAGCGAGCCGAGGGCGAAGACGTCGGCCGCGGGACCCACTTCCCGGGGCCGCCGGAACTGCTCCGGCGCCATGAACGGCGGCGTACCGATCAGCTTCCCGGTCTCGGTGCGCAGTTCGCTGTCCTTCGGCCGGGAAATGCCGAAGTCGATGACCTTCGGCCCGTCCTCGGCCAGCAGCACGTTGCTCGGTTTCAGGTCCCGGTGCACGACCCCGACCCGGTGGATGTCCCGCAGCGCCTCCGCGAGCCCGGCCATCAGCCGGCGCGCCTGGTCCGGGTCCATCGGCCCGTTCCGCTTCACCTGCTCGGCGAGGGTCGGTCCGGGGATGTACAGCGTGGCCATCCAGGGCCGTCCGCCCTCCGGGTCGGCGTCGACGACGGGCGCGGTGAACGCCCCGCTCACCCGCCGCGCGGCGGCCACCTCCTGCCGGAACCGCCCTCTGAACTCGGGATCCATGGCGTACCGGGCGTGCACGACCTTCACCGCGACCCGCATTCCGGAGGTGCTCCGGGCCAGATGTACGACGCCCATGCCACCCGAGCCCAGACAGGACTCCAGACGGTAGTGGCCGGCGTATTCCGGAAGTTCCGCTTCCGCGCCCGCTCCGGCGTTCCTCTGCGGCGCCATGGAACCTCCCCCGTACTGTTCGTTCGCGCGCGCGACGCTCGGAGCCTAGTCGATGGGTCGTACGGGACCGAGGCGGCTTGCTAGCCTCCGCGTGCGAGTTGCGAACTTGTGTTCCGTGGCTTGTTTTGCACTGCTTCCATGTCCATGGACATCACGCGACCCACGGCAGCCGTGGGTCCGACGGGGGAGGTTTTTCATGTCTGCCGACCAGATCTCGGACATCGAGGGCGGGGACGAGAAGACGGCCGCGGAGGCCGTCACCACGGTGGCGGCCACGGCCGCCCGCTCCTACCCGGTCGCCCCGGGCTACCGGCTGAACGTCCGCAGCGGCCCCGGCACCGGCTACTCCGTCGTCCGGTCCCTGCCCGAGGGCGCCAGGGTCCAGATCAACTGCCAGACACCGGGCACCCGGGTGTCGGGCCCGTACGGCACCTCGAACATCTGGGACAACATCGGCAGCGGCCAGTACGTCGCCGACGCGTACATCCGCACCGGCAGCGACGGCTACGTGGCTCCTCGCTGCTGAGTGCGCGACAGGTGGGTGGGTAACAGAGCTGTCCTGACGCTGTATGAGAGAGGTGGGGGCGGAACGGGATGCCGGCCGGGCGGGTCTCGGTGATCAGAAACGCTCGCTCGTGCCCACGGGCCGGCACCCCCACCGATACCGAGGAAAAACCATGCGCGTTCGCAGGATCACCCTCGCAGCCGTGGCCGTCGTCGCGGGTCTCTCGCTCACCGCCTGCCAGAACGACGACGACAAACGACTCGGGCGGCTCCGGCGTCCGCGTCACGGGCCTGGTGGTGACCCCGCCGGACGAGACGAAGGCGGTCACGCTCGACTGGCCGGGCGGCGCCACGCTGCCCGTCACGGACGGTTCCGGCTCCCCGGTGGAGGTCGGCCCGATCGGCAGCGCCGGCCAGGGCGGCTGACCGCACGTTCCGCGAGGCGGGCCCGCCCGGCGCCGGGTCCGCGACACCCCGGCGCCATAATCGACCCGTGAGCGCAGAGAACGGCACGAACGGCATCCCGGACATCCCCGCGGGCCCCCGCCCCGAACCCATCCGGTTCTACGGCACCACCTGGGTGAACCACGACAACGGCTACGCCGCCCGCCGGGCCGGCCTCGCCGTCGGATCCCTCGCCGCGGCGGCCGCCGCCTGCTTCGTGCTCCGCATCGCCTACCAGGGCCTCCAGATCGCCGACATCGGCGGCTTCGTCTCGCTGCTGATGACCGTGATGTTCGCGATCTGCAGCGCCCTGGCCTTCCGCCACACCTGGTCCGCCTTCACCAGCCGCCCCGACCCCGACCGCCAGGCCTCCCTCCGCGGCCTGCTGGCCATCGGCTTCGTCGGCTCGCTCCTCGCCTACTTCTTCCGCACCTTCACCGAAGCCCCGGGCGAGAAACTGCACCGCGCCGAGTACGACAAGGCCCGCGAGGACTACGAGAAGCGCACCACCCGCCGCTCGGGCAACCCGTCGAAGAAGCGCCGCCGCTAGCCGCACTGCCCTCGGCGCCTGCCCGGCAGCCGTCCGCCGCACCTGCCGGGGCTTGCCCGGCAGCCGTCCGCCGCACCCCGCCGGCGCCTGCCCGGCAGCCGTCCGCCGTACCCGCCGGGGCGTCCCCGACGGCCGTTCGCCGTACCCGCCGGGGGCGTCCCCGACCGCCACCCGTCCTTCCCGAAAACCTCCCTGCGCCCCGAAGCCGCCCGGCCACCATGGCCGCATGACGACACCCGCGCCCTCCGGGCCCACGCACAGCGCCCGCGCCCACTCCTTCAACGCCGCCGCCGCCCAGTACGCCGCCAACCGCCCCTCCTACCCGCCCGCCCTCTTCGAGGCGCTGGAGGAGTTGGCCGGCCGTCCGCTGGCCGGCGCCCGCGTCGTGGACGCCGGCGCCGGTACGGGCATCGCCACCGCCCGCCTCAACGCGCGCGGCGCCGAGGTGATCGCCGTCGAACCCGGCGCCGGCATGGCCGCCGAGTTCCGCCGCACCCTCCCCGGCGTGCCCGTAGTGCGGGGCGACGGCAACGCCCTCCCCCTCGCCGACCACTGCGCCGACTTCCTCACCTACGCCCAGGCCTGGCACTGGACCGACCCCGCCCTGGCCGTCCCGGAGGCGCTGCGCGTGCTGCGTCCGGGCGGCGCGCTCGCGCTGTGGTGGAACACCGGCGCCCACGACGTGCCGTGGATCGCGGCGGCCGCCGACCGTGCCGACCGGTACTTCGGGCTGGACCTCGCCGCCGAGAAGCGGAACCTCGACGCACGTGTCGCCGACCCCGCCGGCCGCCTCGACTTCACCCGCCGCGACATCCGCTGGAGCCGCCGCGTCCCGCTCGCCACCCACCTGGCCAACCTCGGCAGCCACTCGGTCTTCCTGACCGACACCGAGGAACGCCGTGCGGCCTTCCTGGCCGAGGAGCGCCGGCACCTCCTGGCCGCCTTCCCGGACGGAATCGTCGAGGAGACGTACGACGTCCGCCTCCTGCTCGCGACGACCCCGGCGACCCCGACCGCTTGACGCGGCGCACCCCCGGGAGGAGTATTCATCACATGATGAATTACTCCTCCCCGCCCCCCGAAGTACCGCCCCCCGGAGGACGAGGCGGCACCCCCGCCCCACCCGCTGTCCGCGCCGAGAGCCTCACCGTCACCCGCGGCCCCCGCACCGTCCTGCGCGCCCTGGGCTTCACCGTCCCGCGCGGCCGGATCACCGGCCTCCTCGGCCCCTCCGGCTGCGGCAAGTCGACCCTGATGCGCGCGATCGCCGGCACCCAGGCCAAGGTCTCCGGCACCCTGGACGTCCTCGGCCGCCCGGCCGGCCACCCGGCCCTGCGCAGCCGCATCGGCTACGTCACCCAGGGCCCGTCCGTCTTCGACGACCTGACCGTCCACCAGAACCTGGCCTACTTCGCCGCGGTCCTCGCCCCCGGCCGCGCAGCCGCCGGGACCCGCCACGAGAACGTCACCCGCGTCCTCGCCGAGGTCGGCCTCACCCCCCACGCCGACGCCCTGGCCGGCAACCTCTCCGGCGGCCAGCGCAGCCGCGTCTCCCTCGGCGTGGCCCTCCTCGGTGCCCCCGAACTCCTGGTCCTCGACGAACCGACGGTCGGCCTGGACCCCGTACTCCGCCGAGACCTCTGGACCCTCTTCCACTCCCTGGCCGCCGACCGCGGCACCACCCTCCTCGTCTCCTCCCACGTCATGGACGAGGCCGAGCGCTGCCACCGCCTCCTCCTCATGCGCGAGGGCGAGATCCTCGCCGAGGACACCCCCGACGCCCTGCGCACCCGCACCGGCTCCGAAACGGTCGAGGAAGCCTTCCTGCACCTGGTCGACGAGGCGACGGCGGCCCGCACGAAGGAGACGGCCCCATGACCACCCCCGCGGCCCCCGCCCCCGCAACCTCCCTGCACCCCGCCCCCACCCGCCCTCTGACCCTCTCCCGCACCACAGCCACCGCGACCCGCGTCCTGCGCCAGCTGAGCCACGACCCCCGCACCATCGCGCTCCTGATACTGATCCCCTGCGCGATGCTGTTCCTGCTGCGCTACGTCTTCGACGGCAGCCCGCGCACCTTCGACACCATCGGCGCCTCGCTCCTCGGGATCTTCCCGCTGATCACGATGTTCCTGGTCACCTCCATCGCGACCCTGCGCGAGCGCACCTCCGGCACCCTCGAGCGCCTCCTCGCCATGCCGCTGGGCAAGGGCGACCTCATCGCCGGCTACGCCCTCGCCTTCGGGGCCCTCGCCATCGTCCAGTCGGCCCTGGCGACCGGCCTGGCGGTCTGGTTCCTCGGCCTGGACGTGACGGGCAGCCCCTGGCTCCTCCTTCTGGTCGCGCTGCTCGACGCCCTCCTCGGCACCGCCCTCGGTCTCTTCGTCTCGGCCTTCGCGGCCTCGGAGTTCCAGGCGGTCCAGTTCATGCCGGCCGTGATCTTCCCCCAGCTCCTCCTCTGCGGCCTCTTCACCCCGCGCGACGAGATGCACCCGGTGCTGGAGGCGGTCTCCGACGTACTGCCCATGTCCTACGCGGTGGACGGCATGAACGAGGTCCTGAACCACGCCGACGTGACCACCGCCTTCGTACGGGACGCCCTGATCGTCGCGGGCTGCGCACTCCTGGTCCTGGCCCTGGGCGCGGTCACCCTCACACGCCGGACGCCCTAGCGCGCCCCACCGGAATCCCGCCCACCGGACGCCCCGGCCCCACCCGCCCCCGGGATGCGAGGATGACGACGACGGACGACGCACCCCCAGAGGGCACTCGGAGGGCACCGAAAGCCATGACCCAGAAAGTCGCAGTCCTCGGCACCGGCAAGATCGGCGAAGCCCTGCTCAGCGGAATGATCGGAGCCGGCTGGGCACCCGCCGACCTCCTGGTCACCGCCCGCCGCCGGGAACGGGCCGAAGAACTCCGCGCCCGCCACGGAGTCACCCCGGTCACCAACGCCGAGGCCGCGAAGACCGCCGACACCCTGATCCTCACGGTCAAGCCGCAGGACATGGGCACGCTCCTCGACGAACTCGCGCCGCACGTCCCCGCCGACCGCCTGGTCATCAGCGGGGCCGCGGGCATCCCGACCGCCTTCTTCGAGGAGCACCTCGCCCCGGGCACCCCGGTCGTCCGGGTCATGACGAACACCCCGGCCCTCGTCGACGAGGCCATGTCCGTCATCTCGGCCGGCACCCACGCCACCGCGGACCACCTGACCCACACTGAGGAGATCTTCGGCGCCGTCGGCAAGACCCTCCGCGTTCCCGAGTCCCAGCAGGACGCCTGTACCGCCCTCTCCGGCTCCGGCCCGGCGTACTTCTTCTACCTGGTCGAAGCCATGACCGACGCCGGTATCCTCCTGGGCCTTCCCCGCGACAAGGCCCACGACCTGATCGTCCAGTCCGCGATCGGCGCCGCGAAGATGCTCCGCGACAGCGGCGAGCACCCGGTCAGGCTCCGCGAGAACGTCACGTCCCCCGCCGGCACCACCATCAACGCCATCCGCGAACTTGAGAACCACGGCGTCCGCGCGGCCCTCATCGCCGCCCTGGAAGCCGCCCGCGACCGCAGCCGGGAACTCGCCTCCGGCACCAAGGACTGACAGGGCGGGCGACCGGAGCGAGCCCGGCGCGGCGCTCACTCCGCAGCTCCTCGACGCACCGGCCTGCCCATGCCCGAGGCCGCCCGCCGCGCGGGCTTCGGCAGCGAGGTCACGATGCGCCGGCCCTGCGCCTCCCGCGCATCGCGCCTCGCCACCGGCCCCGCGCCTACCGGGCCGCGTGCACGGGCGGCAGCAGCCCGATCGCCCGGTAGGCGGCATCCACGGTCGGCCGAGCCATGCCCCGAGCCTTGCCCGCGCCCTCCCTCAGCACGCCCTCCACGTGCCCGGGGTCCGCACACAGCTCCTTGTGCCGCTCCTGCACGGGCCGCAGCACCTCCACGACCGCCTCCGCGGTGTCCTTCTTCAAGGTGCCGTACGAGTCGTACCCACCCGCCAGCTCAGCCGGTCCCCGACCCGTGCAGGCGGCGAGGATCTCCAGCAGGTTCGCGAGCCCCGGCCGCGCCTCCCGGTCGTACACGACCTCGTGCCCACTGTCGGTCACGGCCCGCATGACCTTCTTCCGCACCACGTCCGGCTCATCGAGCAGGTAGACGATCCCGGGGCCGACGTCGTCGCTCTTCCCCATCTTCGACGCGGGCTCCTGAAGGTTCATCACCCGAGCCGCGACCGCCGGACTCGTGGCCCGCGGCACCACGAACGTGTGCCCGTACCGCTGGTTGAACCGCACCGCCAGATCCCGTGCGAGCTCCACGTGCTGGGTCTGGTCGTTCCCGACCGGCACCTCGTCCGTCCCGTACGCCAGGATGTCGGCCGCCATCAGCACGGGATACGTCAGCAGCGACAGCCGCACACTCCCGCCCCGCTGCCGCTCCCGCGCCGCCTTCTCCCTGTACTGGATCATCCGCCGCATCTCCCCGTCGGTGGCGACGCACTCCAGTACGTACGACAGCCGGGCGTGCTCGTCGACGTGGCTCTGCACGAACACGGTGCACAGCTCCGGATCCAGCCCTGCCGCCAGCAGCAGGGACGCCGCCTGCCGACTCAGTCTGCGCACCCGCGCCGGATCATGGTCCACGGTCAGCGCGTGCAGGTCGACGACGCAGAACAGCGCGTCCGATCGGTGCTGGTCCTGCGCGGCCCACTGCCGCATGGCTCCCAGATAGTTCCCCAGGGTCAGGTGCCCGGTCGGCTTGACCCCACTGAAGACCCGTGTCATCTCTCCACCTCCTGGTCAGGGCCGCCGCCCCTCGTCGGCCGCCCCTCCTGGAAGGAGATACGAGAACGGCCGCCGAAGCGGCGGCCGTCGAGTGCGTACGTGAGCGCGGCCGCCGTCAGGCGGCCCGCCAGAGCTGAGCACACGTACGCGTCATCACGCCTCTCACCGTACGCCCGCGGACGCCGCGCGACCCGGCATTTGACACGCCGGTCCCGTACTCGTAATGTTCTCCGAGTTGTCCGACGTGAGCGCCGACTCCGGTCGGTCCCCGGACAGCGATTCCGCAAGTACCAACCACTTCTCGACGAGCAGTCGCGCTGTCGGCGTCGTCGCATTGTCGGTGCGCGTATTTGCGGAATGAGGAATCCACGTCCGCAAGGACGCGGTCCCCGATTAGCTCGGGAGCCGGGAATCCGCTAGAGTCTCACTCGTCGGAACGGCCCAACAGCCGCGAAGACAACCCCCTCTGACGGGGAATCAGGGCCGAAAGGATCTGATAGAGTCGGAACCGCCGGAAAGGGAAACGCGAAAGCGGGAACCTGGAAAGCA